>NZ_JBEZXS010000033.1:0-100083 GCF_040638185.1 Streptomyces sp. NPDC026672
CGCACGATGGCCCCGGGCTTGCATCAGCTTCTTTGAACTGCGGAGACACCGTCACCCATCGCGCTACGCGCGATGCAAGCGAACTCCCGTGCTGCGCACGGGAGTTCCGCTCACGCGGAGCGTGAGCGGAGGTGGGTCGCGTTGCTCGCCACCCAATTCGTGTGCTGCGCACACGAATTGACGTTCTTTCTGCTGCGCTCCAAGAACGAACGGTCCGCTGCGCGGACCTACGGTCGGGCTCCCGCCCGACCACGGCTTCCGCTGCGCTCCAGCCTTCCCCGCGCTCCGCGCGGGACGGGCCTACGGCCCTCCGCGGCAGCAAGGGTGGGTGCTGGAGACTCCCCGTCGTGGACACCGAAGCGTTCTGGCACCTCCTCAGTACCGCCAAAGACAGCGGCAAGCCTCTTGAGGATGCGGTCACCACCCAGCTGGCGGCCCTGCCCGCGGAAGAGATCCTCGCGTTCGAACACCGCTTCACCCGACTGCGCAGCGCGGTCTAGCGCTGGGACGTATGGGCAGCCGCCTACCTCATCGGCGAGGGCTGCTCCGATGACAGGTTCAGCGACTTCACCGCCGGCCTGGTCGCACTCGGACCCCACTGGTACGAACGAGTGGCCGCCTGCCCGGACATACTCGCCGAACATCCCGCCGTCCAGGCCGCAGTGGCCTCTGGCGACCAGGACGTTGTGTTCGCCGAAGACTTCGGCTTCGTCTCCAGTCGCGCCTACGCGCAGCTGACCGGAGACGAGGACGACTACTGGGAAGACTGGGAGAGCTACAGCAAAGCGCGCGCAACGGACGAGGTAACCCAGGGCGAAGGCATGGGCGAACCGTTCGATTTCGACGATGCCGAGGAGATGCGCCGACGGCTGCCGCAGCTGACCGCCCTCTACGATCCGAGTTGAGCCTTTGCGGCTGGCACGGGCTCGATGCCTCAAAAAGCAACGCGGATCAAAACTGGATCACGGCCTCCGCGGCGGTGGTGCACAGGGCTGTCGCTGCAGCCGACCGGTGAAACTGCGTGACGCTCACCGAACCTGCGCAGCGCCCAGCAAAAAGCAGCCCTCACTGTAGACCAGGTGCATCGCGTCGCGAGAGCACTCATCGTTCAGCTGGATACATCTCTGACCGGTGAGCTGGCTCCAGAGGGCGGGAAGGCCGCAACTGGCAGCAGAGCCTGTGATGGTGACGTTCTGTCGCAGAATCAGTGACATCTAAGTGCCGCAGTAGGGAGCATGTTCGTGCAGGTGAGAGGGGGCTCGTTGGTCGTAGGGAGGTCGGTGTTGCGGGCGCATCAGGCCGAAGCGGTGGACGCGGCGGTGCGCGCCCTGGGGAATGCTGCTTTCCCGGGTATGGGGCTGCGGGCGACGATCGTTTCGGCGTGCGGGACAGGCAAGACCTTGATGGGTGCGCACACCGCCTTGCGAGTGGCGCGCTCGGGTCGGGTGCTGGTGCTGGTGCCGACGCTGGATCTGCTGGTGCAGACAGTTGCCGCCTGGCGGGAGGCGGGACGCGCCGGGGCGATGGCGGCGGTCTGCTCGCTGCGTACGGACGCCGGGCTGGACGCCGCCGGGGTCCGGTGCACGACCGACGCGCGGCAGCTGCTGGCGTGGGCCGGTGGGAGGGGACGGGTGACCGTCTTCGCCACGTACGCGTCGCTGCCGGTGCTGGCTGCCTCTCACCGGGCGAATCTGGGGCGGTGGGACCTGATGGTCGTCGACGAGGCGCACCGCACGTCGGGCCCATGGGGCAAGCCGTGGGCTGCGGTCCATGACGATGCTGTGCTGCCGGCGGAGCGCCGGTTGTATCTGACAGCAACGCCCCGGGTCGCCGATCCCTGGTCCGCAGAGGACGGCGGGGTGGAGGGCGAGAAGCCGCTGGTGGCCTCGATGGGCGACGAGTCGGTGTTCGGCCCGGTGGTGTACCGGCTGTCGCTGGCTGAGGCCATTGGTCGCGGGCTGCTGGCCCGTTACCAGATCATCGTGCTGGAGATCCGCGATCCCGCTGTGGCAGCGACGGCACCGGATGAGGAGGGCTCCGGCGCCAGGGCGGGAGCGGTGCGGCTGGAGGCGTTGCAGACGGCCGTTCTCAAGGCCGCGTCGGCCCACCAGCTGACGCGGGTGATGACGTTCCATCACCGCGTCGCGGACGCCCGCGTCTTCACCCGAGCGGTGCCGGAGGCCTCCGGGCGCCTGTGGTCTGCGGATCCGGCGGTCCATCCGCGGCGGGTATGGTCCGGCTGGCTGCACGGCGGCCATGGCATGGTCCACCGGCGAGCGGTGTTGGAGCAGTTCGCCCGCGGGTGGGGCGCGGACGGGGTCGTGGTGGAGCGCTGTGTGCTCTCCAGCGCCCGGGTACTGGCCGAAGGCGTCGACATCCCCGAGGTGGACGCGGTGGTCTTCAGCGATCCTCGGGAGTCGATCGTCGACACCGTCCAGACCGTCGGGCGCGCGCTGCGGCAAGGCCCGCGCGGGGACAAGGTCGCCTCACTGCTGGTGCCGGTCTTCCTGGCCCCCGGAGAGCGCAGCGAGGACTGGCTGGCGTCCGGCTCCTATCTGCCACTGGTCAAGGTCCTGGCCGCGCTCGCCGCCCACGACACCGACGTGATCGACCGGCTCGCCGCCTGGCCCGGTGGGGATGCTGCAGGCACGGCCGAGCAGGAGGGGCCGCTGCTGTTCGCCACCGCCCGGGATCCCGCCGACATCGCGGAGTTCGTGAGACTGCGGGTGATCAACGTGGAGCGCCGCGGGTGGCTGCGCGGCTGGGCGGCCGCCCGCCGCTTCCACGCGGCCCACGGCCACCTGAACGTTCCCTTCCACTCCAAGGACGGCCGCTTCCCGCTGGGACAGTGGATCGCCGAGCAGCGCAAGGCCTACGGGACCGGCCGGCTGGCCGCGGTGCGCATCGACGCGCTGGAACGCCTCAGCATGGTGTGGAGCCACCCCGACCACGCCTTCCAGACAGGGTTGTCGATAGCCCGCGCCTACCACGCCGTCCACGACCACCTCGCGGCCGGGCACGACGCCGTCGTGGACGGCTACCCGATCGGGACATGGCTGGCCAACCGGCGCCGGGAGGCACGCCTTGCCGTCGGCGCACGAGGGGCATTGAACGATCGGCGCAAGGCGGCACTGGCCGAGGTCGACCCGTACTGGTGTCCCGAGTGGCCGCTTGTCTGGCAGCGCCGCTACGTCCTGCTGCGGCAGCATGTCGCCGCGGGAGGAGCGGTGGAGATCGCGCCCGGGCACATGATGGCCGGGGAAGACATCGGCGCCTGGCTGGCCCGCCAGCAAGCCGACTGGGACGTCCTCTACCCAGAGCAGAGGCGGCTGCTGGCCGAACTCGGCGTCACGCCGGGGGACGGCGGTGTGCAGGGCGCAGTGCGCGTCCCCCACGACGACAAGTTCACACGGAACCTCGCCGCAGCGGCTGCCTACGCCCAGCGCGAAGGGCACCTGAACGTCCCCCGCAAGCATGTGGAAATCACCGACGGCACCGAGATCAGACTGGGCATATGGATATCCAACCAGCGCTCCCGCAGAGCGAAACTGCCCCCGCAGCGCATCAACGCGCTCAACGCCCTCGGCATGCGCTGGAGCTGAAACCGGGGCGGCTGTCCGCGGCAGCAGAATCCAGTACCGGCGTCGCCTCCAGGCGGGTCAGCCACAGGGGAACTGGCCCACCCGCCCTTGGTCCGCTGCCCCTCTCAACCAGTCGCGACCGTCGGGATCTTCGCGACTATCTGGCCGAACAGGCTGCGGACGGTGCCGTGATGACCGATACTGGTGGGCAGGTCTGGCGTGCCCGCAGGAGGATGCACGAGGCCAACGAGGAAGAGAAAGGCGGCGCGGAAAAGGTTAAATGAACCGGCTTAAGGGCTTTATCAGCATTCTTTTTGTTAGCTACCACATGTAGCCCACCCTGCCCAAAAAGCCAAAGAAAACCTCCTCCGCAAAAACCGCCGAACAAACCCTCTAAACCACCCCACGGGACCAGCGAACCGGCCTCCCGAGGGGCTGACATGCCTGCCGTAAAACACCACCGGCCCGCCCCGCGGCGGCGTCGGCCCTCGGCATGCCCTCACACCACGGCACACCCGTGCCGCCTCTCCCCGTCCCAGCCGTCCCCGCACGGCTCGTTCAGGCATGAGGCGGCCCCGCCGTCACGTGCTGGAAGGGCATCCACGCGATGAACTCGTCCTCCCTTGCCCCCATCACCAGCCTCCTGGCCGGACTCCCCGCCGTCCTCGCAGGTGCCCTGGGCGGCGCACCCTGGTGGGCCATAGGAGCAATCGTCATCGCGGCCTACCTCGCCGTCCCCCTCACCAGCCTGATCCTCGAACACGCCCGACAACGAAAAGGAACACTCGTCGACGAGAAATTCGCAGCCACACTGGACCAGATAACAGACCCCGAAAAAAGAATCCAAGCCATCATCACCTACCGGCAGGCCACAGCCCCCGCCACCACCCCCCAGCCACCACCCGACCCGCCGCCAGGAGCACTACCGCCCGCAGACTCGGACAGCTCCAACCAGTCGCCGGCATCCGCGTAGTCGACTCGTACAACTGGTCGTCCTGCCGACCGGCGTCACGCTCGTCAGCGCTGAACAGGTCACCCGGGTCGGCTTCGGGGAGCAGTTCGCAAGGGTTCTGCGCGGCCTGGTCATGGTGCGCCAGCCGACGGCTTCTTGACACGTCGTACCCGCAGTCGCGGGCGCTGGGGCGGCTGGGGCACCTCAGCATCCATGCCTGTCTCCTTCAGCTCGCGGTAGAACCAGTCGATCCCACGGGCAGGAACGGCGGCGCGCTCCCTGTCAGTGCTGGGCTGAGGCGGGCGCAGCCGGACCTGTTCGGCGAGCCGAAGCAGGGCAGGGTGCTCCTCGGGCTGGACAAGCAGGGGTGTGCCAGGCGTGGGGGCGAGGCGGATGAAGTGGGCGGCGGCACGGAGGAAGACGGCCGCCCAGGCGGGCACGGGGTGGACGGCGCAGCCATCGATCTGCCCGAGCGGGTCGTGCAGGGCCAGGGCGGCGGCTTCCTCGCGCCAGTCCGTGAGGCGGGCGGTGCCCAACTGCTGCCCTGAGGCGCCGGTGAAGACGGTGGCGGCCAGCGCGGCGGCCAGGCGGGGGTGCGCGGTCGCGGCATGGATACGGCGGGCAATCTCCGCAGTGGTCTGCGGCGAGCGTGGCCGGGGCCGGGGCCGGTAGCGCCACCTGATAGGCGGCGGGACGCACCCGATGCAGTGGTCCGATCCATCCCAGTCCCCCAGCCGCTCCAACGCCGGCACGGTGATCCAGCGGCCAACAACTCGCGGCGGCGCGGCAGGCCGGTCCGGGCCAGGCGCGGACACCCCGGCGAGGATGTCGTCGGCGGCCAAGGCCTGGACGAGCGTGTGGGGCACGCCGGTGAGAGCGTCGCGCAGGGCAGCGGTCAGGCGGGAGCGGTGGCACACCAGGACCAGATCCGCTCCGGTGAACGCCCGCAGGTCGAGCAGGCGCTGCAGACGCATACGGGTGAGCAGATGAGCGCGAACAACCGTCAGGCGCCTTACGGGGATCGCCGCCAGCCACGCGGTGGCGGCCTCCCACACCGGAGCGCGCGAGTCTGGAAAGCCCGGAAGGTGCGCAGGCTTGCCCAGCGCCGCCAAGAGGTCGTGGGCGAAGTACCGGTCGCTGGTGGTGCCCGGGGCGGGGTGGACGGTGACGCAGCCGGCCGCCGGAGCGTGGCCGGCGAGCGCCGCGCGGGTGACAGCGGCATCGTCGCCGGGATCGAGCAGGACGGTTACGGCAGGGGATGTGTCGTTCACGGGTACGTGGCGTCTCGGGCCGGCGCAAGGGCGCGGCGGACAGATGCGGGCGGGCCGGGAGTGCTCAGGGCAGGGTGCGGCGGCCGAGCTTGCTGAAGACCCAGCGCAGCAGGTCCCGGTTGACCTCAAGGCCGGGGGTGGCCTCCAAGGCCCGCCCCAGGTGGTAGGTGATCTTGGCCCAGGTGCGGAAGACGCCGTGGGCGGCCACGTCGTCGCAGTACAGCAGGTCATCGGGATCCACGCCGTGCCACACCGGATGGTAGACGGGGATCGTGGTCAGAACCTCCTCGCGGGTCAGCGGCCGAAACTCCTGCCAGATGTGCACCCGGGAGGCCAGCATGTCCTTGCTGGCCAGGACCTCGTAGGTGTTGCCGCCGCCGACGAAGACCACCGCAATGTCGGTGTACAGGTCGTCGAACAGGTGCCGGAAGTACTCGAAGGACTCCTCCCGCAGCCACTGCGCCTCGTCGCAGACCAGGACCCGGAACTGGTCTGCGAGCACGTCTTTCAGCAGGGTGTCGAACGCGGTCGGCTGCCTGGGCGGCCTGCCCGGCAGACCGAGCACGTTGAACAGGTTGCGGCGGATGTCCAGCACGGTGGGCCGGCCGCGGAACTCGATCCGGCGCGTCGCGCCCGGGGCCAGCTCCCGCAGCGAGGCGTTGACCGACATCGTCTTGCCCAGTCCGGCCGCCCCGTAGACGCACATCATCCCGCGAGCGGCGATCACCTCGCCCACATTGGCCAGCGTCTCCTTCATCGCCGCCGTGCCCATCACATGCGCGTCGGGCAGCGACAGGTAGTGGTCCTTGCGGGGCGGCGGCAGCGGGCCCCGTCGCGGGCGGGCCGATGAGGGGCGGACGGCGGGTATGGCGTTCATCGCGCGGCAAGGGTGCTTTCGTGGTCATCATCGGCAGGGGCAGCAGCGACCTCGCTGTTCGGCGCGGTCCAGGACACGGGCAGTTGAGCGGGCAGCGACAGATAGCCGGGCAACGCCACCTTGGTCAGGTCCGCGGCGGCAACCGCACGCAGACCCGCCTCGGCCTCCACTTCAGTGACCGTGCCGAGCACTTCGGCCGGCGTACCGCGGGTAGCCGCCGCGTAGCGGGTGGCGCGGTCCTTCTCCGCCGCCACCAGCAGCCGCTTGAGCCGGTCGGCCTCTCTGGCACGGACCCGCTTCATCTCGCGGATCTGCTCCGCACTCGCCCGGTTCGACAGGTACGCCGACCCCAAGTGCCGCCCGCTCACGGCGTCGTAGACCTCGATCTCGTGCTCGTGGTGCGGCATGTAACGCAGCCGCACTTTCCGCCCCGCCTGCCCGGTCATCCAGGAGTCGACGTAATGCCGGTTCCGCCAGCGCACCCCCTTGCCGGTAAGAGTGCGCACCCGGCCGTCGTCCTCGAGGGTGAACATGTGCAGCGCGCCCGGCTCCGCATCCTCGACTGGGGTCAGATCCTCCTCCCACACGGCCGCGGGTGTACGGCCGGCAAGCGAGCGCGGCCGGTGCTCGGTGTTCCACCAGGCCACCCACTGCCCCAGCAGTTCGATGAACGCTTCCAGCGGCAGCAGCCGCTGCTCGGCGGCCGGCTTCTTGCCGCCCTTCAGACGCGGCGCGGCGGTGTAACCAGGCAACTGGGCGAAGAACATCTGCTTGGCGGCCTTGTTCAACGCTTCCACCGTGCCCTTGAGATGCGGGCTGTAGCCGGGAAGGTCCACCACCGGGACCGCGAACGCCCCGAGCGCCTCACCCACCGTGCGGGACAGGAAGTCCTTACCGCGGTCCACCCGCACCGCCCCCGGCAGACCGCCGAACGGGCCGTGCTCTCCCTCACGCGAGATCGCATCCCTGAGCGCGACCAGCACCGACTCCCGGGAAGGGACCTGCGCGGTGACCGCGAACCCCACGATCACCCGCGTCGCGCAGTCGATGAACCAGGTCACCCACGGACGCCCGAGAGCCCCGTCGATGTCCACCTCAACCTTCACCTGGACGTGGTCGGCCTCCCACACCTCATTACGGTGACCGGCAGGCCGCTCAAGAAACACGTCATGATCCCGGCGGGCAGCCTCACCACCACGCATCCCCGCCCGCACCCCCGGCGACACATCCCGCTCCACCGCCCGGTACAACGTCGCCAAAGACGGCACCGCATCACCCGCCACGGCCGCCTCAGCCACCAACTCCCGGTGCAAGGCGACCGCGTTCCCCCGATGAAACGCAAGCCGACGAGTCAACTGCGGCGTGAGAGTGAACCGGCGGCGCTCAGCCCGCTCCAGACGGCCCTCTTCTCGTGCTGCCACAAGCCACCGACGCACCGTGCGCTCGGACACCGCCAGCGTGTCAGCGACCATCCGCCGATGACTCGCCGTCAACTCCCCCCGAGACTCAAGCGCCAGCAGCCGCCGCACCGCGACCGGCCGCAACACACCGGCATCCGCCGCAGCCCCAACCGAGCCCACCCCACGCTCCCCCACCGCAGACCGGGCACGCACACCCACCGAAAACGATCAAGAAGGACCCTACCCCATTGGAGCCTTCACCCCGCTGACCAGCAAATTCTCAACCAGTGACCAGCCGATCCTCACTACCCGTCCACAACCACACCCCATCCACCCACCGGTCACCCCCCGTAAAACACACCCACCATCCCGGCCAACGGCACCCATCTACCCCCGGACACCAAAACAAGAATCACCCCGGACAACGCAGCGAAGACCTCCACTCGAGGTGCTCGATGTCCGTGAACCGGACCACCTGAGCCTCGAAGAGGCGGGCGGCGTAGTGGGGCGGTAGGGCGACGGTCAGGTGCCGGATGCGGTCCTGTCCCGGCAAGTCATCCGTCCTGCAGATGACGATCCAGCACCTCGCAAACGCGGTCGGCGGCGCCGGCACCAACGTGTGGTCGGGCTCCGAGCTGAACCCCCTCCCCGACGATGGCCAGTGGTCCGAACTGCGCAAGAAGGTCAACAAGCCCGAGGTCCGCAAGCGCCTGCGCAACCGACTGCACGACGAGGACTAGGTCGTTTCTGATGGCTCTTGGACGATGTCGCGGAGCCAGATGACGATCGCGGTGACGGTGAGGGTGCCGTTGAAGACGTAGTCCCGCTTGTCATAGCGGGTGGCCACCGCGCGGAACTGCTTCCACTTGTTCACGCATCGCCCGACCGCGTTGCGGTGGCGGTACCGGGCCTTGCCGAAGGCCGGTGGCCGGCCACCGGCCCGTCCCCGGCGCTTGCGGTGGGCCAGCTGGTCATCGGGCTGGGCGATGGTGGCCTTGATGCCGCGCCGTCGCAGGTAGGCACGGTTGTCCCGGCTGGAGTACGCCTTGTCGCCGCGCACCCGGTCCGGTCGGCTGCGCGGGCGGCCCGCCCCGTGGCGCCGGATGCGTAAGCCGTCCAGCACCGGGGCGAACATCAGGCTGTCACCCCGCTGACCGGGCGAGGTCAGCCAGTGCAGCGGGCGCGCCCGGTCATCGGACAGCAGATGGACCTTGCCGGTCAGCCCGCCCCGCGAGCGCCCCAACGCCTCACGCCCATCTGCCTCCTCACGCACCCCGCCCCCTTTTGCGGGTGGTCGGCCGGAGGCCTGCGGGGCGCCCCGGCCGCGTGCTGATGCGCCCGGCAGGAGGCCGAGTCGATGTTCACGGCCCACTCCTGACGCTCCGCCCGGCGGGCGAGCGCCCCGTCCGGGTCGCCGGCATCCGCCTCGATCTGCAGCTCCTCCAGGACGGCCGTCCAGGTGCCGTCCGCCGACCAGCGACGATGACGCTCGTAAACGGTCTGCCAGGGACCGTACCGTTCCGGCAGATCAGGCCAGGGCACCCCGGTCCGCGCCCGGAACAACACCCCATTGATCACCCTGCGGTGATCCGCCCACTGCCCACCCGGCTTCCCGTTGCCGGGCAGGAGAGGCTCGATCTTCCGCCACTGCGCGTCCGTGAGCTCGTGTCGCCGCACCATACGGACGTCCTGCCCGGCCAACCACGAGATCCACCCAGCACACCAAGAGCCATCAGAAACGGCCTAGTGGTCAGACGTCAAGTTTGATCTCCGCCCAGATCATCTTGCCTTCTCGTGTGTAGCGCGTCCCCCACTGGTCCATGCACTGGGCCACCAGGAAAAGGCCCCGGCCACCTTCGTCGTTGATGGCGCGCGGCAGATAGGGCGACGTGTGCGCCCCGTCGGTGACTTCGCAAATGAGGGTCCTGCTTTGCTCCCGAAGCATCCTGAGGGTGATGGGCTCGCTTCCGTAGCGAATCGCGTTCGTCACCAGCTCGCTCACCACAAGTTCGGTGACGAAGGTGATTTCCTCCAGTCCCCACTGCTCAAGCTGAACCCGCGCATGCTCTCGAATCCCGGCAACGGCTGAGGGATCACGAGCCACTCGCCAACTTGCCGTGTTCTCGGCGGGGAGTGACTTGACGCGCACCAGAAGCAGCGTCGCATCGTCTTCGGCCGACACGGCGGAGACCGGCGCGGTGATCACGTCGCACAGGGCGTCGAGATGCTGCGCGGGATCGACGAGGGCATGGCGCAGACTCGCCATACCGCTGTCCACCGCCTCGCGCCGGGATTCGACCAGTCCATCGGTGTAGAGAGCCAACAGGCTCCCCTCCGCCAAGTGAGCTTCGGCGCACTCGAAGGGCAGGCCGCCGATTCCGAGCGGTGGCCCCGCCGACAGTTCAAGGAGTTCCGGAGGATGCCCCGGCACAGTGACGATGGGGGGCGGGTGACCCGCGCTTGCGACGGTGCTGACGGCGGTGACGGGATCGTAGATGGCATACAGGCAGGTCGCACCGAGCGCCTGGTCTTCCGGCGCGTCACTGCACGTCCGATGGATACCCACCTGGGCCTGCCCGACCAAGTCGTCCAGGCGGGCCAGGAGCTCGTCGGGCGTGAGATCCAGTGCGGCAAGAGCACGGACGGTGGTCCGCAGTCGCCCCATCGTGGCAGCGGCGTTGAGCCCGTGGCCCACCACGTCCCCCACGACGAGCCCCACGCGCGCGCCAGAGAGCGGGATGACGTCATACCAGTCCCCTCCGACGCCGAACGGATCGGCAGTGGGCACGTATCTGTGGGCGACCTCGACGCCAGTGGGCTGGGAGACGACCTGCGGCAGAAGGCTGCGCTGCAAGGTCAGAGCCGTCGTGTGCTCACGCGCGTAGCGGCTGGCGTTGTCAATGCACACGGCGGTACGGGAGACCAACTCCTCTGCCAGCGTGATGTCTTGAGCCGCAAACGGATAGCGCGGCGGCGTGCGGGTGAGGGTCACCGTCCCGAGCACGGTGTCACGCGAGGTGAGAGGCAGCACAATGCGGCGCGGGCCGCCGGCCTCAGCAGAGAAAAGCAGCCCGAGTCTCGGCACGGAACCAGGTGTCAGCTGTGCGCTGAGCTCGGCCACCCGCCGCAAGGACGTAGCGCTCTGGTAATGGCCGAATGAGGAAAGGCCGCTACTCAAGACGTGTTCCGTGAGGTCGACTTCGACGCGGTCCGCGAAGTCGGGTACGACCACTGCGGCCAGGTCCTGCGCCGTGCGTGCGACGTCGAGGCTGGTGCCGATCCGGCTGGCACGGCCAAGAAGCGCCACGCGCACCCCCGCTTCGTACCGGTTCGTGATGTCGAAGGAGGACTCGCCCACCCCGAGGGACTTCCGTCGGCGTCCGACAGCCGGAAAAGGGAACAGGACCAGATCCGTGGATGGCTCAAGTCGGCCGGTGTGGGGCTGCTGTAAAGCACGTCGAAGACAGGCTCGCCGGTCTCCAGCACCTTGGCGACGACATCTTCAAGAACGCCGGCGGACTCTGGAGCAAGGATCATGCCGGGCGCGGCGAACCAGAAGTGGAACGCCCCTGCCTCCTCGGGCAGCCAGGAGCAGTGCTGGGCCACACACTACGGCCCGCAGCCCGCGGGTGCCCTGACGGCCAGCGGTGAGGTCTTCGACAACAACGCCGACACGGCGGCCACCTCGCTCTCCTGGCAGCCCCAACTGCCGTTCGGCACCCGCGTCCTGGTCACCAATGTCGCCAACGGCCGCTCCCTGACCGTACGGATCAACGACCGCGGGACGTTCGCACAGACCCCGCAGGAACCCAAGTGCCTCGACCTGACCGACGGTGCGTTCGACCGTCTGGGCGGGGTCCTCAATCCCGATGCCGGCCACATCGTCGTCACGCAGACCGTCCTGAACTGACACCACGGTTCGCCCGCTGCACGACCCCCAAGCCCCCGCTTGTCCCCTCATCCCCAGGAGCTCATTCTCGTGTCCACTCCCCAGCTTGCGAGCGTCCGTCACGGACACAGATCTGTGGTCTGGCTCGTACTCACCTTCGTACTGGCCGCCGCGATGACTACATTGTTCGCCGTCACTCCGGCCTACGCCGCGGACGGCCGCATCACCGGCCTGGCCGGCAAATGCGTCGACGTCGCCGGCGCCAACACCGCCAACGCCACCCGCCTGCAGATCTGGACCTGCACCGGCGCCGCCAACCAGAAATGGACCGCACCCGCCAGCGGCGGCGGCACCAACCCCTCCGGCTTCGTGGTGAGCGAAGCACAGTTCAACCAGATCTTCCCCAGCCGGAACTCGTTCTACAGCTACAGCGGCCTGACCACCGCCCTGTCCGCCTACCCCGGCTTCGCCACCACCGGCTCCGACACCACCAAGAAGCAAGAAGCCGCCGCCTTCCTGGCCAACGTCAGCCACGAGACCGGCGGACTGGTGTACGTGGTCGAGCAGAACACCGCCAACTACCCCACCTACTGCGACTGGAGCCAGCCCTACGGCTGCCCGGCCGGCCAGGCCGCCTACTACGGACGCGGACCCATCCAGCTGTCCTGGAACTTCAACTACAAGGCCGCGGGCGACGCCCTGGGCATCGACCTACTCAACAACCCCTGGCTGGTCCAGAACGATTCCGCCGTCGCCTGGAAGACCGGCCTGTGGTGCTGGAACACCCAAAGCGGCCCCGGCACCATGACCCCCCACAACGCCATGGTCAACGGCGCCGGCTTCGGCCAGACCATCCGCTCCATCAACGGCTGCCTCGAATGCGACGGCCGCAACCCCGCCCAGGTCCAAAGCCGCGTCGACGCCTACAACCGCATCACCTCCATCCCCGGAGTCACCCCCGGCAACAACCTCTACTGCTGACAGGCCCAACCTGACTCAGCGCCGCACGGTGGCCGTTACGTCGACGGTCACCGTGCCGGCCGCCGGATGTGTCCGTCCCTCCAGGACGGGTACGGTCCGGGTGTCGTTCATGAGGTAGGTACGACGAAAACACCCAGGGCTGAGCCGCTCCGGCACGGCGCGCAGGAATCTCCGAGGCTCGATTTACATATCAGGGTGTTGAAATTCGAGCCCCGGCGTCGCCCGGGGTACCGATGCGCAGCGCCTCCGGACGCGGCGAGAAGGAGTCGTCCAGGACGAGGGTGGCCGCGCCGACGGCGGCCACATCGCCGGGAATTGACGATTCACTGAAGCGAATGTCGTGGGGCACCACGAGCCCGCGATCGGAGCGCACGGCCTCGGTCACAGCCGTCAGCCCGATGGGCGCGAGCCGGGACCAGAAGGGTCCGCCGAACACGACCTCCCCGACGTCGAGCAGATCGATGACGACGACCAGGGCCTCGGCGATCTGCCGCGCTGCCACGGTGAGGATCTCCACCGCATGCGGATCGCCGGCATCGGCCGCGTCCGTCAACAGACCGAACGCCGCGCCGACTTGCAGCACATCCGTGGTGTCGCCTGCCTGATCCGCCGTCAGGACGCCGTCGCGCACCGCGTGTGCGACGAGTGTGCGCGGAGCCGCCACCAGGCCGACGCAGCCCCGCCTGCCGCACCAGCAGGTCGGCCCGTCGGGGTCGACCGGGACATGGGCGGTGTCACCGGCGTTCGAGCTCACTCCGCGAACTGCCGTGCCGTCTATGGCGATTCCGGTCGCGAAGCCCGATCCGTAGTACAGGAACGCGAAGCTGCGCCGTTCCCCCGGCTCGCTGAACCACAGCTCCGACACGACCGCCGCCGTGGCGTCCTTCTCGATGAGAATCGGCAGACCGGTGGCGAGTTGGAGTGCCGTGCGCAGCTGCACCCGCTGCCAGCCGGGCAGCATCGGGGGGTTGAGCACAACGCCAGTGGCGGGATCCAGCGGGCCCGGCGACGCCACGCCGACGCCGAGGACCTGCGCGCGGTCGACGTCGGCGGTCAACAGGAGGGCGTCGACCATCGCGGCCATCTCCCGCACCACCTTCGCCCCGTCCTGCACGGTGGGCGTCGCCGTACGGATTCGCTCGCGCACCTGCCCGGACAGGTCGATCAGCGCGTAGGTGATCACGGCGGGATCGATGTGCACGCCGACCGCGAACCCGCCGTCCCGGTTCAGGGTGAGGATCTTCGGCGGCTTGCCGCGGCCCCTGGCCGGTGTGGTCTCCTCGATCACCAGACCGGCCTCGACGAGCCTTCGGCACACGTTCGACACGGTCATGCCGCTGAGAGCCGTGAGCGTGGAGATCTCGATGCGGGTCACACCCCGCGGGTGGCGACGGATCGCTTCGAGGACGACGGCCACGTTGAACTCCGCCAGGGCGTCAAGGTTGACCCCGGTACCGCTCATCTGCGCTTTCCCCCTTGCTCCGCACTGTACGATCACCGTACTCGACCTCCGCGCCCTTCGGTCCGTGCTTCTGCCGGGCCAGCGTTCCCGCACCAGGTCCCTCCCTGCGCGAGGAGGGGGCGTATCCGCTGGATGACCCTGCACACCGTCGCCGGCGACACCCCGAACAGCGGGGCGAGCTACCGCATGGTGAGGTTCGTCCGGTAGCAGACCGCTACCACCAGCACCTGGTCGGCAAGCGGCAGACAACATGGACGGCCGATCCGCGGCCCGCCGCCACCCCGCTCCCGCGCCGCCTTCAACAACCGTTCGAACTGCTTCATCCGCAGCCCGGTGAACGTCTCCACTCACAACGGCTCGGCCCTCAACACCCCACGCATACAGGGGAAATGCCCAGACCACGGCCTTGTGTACCACCCTTTAACGCCGGGCAAAAGGGGTGAGGCCTGCTGTCGTTCGTCGGCACCGCCCGTTCCTGGATCGTCGGCGTGATTCGCGCGCGACAGTGTCAGGTGACCTGGCAGAGCATGAGGTGATCGACGATTCCAGAACAGAGCATCACCCCGTGTGGTGAATGGGCAGCCCGAACACACCCGCCCGCCCGGACACCCGTACGGGTGTCCGGGCGGGCGGGTTCATGGGGAGTGTGAGGTGGCGAGGTCGGGGTGGGTGCGACCGGGCGCTTGGGCCGTGCCGGGCCGCACCCATGGTCACAGAGTGCGGGTGAGGCGGTCGGTGAGCAGCCGGGTGAAGCGGGCCGGGTCGGGCAGGTCGCCCCCTTCGGCGAGCAGTGCGCTGCCGTATATCAGCTCGGCGATCTCTGCCAGTGCGGGTTCGTCGGCGCCGGCGTCGTGTGCTGTGCGCAGGGCGGTGATCAGTGGGTGTGCGGGGTTGAGTTCCAGGATCCTCTTGACGGTGGGCAGTTGCTGTCCCATCGCCCGGTACATCTTCTCCAGGGTCGGTGTCACGTCGTGGGCATCGCCGACGATGCATGCCGCCGAGGTCGTCAGGCGTGACGACAGGCGGACCTGCTTGACCTGCTCGGACAGGGTGGTGGTCAGCCAGGGCAGCAGGGCGGCGAAGTCCTGCTCGCGCCGGGCCTTCTCGGCGCCGGTTTCCTGGTTGCCGTCGGCGGACTCTCCGAGGTCGACCTGGCCCTTGGCGATGGACTGCAGAGGGTGGCCGTCGAAGGCCGGGACCCGGTCCACCCACACCTCGTCGACGGGGTCGGTGAGGATCAGGACCTCGTACCCCTGGGCAGCGAGGGCTTCCATGTGCGGGGAGTTCTCCACCATGGCGCGGCTCTCGCCGGTCAGGTAGTAGATGGTGTCCTGGCCGTCCTTCATGCGCTCGACGTACGCGCGCAGCGTGGTGGCCTTCTCCGGGTCGTGCGTGGAGGCAGCCGACACCAGCTCCAGCAGGGCCTCGGTGTTGTCCGTGTCCTCGACCAGGCCTTCCTTCAGCGCCCGGCCGAACTGCGCCCACACCTTCGCGTAGCGCTCGGCGTCCTTGGACTGCATGTCCTTGATGGCGCCGAGGACCTTCTTGACCAGGCGCCGTCGCACGCCGCGGATCTGGCGGTCGTGCTGGAGGATCTCGCGGGAGACGTTCAACGACAGGTCGTGGGCGTCCACGACACCCGTGACGAAGCGCAGATAGTTGGGCATGAGCGCTTCGCAGTCGTCCATGATGAACACCCGCTTGACGTACAGCTGCACACCGCGGCTGCTCTCGCGGGAGAACAGGTCGTAGGGTGCCTGCGAGGGGATGAACAGCAGTGCCTCGTACTCGAAGGTTCCTTCGGCACGCATGTGGATCGTCTCGGCCGGGGGCAGCCAGTCGTGGCTGATCTGCTGGTAGAACTCGGTGTACTCGTCCTCGGTCACCTCGCTGCGCGGCCGGGCCCACAGCGCCTTCATCGAGTTGAGCGTGTCGACGTCGCGGGTGGTCTCGCCCTCGGCGTCGGTGCGCTCGGTGGCCATCCGGATCGGCCAGCGGATGAAGTCCGAGTACTGCTTGACGATCTGACGGATCTTCGACTCGGACAGGTAGTCGGCGAGCCCGTCCTCGCTGTCGGCGGGCTTGAGGTGCAGGGTGACCGAGGTGCCCACGGGCAGGCCGTCGACGGCCCGGAGGTCGTAGGTGCCCTCGCCGTCGGACTCCCACTGGGTGCCGGGGTCGGTGCCGGCCCGCCGGGTGCGCAGGGTGACCTTGTCGGCAACCATGAACGCCGAGTAGAAGCCGACGCCGAACTGCCCGATCAGGCCCTCGGCGGTGGCGGCGTCCTTGGACTCCTTGATCTTCTCCAGCAGGCCGGCGGTGCCGGACTTGGCGATCGTGCCGATCAGCTCCACGAGATCGTCCCGGGTCATGCCGATCCCGTTGTCACGGACGGTCAGTGTGCGGGCGTCCTTGTCGACCTCCAGTGAGATGTGCAGGTCGGTGGTGTCGGTCCCGGTGAGGCTGGAGTCGGTCAGCGCTTCCAGCCGCAGCTTGTCCAGTGCGTCGGAGGCGTTCGAGATCAGCTCCCGCAGGAAGATGTCCTTGTTCGAGTAGATCGAGTGAATCACCAGTCGGAGCAACTGGCGGGTCTCGGCCTGGAATTCCAGCGTCTCGACACTGCTACCCATGTGGGTCTCTTTCTGTGGGAACGTCTTGAACGGATGGGACTCGGGCCGAGACGGATCGTGGCCCGCCGTCGGCATGGTCCGGGGCGGGCCGGACTGCACCCGCATTTTGTGACTCGCTGTGGTGGGAGTCAGGCATCGTCAGCTGCTGCCGCCGCGAGCCGGTCGTCGAGGGCGTCCAGGCATCTGACGAGGTCGGTGTGGCGGGCATCGATGTAGGGACGCATGCCGGTCAGGGGGGCAACGAGCTCGGCGGCGTCGGTGGCGCCGAGGGCGGCATGCAGGGCGGCCTGGGCTGAGCGCGCTCCGGGCGCGAGGTGGGCGAGCGCAGTGATCTGGCCGGCGAGGCGGCGCAGGTCGGCGGCGTTGGCGCGGGCCCAGGTAGCGGTGGCGCGTTCGGCGGCCCTGGCTTGGCGGGTGGCCGTCACGCGCTGCTCGCCGGTGGTCCCGGTGGGGCCGGGGCGGCCGCGCAGGTAGCGGCGTTCGGCGGCCTGGCGGCTGGCGACGCCGAGGGGGCGGGCGAGGTCGGCCCAGCTGGCGCCGGCATCGCGGGCGGTTTCGATCAGACCGGTCTCCCAGCCGGCGAGCTGCTCGCGCACCTGCCGCAGCAGCATCAGGGAGGCCAGCGCCTGCTCGGCACCGGGGCCGACGGCATCGGGGGTCTCGTGCTGGGCATCGCGCAGGGCGCCGTCTATCGCGGCAAGAGCCGCAGCAGCGGCGAGGAACGACGCCGGGCTGTGGGCGTTCGCACTGGTCGTGGACGGCTGATCGGCTGCGGTCACGGGCACCTCCCTCGGGTGGTCATCAGGTCGACGACATCATGTTTGTCATCCATTGGATGACATGTTACAACGGTGTTAGTGCAGCGCATTGGCAGCAACTGCCCGAACCTGCTGGAGGTGTTTCACGATGTTGATGCGCACCGACCCCTTCCGTGAGCTGGACCGGCTGGCGCAGCAGCTGATGGGCCCGGGTACCTGGTCGCGGCCGTCCCCGATGCCGATGGACGCCTACCGCGAGGGTGACCAGTACGTGGTGGCCTTCGACATCCCCGGCGTCAGCGCGGACGCGATCGACATCGACGTCGAACGCAACATGCTGACCGTCAAGGCCGAGCGCCGGCCGGTGACGAAGGCCGATGACGTGCAGATGGAGCTGTCGGAACGGCCGCTGGGCGTCTTCTCCCGCCAGATCGTGCTGGCCGACACACTGGACACCGAGCACATCGAGGCCGACTACGACGCAGGCGTGCTCACCCTGCGCATCCCGATCGCCGAGCGCGCCAAGCCCCGCAAGATCTCCATCGGCGTCGGATCCGGCCGCAAGGAGATCTCCGGCTGACACCGGCCGGACGGGTGCGGAGGGCGGGCACCTGATCTCCCCCTCGCCCCGCTCTCCGCACCCCCGTGGGCAGTCCGAAGAACAAAGGGGTGGTGGCCGAGATGACTCTGCGACGCGAGGCGTTCCTCGACCATGTGAAGGAACGCGGCGAGTACGACACTGTGGAGGAAGCCGAGCGCGCCGCCCGCGTGGTGCTCGCCCTGCTCGGCGCGCACCTGGTCGGCGGAGTCCGAGCCCAGCTCGCGGCACGCCTGCCAGAGGACTTCGCCCTCATCCTCCTCAACCCGCTGCAGAGCGCCGAACCGCTGTCGCCGGAGCGGTTCGTGCGGGCGACCGCAGCCTGGATCGAGGGCGCCACCGAGCAGACCGTGACGTGGGATGTCAGCGCAGTGCTGTCCACGGTCGCCGACACTGCCGGTGACGACCTCCTCAAGGAGATCCTGCTCCAGCTCCCCGCGGGCTACGACCTCCTCTTCGGCCGTCCCCAGCCCACCTGACCACCCACCCCCGGTGACCGCAGACCGGCACCACGACCCTGGTGAAAGGCAACCATCGCAGTGATATCCGACCGACCCGTACCGTTCCAGCAGCCCTACGGCAGGGCGTACGAGCAGATGCTGGAAAAGGTCCGCCACGACGGCGCCTACCCCACCCGTGAGAAGGCCGAGGAAGCCGTCCGCCTCGTCCTCGCCGGACTGGGACGCCAGCTGACCGGCGACGAACGCGTGGAACTGGCCGCCCGCCTGCCCCTCGAAGCCGCACGCATCCTCGCCACCCAGATCCCCGACACCCAGCCGCTGGGCGGCTGGGCCTTCGTCAAGGACCTCGCCGCCCGAACCGGCGCCTCCCTGGCCACCACCCGCTGGGACACCGGATCCGTCTTCTCCGCCATCGCGGCCTATGCCGGACCCGACCTGCTGACCCGCATCCTGCGCCAACTCCCCACCGGCTACGCGCTGCTGTTCGGCCGCGCCGAACTCACCCCCACCGCATAGCCGGAGACGTGCGTACTCGGGACGGGCGCGACGACCACCGCATCGCCGTCCGCCCCGCGCCCTGGGACCCGCGAGGTGACCACCGACAAGTCGGCATGCCCGACCAAGCGCATCAGATCCGGCAAGAACCCGGCGTCAGGGCCGCTCCTCAGCCGGGGGGCAGGTCGTGGGACGGGGCGCGGACCGCGAGAAGGCGATGTCGTCGTTACCGCCATGAGCCAGGCCGGCGAGGAGCTCGTCACAGAAGACCGCCAGCGGTTCGCGGGTCAGGGCTGCGGCGTGCTGAGAGGTCATTTTCTCCCGTTTTTTCATCCCGGGATGTGGATTTGATCCGGTGATGTCGGGTCACGCCAGGAGATGGTGGCTTCGCCGGTGAGGCGGCGGGCCAGGAGGTCGGTCATGGCGAGGTGGATCATGGCTTCGGAGCGGGCCGGGAGGGTCTCGTAGTCGCGGGCCAGGCGGCGATGAAGCATCAGCCAGCCGTAGGTGCGCTCCACGGCCCAGCGTTTGGGTATCGGGGTGAATTCCCTGGTCCCGAGGGGCGCGGGCGCTGATCTCTATGGATGCCGAGGGTGGCGGCGTGTTCGACGAAGTGCTTGCGGTAGCCGCCGTCCACCCAGGTCTTGCGGATCGCGGGGTGGTCGGCGGCGACCTGGTCGAGCAGGCGGGTGCCGGCGCTGGAGTCCTGGACGCTGGCCGCGGTGACCAGGACCGCGAGTAGGAGGCCGAGCGTGTCGGTCACGATGCTCAACTTGCGCCTTCTCCACCGAGTGCCTCGGCCAGTTGCTTGGTGGCGAAGCAGCGGGTGCACATCTGCGAGCGCCAAGACCTCCCGATCCTCACTGACCGCGCCTACACGGGCGCCGGCTCGTGGGTGACGACACCCCTCAGACGCCCGCTGGGCCGACGGGGCGGGGAAGCCGTCCTGGTCGACGACGACGCCGACGGAGGTCAGGGTGCCGGCTCCGGGCTCGGGGGCTGCCACGCTTGCAGTCGCGTCGAGGTCCGCACAGCGACGGCTGCTGGAGTCAGCCAGATGAGGGCATTGCGGAAACCGACCGCTGGTCGGCTGTGTACTTGGGCAATTTTCCCCATCTGCCAGGACCGCCGTGCAATGGCGGCGGTTCGCTCCCGCCGGGTCTCGTCGTAGAGGCCGAGCGCGGCATCGAGATTGTGCTCTCGGCCCGCGAAGGCGGCCAGCGTGATGGCATCTTCCAGGGCCTGATTCCCGCCCTGCCCGAGGTCGGGGGTCATGGCATGGGCCGCGTCGCCGACAAGGACGACGCGGCCGCGGGTGAAACGGGCAAGCGGTGCGGCGAGGGTGATGATGTCGTTGCGTAGGACGGCACGGCTGTCGGTGGCATCCAGCAGAGCCGGGATCGGGTCGTGCCAGCCGGCGAACCGGCGGACGAGCTCCGCCTTCTCATCCGCGGCTGACCAGTTGGCTGGTGTCGAGACTGTGGCGTACCAGTAGATACGGCCGTCGTTCATGGGGACGATGCCGAACCGCTCACCGCGCCCGTACGTCTCGCCTGCCGCCGGCACGTCGAACGCGACCTTGGTGATGCCGCGCCAGGCCGTGTATCCGGCGTAGCGGATACCCGGGTCGTCGGGCCAGGAACGCCTGATCCCGCTGCCGACGCCTTCGGCGCCGACCACCAGGTCGAATGTCTGGGTGGCGCCGGAGTCGAGTGAGACGGTGGCCGTGGTCGCGGTGCTGTGAACCGCGACCACGGGCGAGAACTGCACGTCCGGGGCGGCCGCGGAGAGGATGTCGCGCAGGTCGCCGCGGTGGATGACGCCGAATTCCGGGCCGGCGGCTGGTGACGGGCGGACCAGCCAGTGCCCACGCGGGGTGCGCAGGCCGAGGGGGATGTTCGGTGGTGCGCCGAGGGCGCGCACCGCCTCGCCAAGGCCGATCGCGTCCAGAGCGCGCAGACCGTTGCTGAACAAAGAGATACCGGCGCCCGCCGTCGTCGCGTCGGGCCGTTCGTAGACGATGACCTCCGCGCCCAGGCGGGCGAAAGCGACTGCGGTGGCGAGTCCGGCAATCCCTGCCCCGACGATGCCGACCTTCATGGCTCCTCCCTTCTGCTCTCCCCGTCAACAGCCGGTCCTCGGGACGTGGTCATCTGCTCTGTGCCGTTGGGCCACTGCCAGGTTGGGAACGCGGACGAATCCGGTTGCCTGCCGCACGGCGATCCCCACCGTGGCGATCGCGGCGGGAACATGTACAGCGAGCAGGCTCCTGCCGGCGTGGCCGGTCGCAATCACCGCGATCACGAGAACGAGGAGGACGATCCTCGTTGCAAGTGCTGAGGGAGTGTCACGTTGCCGTGGCAGAAGCACGAGCGCGACGACCAGGCTGATCAGCGGCGGCAGGACGAGCGCATTGCCCAGGGCTTCGTGCCAGGCGTGCCACTGGCGGTCGCCCTGCATAAAGGCGCCGGCGGACAGGCCCTGGGCGAGCACACCCACGGCGAGGACGAGACCCAGGACCGCGGTCAGGCGGGGGGCGGCGATGGTGCGTCCGGTCGGCGTGTCCATTCTGCTCCCTCCTACCGAGGCGTCATTGACGTGGGTCATTGCTCCTCCCGGGCGGCGGACGGATTCGTCGGGGCGTTCTGGGCAGGGTGTGTTGTCGGGACGGCGCAGACCATGCCGTCGCTGAGACCGGCCGCGCCGACGCCGAGGGCGAGGTTGAACCGGCCGCGCATGTTCTCCAGAGCGACGTGGTGCGTCAGTTCCACGATCTGAGGGTCGGTGAAGTGTCGCCGGAGGCGGTCGAACAGGCCGTCGGGCACGTCGACGGGGGTGCGGCTCATCGCGACGGCGTAGTCGAGGACGAGTTTGTCCAGGTCGGAGAAGAGCGGGCTCGACCGGTAATGGGGCAGTGCGAGCAGTTCCGCGTCCGTGAGCCCCCACTGGCGGGCGATCGCGGAGCCCAGGTCGATGCAGTATGCGCAGTGGGTGAGTGTGGCGGCCTTGAGCTCGGCGAGAGCGTGCAGGCGCGGATCGACGGCGTGCAGTGTGGCGGTGGCCCGCTCCAGCTTGACGTAACCCTTGAAAAGACTCGGCAGGTGCGCATACATCTGCAAAGGCCCGATCACCTGTTCAGCGTCCTTGCCTGCCGTCTTGGCCATGCTGCGTCGGACGAACCAGTAGACGAGCCTGACGCTCAATGGGGCGTCGGCGGGCGCGACCGGCGCAACGCGGAACATGGGGATCACTCCTCTCGGTGCGCAGCTCACCGGAGGTGAGCGCAGTGGGATGTGATCGCGGATCCCGGAGGGAGTCCAGGGACGAAGCCTGGGTATCCAGGCAGGCACCGCGCGACGGTATTCCTCGTACTCGGCACCGAACCGGTCAGCCAGTCGCGGTTGCTCATAGAACCGAACGGCCGCGGCGCCGACGCACCAGGAGACGGCGGCGTAGAACACCATGCCCACGGAACCGAACAGCACCGCCTGGCCGATCAGCACGACCACGAAGCCGGCGTAGATCGGGTTGCGCATGTGGCGGTAGAGGCCGCTCACCACCAGCCGCGGCGGTGACGCGGCCGGGACGGGGGTCCCGCCGGCCTCAACGAATGCGACGAACGCTCGCACGATCGGGACGACGCCGAGACCGATAAGCACCGCACCCGCGGCCATGGCGATCACGCCCTGGGGAGACGACCAGCGCAGGGTCCAGTAGCCCAGCAGAAAGGGGAGCAGGCAGCCGACGACCGCCCCGAGTGCTGAGCCCCACCCGAGGGCGATCACGGCAGCTGTCCCTCTCCGCACGCTGCGAGAGTAACACTCTCATTTCGAGAGTGCTACTCTCACAACATGAGGAACGTCATGCGGAACCCCGTGCGACCCGGCCGCGTACTGCAGGAGTTCGGTCGGCCATCGCGACCGGCCGATGCGACAGCGACCTGCGCCGGCCGGGTTCCCGCCGGGTTCGGGACGGACTGATCCTCATGACGCCCGACCACAAGACCAGCTCCGCCGGCGGCACGGGGCAGCAGGCCCGAACGCGGCTGGCCCGTGCCGCCGTCGTCGACGCCGCCCGTGCTCTGTTCGTCGAACGCGGCTACGCGGCCACGACGGTGGAGGCGATCAGCGAGCGTTCCGACGTCCCGCCCGCGACGGTGTACCGGTTGTTCTCCTCCAAGATCGGCATCCTCATGGCGCTGATCGACGCCGCCGTCACCGGCACCGGGGGCGCGGCCGCACTCGCCGACCAGCCGGCCGCCCAGGCTCTGCTCGCCGAACCCGATCCCGCCAGGCAACTCGCGGGGTTCGCTGCCATCTGCCGCGAGACCAACGTCAGGACCGCACCGCTGTACCGCATCCTCGCCAGTGCCGCCGCATCGGACCGTGACGCGGCCGCTCTGCTCGCGGAACGGGCCGAGCGCCGCAGCGCCGGGCAGCGCCAGATCGCGCGCGCCCTCGCCCGCGCCGGGACGCTGCGCCCCGGCGTACGCGAACGCGATGCGGCCGACGTCATTCACGCGCTCATGTCCCCCGAGGTGTTCAAGCTCCTGGTGAGCGACCGCGGGTGGCCACCGCAGCGTTACGAGCAGTGGCTCACCCAGACCTTGACCGACCAACTCCTGCCGAGATGAACAACAGGAGGGCCCGACGATGCGGCTGACGATCTTCGGCGCGACCGGCCGGACCGGAACCCTACTGCTCCAGCAGACACTGGATCGCGGGGACAACGTCACAGCGAACGCCCGCGACCCCCTGCGGAACCAGAAGCTGTCGGTCGTCGCCCTCCCCGACTTCCACGCTTGCGCTCCCCGGTCGCCTCGTCGACGCGCTTGTCGTTGACGCGCGGGGCCTTGACTTCGACGGTCCCGGCCGCGGTGGTCACCGAGCAGGGCTGGTGGTGGCCATTGCGGACCACGAGCCGCCGCCCAAGTTCGTCCTTCTCCTCGGCCAACTCGGCTATACAGGCGTCGACTTCGGCTATCAGCCGCAGTCGTTGCGGTTGATCTTCAGGGAGCGGGTCTGGTCGTTGAGGTTGTAGCCGCGCAGATCGTGGATGGAGCCGCCGCTGCGGGTGACGCACACCCAGCGGCCGCTGTAGTTCCGCTTCTCATAGACACGGGCGGTGCAGTCGGAGTTGTTGCGGATCGAGCTGCCGCGGTCACGGATCGCGGACGGCAGGTCCTCGACACCACCATCCACAGCCCGCCGCACCCACGGCTGACCGCCGAAGTTGATCTCGGGGTAGATGCACACATAGCCGGACGGACAGTCGATACCAGACCCGATGGCGGTGTTGTCGGAAGCCGAGGCGGAACAGCCCCCAGCAGGGAGAGTGCCAGAGCGGGGCAACGGCCGCGGCACGCATCACGTTTTTCATCACCACATCAGACATACAAAGCACCGGTGGCCACGGGAACGATTTAGCCTGCAAGTTCACCTCAGCAGCGGAGCCTGCCCAAGGACGCATCCGGCGTGAACACCGGCGTTCGGCAAGCGCGACGGGCAGCGTAATGATGCGGGCCACGGCACGAGGGGAGGAGATCTCCGCCTTCGCGCTGCGGGTAGGTAGCCTCTCCCGAGCCGGTGAACCGGTCGTCGGTGCCGTCCGGTTCGACGACGATACGTGCCTGACAGCGCAGACAGCGGGGGGTCGGTCCACCAGACCGGCGCCCGGGGGACCACGAAGAGAGCGCAGGGAGGCACCGCGATCTGACGCCGGGCGGTCTCTCGCTCATCCCAGTGAACTCCGGCCTCCTCGCCAGCGGCAGGGGTGGCGGATGTGCTTAAAGAGACCATCTCATTTGGCACCTGTAGGAGTAGCAGCCGCTGAGAAATGGTTGGGCGCGCACTGTCATGATGGTCGGGGCGTGAGGCGGTCGGGCATCAGCCTGCTTGCTTTTGTGTTGATCAGAGAGGGGCCGGCATGCCGATCGTTGTCGCTGATGACGGATACAAGCTGTGGTACGAGGTCGTCGGAGACGGGCCGGCGTTGGTTTTCCCCGCCCGCTTCCGTGGCGAGTTCGGCTCGTTGGCCGCCGCGCTGGCAGGCCAGTACCGCGTCGTCCGCTACATGCCGCGCCGCGTGGTCGGGCTGACGGAGCCGGAGGAGGACGTAGCGGTTGGCCCGGAGGACCAGGCGGGCGGTCCGTGGGACGCGGCCTCCTTGACCAGTTACCCGATCGACAGGGAAGTCGCCGACCTGCACACCGTCGCGGACGCGGCGGGCGTCGGCGACTTCGTCCTGGCCGGGTACTCCGGCATGGCGGCGTTGGCCGGTTTCCTCGTTCCGTTCGCGGAGCGGGCGAAGGGACTGATGCTGGGCGGTTTCCCGCTGCTCGCAAGCAACGCTTACTGGCTCGGCTGTGTGGAGGGCGCCCGCAGCGCGTTTTTGCTGGTCGGGGAGAAGGCCAAGGCGGACGGTCACCACGTGGACCGGCTGCTGTACCGCGAGTGGGACGAGCGCGACGACCGTCCGGCCCTGGCGGCGCTCCCGGGTCCGAAGATCCTTTGGTACGGCACCCGGGACTGCGAGCCGGATTGCCGCATGCATGACTACGTCGGCGGGGCCGCCATCGCACGCCGAATCGCCGAGCATGCCGGTGAACTGCGTGCTCTCGGCTTCCAGATCATCGATCTCGACGGTCAGGACCACATCGGTGCCCTGGCCGAAACGGATCTGATTGCTCCTCAACTGACCGCCGCGCTGGGCAAATCTGGTTGGTGAGGTGAGCTGGCACGGGACAGGCATCTCCTCGACAAACTTCCTCAGGATCGCGGCGTCCTGCCCGTCCGGGTAACAAGTCTGCGGTGGCAGATGAGAGTGCAGGCAATGCTCGTGAAGGCGAAGAAGTGTTCGGCTTTGCGCTCATAGCGGCGATGCGGTCGACGGCATCCGGCGAGCCAGGACATCGTGCGCTCTATGGTCCAACGGTGACGGCCCAGGCGGGCTGAGGACTCGGCGCCCTCACGGGCGATGCGGTGTCGGATGCCGCACTGGCGCAGCCACCGCCGCAGGTGAACAGCAGCAGGGCGAGCGTGACGGCAAGGGCCTGGTCCTGGTCATGATGACGGCGCATCGGATCCCCTCCGTGTGTGATCACGAACGGGCCAGGCTACGCCGCCCGCGCACCGGGGCCGGCATCGCCCCCGGCCGGGCAGCATCGTCTGCCCGGTCTCGCGCGCGCGGCCTCGCCGTCGCGCGCGAGGAACACCGGCGGCGCCCGATCCACTCGCCCGCCGACCGATGCCTGTCCCACCCGCCCACTTCTCGTTTCTTCCTGCTGTGGGGCGTGGACTCGGGGGCGTAGAGGGGATGTCGGCCTCCCGACCACGGCCGAAGCTGGATGGTGACCGGCTGGCCCTGGGTGTGCTGGTGCAGTACCGGATGGCGACCACCGGGCAGTTGCATCGGGCGATCGCCCCTGGGGTGCGGATCGAGCAGACGAGGCGGCGGCCGGCCCGGCTGCGGGAGGAGGGGCTGGTCCCACCGGCTCGCGCTGACGCAGGTCGGGCGGACCCGGGTGTGGTTCCCCACCCCGTACGGCGTGCGGCTCGCCTGCGAGTGGCCCGAGATGCGCGGGCCCCGCCGGCCCTCCAGGACGATGTCCGATCCGACCGCCGTGCGGCTGAAGGCCGGCCACACGCTGACCGAGACCGCGCTCGCCTTCCTCGAAGACGCGCGCCGCCGCGGCGACGTGTGCCGGCCGCTGGACTGGATCCCCGAGGTCCACCATCCGGTCGGGAGCGGCGAGGCCGTCATCCCTGACGCTCTCCTGTACTACCAGGAGGGCCCGGCCGACGGCGAGGGCGGGCCGATGCTGCGGGCGTTCGTGGAAGTCGACCGGGCCACCATGGGCCCCGAACGCCTCGCCGCCAAACTGCCCGCCCACGAACGCCTCTACCACTACGTACCCACGGTCCCGGGCCGCCGCCGGCCGACCCTCCAGGAACCGGCGGAGGAGGGAATGGCGGCGACGCCACCCGCTCTTCCCGCGGCTGAGAGCTTGCCAGGGAGCCGCGTCCGCAGCACGTACTTCCAGTCGGTCTCAGGGGCTTCCGGGCCCCCTCGGACAACTGCCGGCCGAAGAACGGAACCGGCTCAGCGGTCAGCCGCAACAGCACCGCTCCGTCAGGCCATCTCACTCTTCAGCGCAGGATGAACCGGGGGGCAGTCGAACTGTTCAAGCGTGCCTTGTGACGGCATCGCCTCCACGCTGCCACATCTCGTAGTTCCCGCACTCTGCCGTGATCTCGGCCGTCGACTGAGCCGCAGTGACGAAGTCCTCCACCACCGGCGAGGTGTGCGATGCCGCCACCGCGAGGCACACCTGGTCGGGCGCCAGATCCGGGATGGGCACATAGACGACGTCCGGATGCGAGTAGAACACGGACGCCGAACGGGCCAGGAAGGAGATGCCCCGGCCGGCCGCGACATGCTCGAGCGTCTCGTCCACCCCGCGCACCGGGTACCCGGCGTTGGGGAGCGGGCGCTTGGTGGGCTGTGTGCTCGGGTCACCGTGCCAGACCAGCGGTTCGTCGGCCAGGTCGGCCTCGGTGACCTCCTTCTTGCCGGCAAACCGGTGTCCGGCGGGCAGTACCGCTACCCGCGGCTCGGTGTACAGCGGGGTGACACGCAGGCCGGCCTCGTCGATGGGCAACCGCACATAGCCGACGTCGATGCGGCCGTCGAGCAGCATCGCAGCCTGGTCGTCCCCTTCGATCCGCTGCACGTCCACGACCACGTCCGGATGCCGGTCCTCGAACGCACGGGCCGCCGGGGTGACGGCAACGCCGGCCCGGAAACCGACCATCAGCCGCCGCTTGCCGCCGGCGGCCGCGGACACCCGGCGGCGGACCGCGTGGGTCGAGGCGAGCAGCGGACCGGCGTCCGCCAGCAGTTGCCGGCCCGCATCCGTCAACTCCACGCCGTGGCGATCCCTGGTGAACAGCGAGGCGCCGAGATCCTCCTCGAGCGCCCGGATCTGCCGGCTGAGCACCGGCTGCGCGATGTGCAGCTCATCGGCGGCGCGGCCGAAGTGCAACTGGTCGGCCACAGCGACGAAGTAACGCAGTTTGCGCAGGTCCAGATCCATGGCCGCTCCCAGTTGGTGATGCCTCCAAGGTATCACCACAGCTGAAAGAAGTCTTGGACGCCTCCTCAGGCCAATGGCAACCTAAATAGGTACCTAATGGCCCGAGCGAATTCGGCACAAGAATTCGACGGCGTCGACGACGCAACCGTCAACAACAACTGGGTGGGCATGGTGTCTTATCCAGCTCCGGAAAGCAGGAACTCCATGAGCGGCATCAGCATTATCGGCCTGGGGAACGTGGCCCGCGCCCTGGCCGGCCGGGCGCTCGCCGGCGGTAACGCCGTCGAGATCATCGGCCGCGACCAGGCCAAGGCCAAGGAATTGGCCGCGGCGCTCGGTGGTGCCACGGTCGGGACGGCCGGCACCACCCCGGCCGGGGACATCGTTGTCCTCGCCGTGCCGTACGCCGGCGCCGCGGCGGTGGTGAGGGAGTACGGGGACGCACTGCGCGGCAAGGTCATCGTTGACATCACCAACCCCGTAGCCCCCGACCTGCGGGGCTTCGTCGTCCCCGACGACAGTTCCGGCGCACAGGAGATCGCCAAGGCGGCTCCCGACGACGCACATGTCGTCAAGGCGTTCAACACCGTGTTCTCCCACGTTCTGGCGGCCGGCCCGGCCGAGGACCGCCCTCTGGACGTGTTCATCGCCGGCGACGACGCGCAGGCGAAGGCGCGCGTGTCGGCGTTCGTCGAGAGCCTGGGGCTGCGCCCCTGGGACACCGGGGAACTGTTCATGGCGCGGGCGCTGGAGAACGTCGGCCTGCTGGAGCTGGGCCTCATGAACCACTCCGTCAAGCACACCAATTTCTCCCTCGGTATCACCCTTCTCGGCTGAGCAAATCTCCTATCCCTATCTCTCGTGCCGCATCACGCCAGTTCACTTACGGCACGGGAAGACCCTGCACCTACCTCACAAGGACAGTTGGATGCGCGTATTCGTCGCCGGAGGGACCGGTCATTCCGGTTCGTACATCATTCCCGAGCTCATCGCCGCCGGGCACGAGGTCACCGGCCTGGCCCGGTCGGACGCTTCCGCGGCGGCCTTGTCCGCGCTCGGCGCGAAGGTGCGTCGCGGCGACCTTCAGGATCTCGACGGGCTCAAGGAGGCAGCCGCGGGCTCCGATGGCGTCATCCACGTGGCCCACAGGCAGGATCTGCTGCCCGCCGGCGGGATGGACGCCGTGGCCGCTGCGGAGCTCCCGATCGTGCTCGCGTACGGCGAGGCACTGGCGGGCACCGGGAAGCCGCTGGTCACGGCGGGGAGCATTGGCTCACCCGGGCAGCACCTGGGCCGGCCTGCCACCGAGGAGGACCGGGCCCTCCCCGCCGGCGAGGAGCACAAAGGCACCCTGCGGATCCGCAACGTCGTGGAGAGGGCCGTAGTCGACCTCGCCGAGCAGGGGGTGCGGTCTTCGGTCGTGCGGATCGCCAACATCGCGCACGGCACGACCGATCGAGCCGGCTTCCTCCCCACGCTGATCGCGCTCGCGAAGGAGAAGGGGTTCGTCGGCTACCACGGTGACGGCGCGAACCTGTGGAACGCCGTGCACATCCACGATGCCGCCACCTTGTTCCGCCTGGCGCTGGAGAAGGGGCCGGCCGGCAGATACTGGCACGCGGTCGGGGACGGGGGCATCCCGTTCCGCGAGATCGCCGAGGCCATCGCCGGCCGTCTGGGCCTGCCCGCCGTGAGCGTTCCCGACGATGCCCTGATGACGCCGGGGTACTTCGGGTTCCTCACGAACATCGTCACGCAGAGCTACCCGGCGTCCAACCTCATCACCCGCCGGACCCTCGGCTGGGAACCCGACCGGCCCGGCCTGCTCGCCGATCTGGACAACGGCCATTACTTCCCCGCCGGCTGACGGCGGGAACCCGGATCGTAACGAGCCCGGCAACCGGCAAGTACGGCTCTTCTGAAGGACGTTGAGATCATGACGACTGTGGGATTCATCGGAAGCGGCAGCATCGGCAGGACGCTCGCGCGACTCGCCGTCGGGGCCGGGCACCAGGTGGTGCTCAGCAACTCGCGCGGTCCCGAAACGCTCGTGGACACGGCCGAGGAACTGGGGCCGCGGGCATCCGCGGCGACGAGCGAAGAGGCCGCGGCGGCCGGCGACATCGTCGTGGTCACGGTGCCGGTCAGCGCCTTCCCCCACGTGCCCGCCGCGCCACTGGCCGGGAAGACGGTCATCGACACCTGCAACTACGGCCCCGAACGTGACGGGCACATCCCCGAGCTCGACAGCAGATCCCTCACCTCAAGCGAGTTGCTTCTGCGGTACGCCCCGGACGCCCTGCTCGTAAAGGCGTTCAACAACATCTTCTTCAAGCACCTGCTGTCACTCGCCCGTCCGGCAGGGGCGGCCGACCGCTCCTACCTGCCGATCGCCGGGGACTCCGCGCCGGCGAAGGCTGCGGTGACCGAATTCATCGACTCCATCGGCTACAACGTGGTGGACGCGGGAACGCTGGCCGACAGCTGGCGGCAGGCGACGGGCATGCCGGTGTGGGGAACACCGTACGGGCCGTACTCGAACGAAAAGGGCCGGCCGGTCGGCGAGGACGCCATCCGCGCGGCACTGGCCACCGCAACGCGGTAACCGTTGAGTGGCGCGGACCGTGATGTGGTCCGGCCGTGCCATGCCCCCGCCCGGGGCTTAGGTTCTAGCGATCTTCGACGATGAAGCACACCCGCTGGCGTGGGCCTTGTCGACGTGGGCGCCGCCGTGCATCGACGAGCTCCGCTCCGCGGACGCTGTCGGCGAGGAAGCCGATGCCGAGGCCGTGCCCGCCGGGGTGGGCTCCGGTACCCGCACGGGCGTCGCCGAGGCCCCGGCCGCGGGTGTTGAGGCTGCCGCCGACGCACCTGGTATGCCATCGGCGCGCCGGCCGTCATCCTCTGGTCACCATCCAGTACCGGATCAACGAGGTCATCACCGGCCTCGTCGGCGTCGTCCTGATCGGCTGGTCCTTCTGGTCCTCCGTACGCCGCGACCGCGCACTCACGGCAGCCGCCCCGGTCCGGCCGTCGCACCAGGCCGTAATCTGGAGCCCATGTCAGCCATCCGTCTTCTCGTGCTGGGCGCCGTGCGCCGGCATGGGCGGGCCCACGGCTACCAGGTGCGCAACGACCTGGAGTACTGGGGCGCCCACGAGTGGTCCAACGCCAAGCCGGGCTCGATCTACCACGCCCTGAAACAGATGGCGAAGCAAGGGCTGCTGCACGCGCACGAGATCGCCCCGTCCGTGGTCGGCGGCCCACCGCGGACCGAGTACGAGATCACGGCGGAGGGCACCGAAGAGTACTTCCGGCTGCTGCGCGGGTCGTTGACCGCGTACGACCAGACACCGGACGTGCTCACCGCGGCGCTCGGCTTCATCGTCGACCTGGAGCGCGGGGAGGCGCTGGAGCTGCTGCGCGAACGGGTGCGGGCCATCCAGGACTGGCGCAAGTCCGTGACCGAGTACTACACGCCGGAGGAGGGCCCGGACAGCCTCGGGCACATCGGCGAGATCATGAACCTGTGGGTCCACTCGGCGGACGCGGGCGCCGAGTGGACGGACGGGCTGATCCGGCGCCTGGAGAACGGGGCGTACACCTTCGCGGGGGAGGGCGAGCCGTTCTCGGGTGTGCTCGCGGAGGGCGAGCCGAACCCGTACGCGACCGGGGAGCGGCATCCGGGCGACGACCTCTGAGACACGCCGCCCGGCGGCAGGGCGGTCAGGGCCGCACACCGGGTCATGTAGTCAAGTTTGACTAATCCGGGCACGGGCAATAGCTTGTCCCGGCGAACAGTAGTCAAGCTTGACTACGCGAGCGGAGGGACCACATGACCGACGCGATCGAGGTCGAGGACGTACGGAAGCGATACGGGGACAAGGCCGCTCTGGACGGACTGGACCTGCGGGTGGGGCGCGGCACCGTGCACGGCCTCCTCGGCCCGAACGGCTCGGGCAAGACGACGGCGGTCCGCGTGCTGACCACGCTGCTGCGGCCGGACTCGGGCCGCGCTGCGGTCGCCGGCTACGACGTGGTGACGCGGGCCGGCCGGGTACGGGCCCGGATCGGTCTGCTCGGCCAGCACGCGGCACTCGACGAGGAGCTCGGCGGCCGGCAGAACCTGGAGATGTTCGGCCGACTCCACCACCTCGGCGCCCGGCGGGCCCGCGCCCGCGGCGACGAGCTGCTGGAGCGGTTCGGCCTCGGCGACACCGGCGACAAACAGGTCAAGCGGTACAGCGGCGGCATGCGGCGGCGGCTGGACCTCGCCGCCTCACTGATCACCGAACCGGAGGTGCTCTTCCTCGACGAGCCGACGACCGGGCTGGATCCGCGCGGCCGGGCCGAGGTCTGGGCCTCGGTGCGCTCGCTGGCCGGCGGCGGCACCACGGTGCTGCTGACCACCCAGTACCTGGAGGAGGCCGACCAGCTCACCGACCGGATCTCGGTGGTCGACCGGGGGCGGGTGATCGCCGACGGCACCGCCGACGAGCTGAAGGCCCGTACCGGCGGCGACCGCATCGACGTCGTCCTGCGCGACGCACACAACCTGGCCGCCGCGGTGGCCCTGATGCCGTTCGACGGCGACGACCTCACGGTGGACGCCGACCGCCGGAGCTTCAGCGCGCCCGTGAACGACCGGATGAGCGCGCTCACCCAGGTCGTGCGGGCCCTGGAGTCGGCGGGCATCGTGGCGGAGGACATCGCGGTGCGCAGACCCACCCTGGACGAGGTGTTCCTGCGGCTGACGGGACGTCCCGACCAGGCCCCGGCACCGGACGGGACCCGGACCAAGGAGGCGGTATGAGCACGGTGGGCACGACGGACGCGGTGCGCGAACGCGGCGGTGGCACGGCCTTCGCGCTGAGCGACTCCTGGACCATGACCCGGCGGGAACTCGCCCACTGGGGCCGGCAACCGGTGCAGGTGGCCGTCGGCGTGGTGTTCCCGGTGATGATCCTGCTGATGTTCGGCTACCTGATCGGCGGGGGCCGGAACGTCGGCGGCGACTACATCGACTATCTGGTGCCCGGCATCCTCGCGCTGACCATGGCCTTCGGCCTGGAGAGCACGATGATCGCGGTCACCCAGGACCTCAACAAGGGCATGATCGACCGGTTCCGGTCCATGCCGATGACCAACGGCGCGGTGCTGGTGGGCCGTTCGGTGGCGGACATGCTGCAGTCCGCGGTGAGCCTCGCCGTGATGATCGGCGTCGGGTACGCGATCGGCTGGCGGGCGCACACCACGGCGGGCGGGTTCCTCGGCGCCGTGGGCCTCCTGCTCCTGTTCCGGTTCGCGATGCTCTGGATCGGCATCCACCTGGCGCTGGTGGCCGGGAAACCGGAGCTGGTGCAGGCCGTACAGATCCTCATCTGGCCGGTGGGTTTCCTGTCCAACGCCATCGCGACCCCCGCGTCCATGCCGGACTGGCTGGGCACGGTGGTGCAGTGGAACCCGATGTCCCAGACCGCGACGGCGGTACGGGACCTGTTCGGCAGCGTCGGCGGCACGACGGGGCATGTCCTGCCGGCCGTGCTCTGGCCGATGGCCCTGCTCGCCGTCTTCTTCCCCCTGGCCCTACGCCACTTCGCCCGACTCAGCCGCTGAGCCCCCAGCCCGAAGACGAACCCGGCCGTGATGGACCAGGCCGCTGACCGCGCCCACCGCATCGGGCAGACCCGGCCGGTCCAGGTCCACCGCTTCGTCGCCGAGGGCACCGTGGAGGAGAAGGTCTTCCAGCTCCTGGCCGCCAAACGCGAGACCGCGGACATGGTCCTGGGGGCCGAACAGCTGGGCCTGACCGAACCGGGCGACGACCAGCTCACCGACCTCGTCGCGCTGCGGAGGCGCTAATGGTCTTCTTCCGCACCTACGGCGAGCTCTACGGCACCGTCCACGCGCACCGCGCCTCCACCGCAACCGATGCCGACGATCGGCATGTCGGCCTGTCCGGCCAGCCCGGTACGGGCAGCTGATGCAGCAGCGCCGCGACGAGCGGCGCATGAACGCCGGGATGCCGCACGTCGAGAAGAGCACCGGTCTGACGGTCCGGGCTGCCCAGGAGGGGGAAGGCGGCGCGGACGCGGGCGGCGACGTTCGGCTGGAGCAGTGTGTAGGCGTAGAGGGCGGCGCAGTCGAAGCCCTGGGGGCCTCGGCCCCATCCTTCCCGGTCGAGCAGCAGTGATGCGGTGAGGTTCGCCCGGTGCAGGTCGGCGTGGGCTGTGGTCCAGCAGGTCACGGCCGGGGCCGGGATGCCGACGAACTCGGGGATGGCGCGGTTCATGTACTGCTCGCGCACGGCGACGCGGTCGGTGCCGGTGGCCGAGCGTCCCGGCGAGCGCTGGAGGTCGAGCACAGCCTTCAGGCCGGCGCGAGCGTTCAGCATCCGCCCGAAGCCGCCAGCGGAAACGACAACACCCGCAGGCTGAGGCTTGACACCACCCTGGGCCCTGCGGTCGGAGGATCCGAGTGGCAGGTCGGCACGCCACTACCGAGTTACCCCGATCCGCGGCGGTGCTCAGCCGCTGACGGCTCGTGATGCGGCTGGGCCCGCCATGTTGTCCGCCGCACCGTGGGACAACGCGATTGCCAGTCCCGCTGCCTTATCGCGGGTAGGCGGTATCGCGAGCGGTCTTCTCCCAGGTGGTGACGTCGGAGCGGACGGCGTCGAGATGGGCGAGGACCGCGTCGACCGCGTCGCTGCCCAGGGGCAGGTGCAGCGGGGTCTGTTCGGCGTCCAGGGCGGCCAGGATCGCCGCTGCGGCCTTGGCTGGGTCGCCGGGTTCCGCGCCCCCGGCGGTCTGGGCCATCCGCCGGGTGGGACCGACCGTCTCGGCGTAGTCGGCGATCTCCGCGCTGGCGCTGATGTTGCCCATCAGGCTGGTGCGGAAGGCGCCGGGCTCGACGATCAGCACCTTGATGCCGAGCAGGCGCACCTCGTCGACCAGCGCCTCCGAGAATCCTTCCAGAGCGAATTTGGTGGCGCTGTACGCGGAGAAACCGGCGAAGGACATCCGGCCACCCATGCTGCTCATCTGGACGATCGCGCCGTTGCGTCGGGCGCGCATGTGCTGGAGCACGGCCCGGACCAGTGCGGCGGGTCCGAAGAAGTGCAGGTCGAACAGAGAGCGCAGTTCGGCGTCGGTGGTCTCCTCGGCGGCGCCGACGTGACTGCGTCCGGCGTTGTTGACCAATACGTCGATCCTGCCGTGACGGTCTACCACATCCCGCACGGTGGCCTCGATCCCTGCGGTGTCGGTGACGTCGAGCCGCAGAGCCTCCACCTGGTCGGGGTGCGCGGCGACCAGGCCGGCCAGCACGTCGATGCGGCGCGCGGTTGCCACGACTACGTCCCCGGCGGCGACCGCCGCTTCGGTGATCGCCCGGCCGAAGCCGCTGCTCGCCCCGGTCACCAGCCATACCTTGCTCATCGGACGTCCCTTCCCGGAAAGTACTGCGGACCTTTCGGGCTCAACCCTGCCGGTGGCATCGTTTGCCCGTCCAAGACCGGCTGTGATAACCAATGGTTATGGATGTGCATGGGAGGGATCTTCGGTATTTCGCCGCCGTGGCGGAGGAACTGAACTTCACCCGTGCGGCCGAGCGGCTGTTCGTTTCTCAGCCCGCGCTGAGCAAGCAAGTTCGGATGCTGGAACGTCAACTCGGCGTGCCGCTGTTCGAACGCGACCGGCGGGGTGTCCGGCTCACGCCGGTGGGTGCCGCGCTGCTGCCCCACGCCCACCAGGTGCTCGCCGCCTGGGACGCCGCGCGGGAGGCGGTCGAGATCGCAAAGGCCGGACAGCGGACGACACTCCACGTGGGGATGAGCACCAGCCCGGGCCGCGGCGGTCTGCTGCCGGCGATCAGATCCCGGTTCACCGACGCGCATCCCGACGCCACCGTGAAACTGCGCCAGATCAGCTGGGAGGACTCGACCGCGGGCCTCGCGGACGCCTCAAGCGACCTCGCCTTCGTCTGGCTGCCTCTGCCTGACCCCGATCACTACACCTGGGTGGTGGTGGCCGAGGAACCGCGCATGGTCGCCCTGTCCCAGGAGCATCCGCTGGCCGCTCGCGAAGCCGTCGACTTCGCCGACCTGCTGGACGAGCCCTTCCTCGCGCTACCGGAGAGCGCCGGCGTACTCCGGGACTACTGGCTCGCGCTGGACGCCCGCGGTGGCAGGCCGCCGCGCATCGGGGCTGAGATCGCCAGTACCGACGAGACGTACGAAGCGCTCGTGGACGGACGAGGCGTCTGCCTGCTGGCAAGCGGGAACGCACCACTGATTGTCCTGGGCGGCGTCGTCACCCGCCCGGTGCGTGGTATCTCGCCCAGCCAACTCGCGCTCGTCTGGCGTGCCGACGACCACCGCCCCCTGGTACTGGACTACGCACGCGCCTGTCGACAGGCCACCGGACAACCCTGAACGCACCCGCCTGTAAGCCGAAACCGACTCCTCCAACCGGAAGCCGAGCAACCGCCCAACCCAAGCACTCAGCCGTCCCGAACTGCTGTCCGCTCGCATCGACATTCCGCGGTCCCGCGCCATCAGGGATGCATCGACGTCCACCCCATCCGGCGTCGCGCGCGGCCTCGCCGTCACGCGCGAGGAACCGGACGCGCCGTCGTCCGGTGCACCTGCGGCCCCGACAGCGGCATCGTCGCCCAGGCCCAGGCCGTGCAGATCGCCGACGATCACCGTCGCACAGCCGCAGAAACTCGCCTCTGAACCAGCTCAGGGGTGCCGGTCACGAAGCCCGGCGGGGTCGCCTGGCAGCCGTCTTCTTCGTCGTGGCCTTCTTCGCGGCCGTCTTCGTGGTGCTCTTCTTCGCCGCGGTCTTGCAGGCCGGCTGCTTCTTCGCCGTCTTCTTGCGCGACAGCTCATGGACGTCGGCCCCGCCACCGTTCTCACCGCGGGACGACCTCGCCTTGGACACCGACTCCTGCAACGCGGCCATCAGGTCCACCACCTTGCCCGGCGCGCGCTCCGGCTCCTGCACCTCGGGCAGCACCCTGTGCTCGGGACATCGACCGGGTGCGCCTGGTCGTCGTCGCCGGCGTCAGCGGCCGGTCGGCGAACATCGTTGAGGCCGTCCGGCTCTGCGCCGAACACCAGCAACAGCGGCAGCGGCTGGTAGCACTTGAACGCAAGGTATACGCCCGCACCGCCACCGACCCGGAAAAGGCCGAGTACAAGGCGCTGAGCCGGCTACTGACGAGCTCGCTGCAGGCCCGGGTGGGGTGACCGAGGTGACGGCGCGGCCGGAGCAGGAGCATGGAAGAAGGCGAGTGCCCTAAGAGACACGTCAAGTCGCTGTCCACCACCGCTGTGGTGCAGCAGCGGGCCGCGGAGCGGGCGTGTGACGGGTGCGGAGCGCCCGGTCCGCAGCCGCTGCTGGAGCACGCCGGGCGGCAGGTGTGCGGGGCGTGCCGGCATGTGGCGCGGCTGGGGTGAGATGGGCGCGGGGTTGCCGGCGGGACGGCTGGCGGCCGCGCCGGCCTGGTCGACGGCGGGTTCGGGGAGGCCGACGGTAGCGCCACTCGCTCACAGCACCACTGTGGTGGAAGACGGCGGAACCCGTGGCAGGCTTCTGCCCGTGACATCAGGCGAAGGCGCTGCCCTCACGTTCACCCAGTTCACCCGGCCACCCGAGCTTGCCGACGGTGCAAGGCGGGAACTGGCCGTCTGCTGGGCGACGGTGGTCAACGCCGGCGGTGCAGTGATCCCGCCGGACTGTCCGCTGCCGCCGGTGACTCCGATGAACCTCGAAGCCGCCGTGGGCCGCGTGGCGGAGGACCTGGCGCCGGACCGCAGCAGGCTGCTTGCGGCCACTCTTGACGGCGCATTCGCGGGCTGGCTGGTCGTCCGCCGTGAGACGCATCCGCTCGAAAGGCACTGCGGAGTGATCAATCACGTGCAGACGCAGGTCCATCTCCGCGGCTTGGGCATCGGTGCCGCGTTGATGCAGCGCGTCCACCGCATCGCACGCGAGGAGATGGGCCTCGAACGACTCAAGCTCACGGTGCGGGCGGGACTGGGGCTGGAACACTTCTACCGCAGGGCCGGGTGGTCGGAGGTCGGCCGATGGCCTGGGGCGCTGCGGCTGGCGCCCGGGGACGACCGGGACGAGATCCTCATGAGTCTCGCCTTGTGACACCGCCCGCCGGCGGATCCCGGTGACCGCGACCGACCGTCCGAGCGCCGGGCCGGACACCGTGTCGCGCCCGGGAATGCGTCAGTCCTTCAGTGCCACCAGCACACAGCTGTCTCCGACCTGCCACACCGGTGTGACGTGGCGGAACCCGGCCTCCCGGAGCAGCTCGGCGTGGCGGCCCACGGAGAGGTGCCGGTTGCCGCCGCCCGCCGCGGGACGGTTCCGCTCCCGCTGTTCGAACAGATCGGCCAGCTCAGGGTCGGCTGCCGCGGCCTCCCACCAGGAGTCCCAGTCCTCGTGGCTGTGTCCACCGGCCCGCTCGGTCCGGCAGCGTCCGACATGGGCGGTCAGGTCCGAGCAGGGCTGTCCGTCCGGAGGGAAGTGGTCACCGTTGACCAGCGCGCCGCCGGGCCGCAGGAGACGCGCCAGACCGCGGTAGGTGCGCAGCAGGGCGGGAGCGGCAAGGTAGTGCAGGGCGGTCGTCGAAACGGCGACGTCCAGACCGCGGTCCAGCGCCAGTGCGTCCGTCCAGCCGTCCTCGCCGATCACCGCGTCCACGTACCGGGCGGCGTCCGCGTGGTGGGTGCGCCCGAGCTCCAGCAGCACGGGATCCATGTCGACGGCGACGATTTCCGCTCGCGGCAGACGGCGGGCGAGCCTGGCGGACAGAGAGCCGGGGCCGCAGCCGAGATCGAGCAGGAGTGGCCGGTCCCGCTCGGCACAGAGGTGCTCCGCGACGTCGGTGATCACCGCGAACCGCTCCTCGCGCTCCACCGCGTAGTGCTGCTGCTGCCGCTCCCAGCGTTCCACCCACATCCGGGCCGTATCCATGCTCACACCCATCCGGTCACGCCACCTCTGCCGTCTCCCGTCGCGAACTGTCACGCAATCTACAGGTGGAAACGATTATCAGTAGCCCTTTAGTGTAGCGAGCCCAGAACGGTCAGCAAACGGTCGATCTCCTCATCGGTGTTGTAGACATGCAGGCTCACCCGTACGGATGCGTCCTTGTCGTCGGCTCCCGCCTGGCAGAGGCTGTCGGCCCGGACCATGAAGCCACGGTCGTACAGGATGAAACCGAGGTCGTCGGAGGGGATGTACCGGTGCCGGAAGGTGACGATGCCGTGCCGTCGTTGGGCCGCGGGCAGTGCGCTGTCCGCGGCCACGCTGGCCGGACAGCCGAGGATGTCGTAGCCGTCCAGACGGCTCAGCCGGTCGGTCAGGCGGACGGTCAGACGACTGATGTGACGGGCGATGCGTGCAGGGCCGGCGGTGTCGAGCCAGTCGAGAGCGGTCAGCAGCGACACAATGCCCGCGGTGTTGGGGGTGCCCTGCCAGCCGGTGGGACGCAGGCCGGGCCCGCGGGTGTTGCGCGCCCACACGGCTCCGGTCCCGGGCAGGGCCATCGCCTTGTGTCCCGAGAAGACGATGAAGTCGACGTCGAGCGAGGGGTCGTCGACGCGGACGGGAAGGTGACCGACGCTCTGCGCGGCGTCCAGGCAGATCGGTACGTCGGGGCCGACAGCGGCCCGGATGCGGTGCACGTTCATGTCGCCGCCGTAGACGTGGTGGACGTGGGTCGCCGCGACGAAGCGGGTGCGTGGCCCGACGGCCGAGGCGAGGGCGCGATGGTCGTAGTCGCCGGAGGCGGTCTGGTACGGCAGGGCCCGGACGCGCACGTCGATGCCGCGTTCGGCCAGCATCCGTTGCGCTTCGAGCCACGGGTCGAGGTTGGCCCGGTGATCGGCGAACGGCACGAGGATCTCGTCGCCGTCGGCGAGGCGGGGCACCAGCCAGTCGCGGGCGACCGTACGCAGGCCGTCGCTGGCGCCGCTGGTGAAGTGGACGGTGGAGCGTTCCGGTTCCCGGTCGCCGAGGAACTCCTTGACCCGTGCGCGGGTCCTCTCGATCAGTTCCGTCGTGCGGTTGGCCCAGGGGTAGGCGCCCCGGCCCGCGTTGGCGTTGGACGTGGTCAGGTAGGCGTGGGCGGCGTCCAGGACGGCCCGTGGTTTCTGCGAGGTCGCCGCGCTGTCCAGGTACGCCAGCTCCGGATGTGCCGTGACGATCGGGAACTGCGCCCTGATGTCCCGCTGCCAGATGTTGTCCTCGTCGAGCGTCTCTCCCCTCATGAGCTCACTCCCTCACCAGCGGCGCGCCGGCGTCCCGCCAGGCCACGATCCCGCCCGCGAGACTGCGCACGTCGGGGTGTCCCATCCGGGACAGCAGGGCGGCGTAGCGCTGTGACCTCTCCCCGACCGGACAGGCCAGCAGCACCGGGGTCCGCTTGCTGAACGGCAGTCCTCCCCGCACCAGTTCCTCGAAGAGTTCGTCGATGATGTTCACCGAACCCTCGATGTGCAGCGCGGCGTACGCGTGCGGACCGCGCAGATCGACCACCAGGGGACGGGGATCTCCCTGCGCCGTCCAGCGCCGGGCGTTCTCGACTCCGATCGTCCTGGCCTCCGCAGCCACCTCGCTCTCGCCGATCGACGTGAGCGAGTGCCCGCGCCGCGCCCTGCCCAGCAGTTCGGGGCGGCGCCGGCGCACGTAGCTCAGGTAGCTCTCGGCCCGGTCGCAGACGATGAAGACGGCGCTGCGGCGGCGACCGGTTCCGTCCAGTTCGGCGTCGACGGATGCCAGGTGGCGTACGGCGCCGTGGTAGGCCGCGCCGCCGGTGGGACCGGACAGCAGTCCGCAGCGGCGGATGAGAGTGACCATCCCGTCGATGGCCTCCTGGGAGGTGACCGACGTGATGGCGTCGTACGTCGCGGGGTCGAACAGGCCGACCTGGTGCACCTCGTCGATGGTGCGGATACCGGGGATGAAGTCCGATTTGTCGGCGACCAGGCCGAGGACACGCACATCGGGGTCGTGCTGGCGCAGGACTCGGGCGACGCCGGTGGAGGAGCCGGCCGTGCCCACGCAGGCGATGAACCAGTCCGGCGACCGCCCGTCCAGGTCCTTGACTATCTCCGGCCCGGTTCCCGTGGCGTGTGCCTCGATGTTGCGCGGGTTGAAGTACTGGTCGGTGTGCAGGTAGGTACTTCCGGGCTCCGCCAGTGCCTGGTGGAAGCGGGTCAGGGGGTCGTCGGTGTCGGTGGGGTCCAGGCACTCGCTCTGGCCCGGCAGTTCCTCGATCTCGGCGCCGAGGAGCAGGAGCAGGTCCTTGATCTCCGGCACCCGCATCCGGTTGGTCACGCTCTTGAACCTCAATCCGTGCATGCCGGCCAGCAGGGCGAGGGCCTTGGCCGTGTTGCCGCTGGAGAGTTCCACTACCGTCCCGTCGCCGTCGGCCGCCCCCTCCAGATGCGGGCGGGCCATGTGCCAGGCCGGACGGTCCTTGACGGAACCGAACGGGTTGAGCATCTCCAGCTTCGCGTACAGGTCGATGTGGCGCAGACCGTGCACCGACGGGGCGATACGGACCAACGGTGTGTTGCCGATGGCCTCCGTGATGCTGTCGTACCTCATGACGGCACTCCCTGCGGGTGTGTGAGCGGCCAGTAGTCCTCGTCCGGGCACCAGTGCCAGATCCCCCCGGTGTGCGTCACCGCCACGGTCCGCGCCACCGGCCGGCGTTGCGCGTGGTGGGCATGGAAGTCCATGACGTAGCCGGCGGTGTTGACGAAGGCCAGCAGATCCCCGGTCCGGGGCAGGCGGGGCAGGAACACCAGCCGACGGGTGATCAGGTCGGCCTCCAGACAGAGATTGCCGACGAGGTGTACGCCGACGGGCCCGTCCCCGGCCTGCCCGTCCGGTGTGCCACGGCGGGGTATCAGGACGGGGTCGACGAGAACACCGTGCTCCTCCAGGCTCACGTCCCCGGCGTTCATGCCGAGACGTACCAGAGGCGGGCCCTCGCCCGTACGCCGCACCTCCACCACTTTCGCCAGCGACAGCCCGCACTGGTCGACGAGGGCACGGCCGGGCTCGATGTACAGGTCGTGCAGGTGCTCCAGAAGGAGGGTGGCCACGGGCCGGTCCAGCACGGAGGCCGGGCGGGAGAGGAGTTCGTCGAGATAGCCGGGGCCGGCACCGGGACGGTGGGCGGGGTAGAGCGCGGCGGTACCGCGCACCGTGCCGCCCTCGTTGCGCAGTCCGTAGCCGTGGCCGCGCCAGGTCAGCGGCGGCCGGGTACCGAGGACCGCCTCGCTCAGCGCAGTGGTCCAGCGCTCCCATTCGCCGGCGTCGGCGACATAACCGACCCCGAAACCACCGCCGATGTCGACCACGCGCGGCGCGAAGCCCCGGGCACGGCACTCGTCCATGAGCAGCACACATCGCTCCAGAGCCCGGCTCTTCTCCTCCAGCCCGGTCGTGTCCAAGTGGTAGGCCAGGCCAACCAGTTCGATGACGTCCGCATGCCGCTGCAGTGCCGTCCACAGCTCGTCCGCCCGGGCGGCCGGGGTACCGAACCGGCTTCGGCGCGACAGCATCCGGGTGCCCGCGCCGCCATGTTCGTCGTCAGACTCGAACCCCGACAGCCGCACCAGCACCTCTGCCCTGGCCAGTCCGTACTTCCTTGTCAGACAGGCCAGTTGTTCCAGCTCACCGACCGAGTCCACGTTCACTGTCGCGCCCACCCGGGCAGCCAGCCACAGGAACTGCGGGTCCTTCGGGCCGGTGGCCATCACCCGGTCCCCGGTGAAGCCGCAGCCCAGGGCGTGCCGCAGTTCGTCCAGCGAGGCCACATCGATGCCGACGGCGTCCGGCTCGCACGCCGCCAGTCTGCGTACCAGGGCGCTGGAGCGATTCGCCTTGTGGGCGAAGTACACCCTGCCTCTGAGGCGGTGACGGCGGTAGACGGACCAGAAGCGCTCCACGTTCCCGGCGACGGCTTCCGGGACAAGCACATTCAGCGGCGATCCCAGCGAGTCGGCGAGCGAGTGCAGGAACGACGCGTCCTCCAGCAGCGAAGCAAGCGGCGGATCCACCCGCGGCCTCAGATACAAGGGCGCGTCCTCCACGAAGTTACCTCCCGTCAGTCGATCACTGAGCCGTCGGCCCGATGATCAGTCGTGATAATCGTTTCCATCTACATATGCCGCTAAGCCTCGTCTTCCGCGGAAGGGGGGCACCCTCCATGACGCCGACATCAGTAGTCATGGAATTCATGTTCAACTAGCCTCGTGCGGTGCATCGGTCTCCAACGACACGGAAGGCGAGCACCATGGGCGGCGTACCGACCGGCGAGCAGCCACCGGGCCTGCGGTCGACCCGGCAGCGGACCGCCGTTCTGCGGGCACTGCACGGCTGTCACGGCTTCATGTCCGCGCGGGAGTTGCATGCAGCGATCACCGCCGACGGCACCGCAGTCGGACTGACCACGGTGTACCGGACCCTGCGGACGCTGGAGCGGGACGGGCAGGTGGACGTCGTACGGGAAAGGACCGGGGAACGCCTCTACCGGATCCGGCCGGCGGACGGGCACCGTCACTATCTCTTCTGCCGAAGTTGCGGCCTCAGCCTGGCGGTGGAGGCGGGAGCCGTCGAACGCTGGGCCGACGACGTCGCCGAAGCCACCGGGTTCGCCGAACTCGAGCACACCGTCGAGCTCACGGGGATCTGCGGCCGCTGCAAGCACGGAGTCGCGGGACACGACCGTCGTCCCCGCTGAGGACGTCCACCGTTGGTAACGATTCTCATATCGAACAGACCCAGCATGGTGATGACATTCGTTTTCATTTAATGTGAGGTGTCGAACGCTCCCGTCCCCATCCGTTGCGGAGGAATCCATGCCCACATCCCTGTCCCCACGCCTGGCGCTGGCCACCGGTGCTTCCCTGGCTCTCCTGGCGGGCTGCGGCAGTTCCCCGGACTCCGGCGGTCACGGAAGCGGCGCGCAGGACGCCTCCCCCTCGCCGAAGATCCAGGTGGTTGCGTCGACCAACGTCTACGGTGACATCACCGAGCGGATAGGCGGCGACAGGGTCGACGTCACCTCGATCATCAGCGACCCCGACCAGGACCCGCACTCCTACGAGGCCAACACCCAGAACCAGCTGGCCCTTTCCAAGGCGAAGATCGTCATCGAGAACGGCGGCGGCTACGACGACTTCATCGACCGCATGCTGGGGAGCGGCAACAACTCCTCCGCCGAGCTGATCAACGCGGTGAAAGTGTCCGGCAGGACCGCCCCCGAGGGCGGCGAGCTCAACGAGCACGTCTGGTACGACTTCCCCACCGTCGCCAAGATCGCCGACCGTATCGCCGCCGCTCTGGGCGAGGCCGATCCCGCGGACGCCGCGGCCTTCACCAAGAACGCCGAGACCTTCAAGGAGAAGCTCGCCGGACTGGAGGCGAAGGAGGCGGACATCAAGAAGAAGCACGGCGGCGAGGCCGTCGGCATCACCGAACCCGTGCCGCTGTACCTGACCGAGGCGGGCGGTCTGGTGAACAAGACGCCCGAGGAGTTCAGCGAGGCCATCGAGGAGGGCGACGACGTCTCCCCGAAGATCCTGCAGGAGACCCTGGCGCTGTACAGCGGCAGGCAGGTCAAGGCGCTGGTCTACAACGCGCAGACCTCCGGACCGCAGACCGAGAAGGTCGAGAACGCGGCCAAGGCGGCCGGCATCCCCGTCGTCCCCGTCACCGAGACCCTGCCCACGGGCAAGGACTACCTCGGCTGGATGACCGCCAACGTCGACGCGCTCGCGAGCGCGCTGGACAAGTGAGGCAGCCGGGCATGGCCTCCGTACCCCCGGCCCGCCCGGGCAGAACCGATCACCCCGGCACCGCCACCGCGGTGATCGGCATGCGCGGTGCGTCCCTGTCCTACGGCGCGCGCACGCTGTGGAAGGACCTCGATCTCGATGTGCGGCCGGGCGAGTTCCTGGCCGTGCTCGGGCCGAACGGGTCCGGCAAGAGCAGCCTGGTGCGGATTCTGCTGGGCCGTCAGTCCCTCTCCGCCGGAACGCTGAGCGTCCTCGGCCGCGCCCCACGCGACGCCGCCCGGCACATCGGCTACATCCCGCAGCAGGCGGAGACGTCCGCGCAGGCTCTGCTGCGCGCCCGCGATCTGGTCCGCTTCGGGATCGACGGGCACCGCTTCGCACCCCGGCTGCGCACAACCGCCGTCCGCGGCCGGGTGGACGAGATCCTGGAGGCGGTCGGTGCCTCCGCCTATGCCGATGTCCCGCTCGGCATGCTCTCCGGCGGCGAACGCCAACGCGTGCGCATAGGCCAGGCGTTGGCCACCGACCCCCGCATCCTGCTCTGCGACGAACCGCTGGTCTCCCTCGACCTGTACCACCAGCGGGCGGTCACCGAGCTCATCGACGCCCGCCGCCGCTCCCACGGCACGGCGGTCGTCTTCGTCACCCACGAGATCAACCCCGTGCTCGGCCTTGTCGACCGCGTGCTGTATCTGGCACCGGGCGGCCATCGCGTCGGAGCCCCGGACGAGGTTCTTACCTCCGCGTCGCTGTCCCGGCTCTACGACGCCCAGGTCGATGTGGTCCGCGTGCGCGGCCGCGTGGTGGTCGTCGGCGTACCCGACGATCCGTCAACCCCACCACACCACGTCGAGGAGAGGGAAGGAGTACGTCCATGACGCTCGCCGACGGGATCTGGCAGCAGATCTTCGCCTTCGACAACTACGGCGAACTCCTCGCCCTGGTCCGCAACTCCCTGATCGCCGGCGCTGCGCTCGGCCTGATCGGCGGCCTGGCCGGAGTCTTCGTCATCATGCGCGACCTGCCCTTCGCGGTACACGGCATCAGCGAGCTGTCCTTCGCCGGCGCCTCGGCCGCCCTGCTGCTGGGAACGAACGTCGTGGCGGGCTCGATCGTCGGATCGGTCCTCGCGGCCGGAACGATCGGGATCCTGGGGACGCGGGCCCGGGACCGCAATTCGGCGATCGGCATTCTCATGCCGTTCGGCCTGGGCCTGGGCGTGCTGTTCCTCGCCCTGTACAAGGGCCGCGCGGCGAACAAGTTCGGCCTGCTGACCGGCCAGATCGTCGCCGTCGACACCCCGCAGACGGCATGGCTGCTCGGCACCTCCGCCGTGGTCCTCGCCGCCCTGCTGGCGATGTGGCGCCCGCTGACCTTCGCCAGCGCCGACCCGGACGTCGCCGCGGCCCGGGGCGTACCGATACGGGGCCTGTCGTTCGCCTTCATGATCGTGCTCGGTCTCGCGGTGGCACTGTCAGTGCAGGCCGTCGGCGCGCTCCTGGTTCTCACACTGATCGTCACCCCTGCCGCGGCCGCCTCTCGCGTCACCTCATCGCCGGTACTGCTGCCGCTGCTCAGCGTGGTGTTCGCCGTGGTCTCGATCGAGGGCGGCATCCTGCTCGCCCTGGGCAGCTCCATCCCCATCAGCCCCTACGTCACGACCATCTCCTTCACCCTCTACATCGTCTGCCGACTGACGGGCAGCTACCGCACCCGACGGTGGGGCGCCAGGCAGCCAACCCCGCAACCCGCCTGAACGACGGGAAAACCAGTCAGCCAACCAGCAGTCAGCAGTGGCATTCATTCCCATACAGCCTCTCAGGCTGAGGCTGCTCACCCAACCAGGAGGAATCTCATGGCCGTTCCCAAACGGAAGATGTCCCGCAGCAACACCCGCCACCGCCGCGCCCAGTGGAAGGCGGCCACCCCGACGCTCGTGCCCATCACCGTCAACGGCGTCCCGTATCTGGTGCCTCAGCGGCTGGTGAAGGCGTACGAGCGCGGGCTGCTGCGCCCCGAGGGCTGATCGTCCATGCCCTCCGGTCCCTCCGGGCGACTGCCCGTCACCGTCCTGTCCGGATTTCTCGGCGCGGGCAAGACCACCCTCCTCAACCACGTCCTCGGCAACCGCGAAGGACTGCGCGTCGCGGTCATCGTCAACGACATGAGCGAGGTCAACATCGACGCCGCTCTGGTGCGCGGCGGTGAGGCAGCCCTGTCGCGCACCGAGGAACGCCTCGTCGAGATGACCAACGGCTGCATCTGCTGCACCCTGCGCGACGACCTGCTCGGGGAGGTCGACCGGCTGGCCCGCGAGGGCCGCTTCGACTACCTGCTCATCGAGTCGTCGGGCATCTCCGAACCCATGCCGGTGGCCGCGACCTTCGCCTTCGCCCGCGACGACGGTGCCACGCTCGGCGACATCGCCCGTCTGGACACCATGGTCACGGTCGTCGACGCCGCGGGCTTCCTTCCCGAGCTGACGAGCGGCGACGAGCTCGTCGAGCGCGGCCTGGACCAGTACGAGGACGACGAACGCACCGTCAGCGACCTGCTCATGGACCAGATCGAGTTCGCCGACGTCATCGTCCTCAACAAGCTCGATCTCGTCGACGAGGAGTCGGCCGACCGGCTGCGGGCGACACTCGCGCGCCTCAATCCGGTCGCACACGTGGTGCCGGCCGTCCACGGCCGCGTGAAGGCCGGCGACGTCTTGGGCACCAGGCTGTTCGACCTGGAACGCGCCCAGCAGGCCCCCGGCTGGGTGAGGGAGCTCAACGGCGACCACGTTCCGGAGACGGAGGAGTACGGGATCTCCTCGACCGTCTTCCGCTCCGAACTGCCTTTCCACCCCGGTCGGCTGTGGACGTTCGTGACCGAGGAACTCGACAGCGGCGCGTACGGGCAGATCCTGCGCTCCAAGGGGTTCTTCACGCTCGCCAGCCGCCCGAACGTAACGGGCCTGTGGTCACAGGCCGGTTCCGTCGCACGCTTCGAGCCCTCCGCCGTCCGCGACACCGACAGCCCCGACAGCCAGGAACTGGTCTTCATCGGCACGAACCTGCACGCGAACGCCCTGCACGCGGCACTGACCGACTGCCTCATGGCCGACGGCGAGAGTGTGCCGCCCGTCGACCCGTTCCCCGTCTGGGACACCTACGGCATCGACGACACCTGCGAGCACGAGCATCCCGGACTCGTAGCAGGCGTCTGAGGATCCCGGGCCGGGCGGCGAACGCAGCCACGGCGCCGCCCGGCCCGGCATGCACACCGATCCGGCCGAACGTCTTCGGAGAGATCGAGCACGTCTGGCGTCCCGACACCGGCGCTTGTGGACACCAACCAGTCACCCAGGACCGCGGCCCGTGACACCGTGAGGTGCCCTGGTCCGGGGTCGGCGCAGCCATCACTCTGACACCCTCCGGTGAGGCGAAGCCCGGCCGGCGCGCAGCCGGTGCCGCTAGAGTCGGCGGGTTCGTGGTGTCGTACGGCGAAGCGAGTGGTGTGAGCGAGCAGGAGTACGGGGAGGTCCGGGGCGGGCTCGGCGATGCCGTGCGCCTGGTCGTGCGGACGCTCGTGTACGTCGTCCTCGGTGGCCTCGCGCTCATCGCGATCGTCACGGTCACGAGCGTCCTCGGGCCGGCGATCGCGCTCGACCTCTACACTCCGCCCGTCGCCGCCTGGTGGACGGTCTTCACGGCCGTCGTCGTCCAGGGCATCCCGTTCCTGCTGCTCGGCACGGTCGTCTCCGCCGCCATCGGCGCCTTGGTGCCCGAGCGTGTCTTCAGCCGTCTGCTGCCGCGCAACCCAGCGCTCGCCGTGCCGGTCGCGGGCGCGGCCGGTGCCGTCCTGCCCGGGTGCGAGTGCGCGTCCGTGCCGGTGGCCGGCAGTCTGATGCAGCGCGGGGTGGCCCCGGCCGCCGCGCTGGCCTTCCTGCTCTCCGCACCCGCGATCAACCCGGTCGTCCTGGTGGCCACGTCGATCGCGTTCCCCGGACAGCCGCTGATGGTGACGGCCCGGCTCGTCGCCTCCCTCGCCGCGGCCGTCGTGATGGGCTGGTTGTGGGCGCGCTTCGGGAGGGAAGAGTGGCTACGGCTGCCACAGGCGCGTGCGACCGGATCCGACACCTCCCGCGCGGGTGCCTTCGCGGCCGGCCTGCAGCACGACTTCCTGCACGCCGGGGGCTTCCTCGTGCTCGGCTCGGCGGCCGCGGCGACCTTCAACATCGCGGTGCCGCGCTCGGTCCTCGACGTCTTCACCGGATCAGTGTGGCTGTCCGTGCCGTTGCTGGCGCTGCTCGCCGTGGTGCTGTGCGTGTGCAGCGAGGCCGACGCGTTCGTGGCCGCCTCGCTCAGCGGGTTTTCACCGACCGCCCGGCTGGCGTTCATGGTGGTCGGACCGATGGTCGACCTGAAACTGATCGCGCTGCAGGCGGGCACCTTCGGCCGAGCCTTCGCCGTCCGCTTCTCCTCGGTGACCTGGGCGGTCGCGCTGGCGAGCAGTGTGCTTGCGGGGTGGTGGCTGCTGTGAGGCGGTACGGGCCGACCGTGCTGTTGCTGCTCGTGGGCGCCGCGGTGCTGCGCATCTCGCTCTTCAGTGTCCTGTATCTGCGGTACGTGCAGTCCGGACTGCGTCCGTATCTGATCGCGTCGGGAGCGCTGCTGGTGCTGCTCGGCGTGGCGGCGGGAGTGAGGGCCGCGCGGGACACGCCGGACGAAGAGGAAGACCCGCACGACCACGGGAGCGGTCACACCCACTCGACCGGCCCGCGCCTTGCCTGGCTGCTCGCACTGCCCGCCGCCGCCCTGCTGGTCTTCCCGCCGCCGGCGCTCGGCTCCTACAGCGCGGCGCGGGAGGAGGCGCAGCGCGCGGCGCAGGGCGTCGGCACGTTCCCGCCACTCCCGGCCGGCGACCCGGTCGACCTGAGCGTCGCCGCCTTCACCTCCCGAGCGGTCTACGACAGCGGATACTCACTGAAGGGCCGTACGGTCCGGCTGACCGGCTTCGTCACGCACGGGGACGACGGCACGTGGTACATCACCCGGCTCCTGGTCTCGTGCTGCGCAGCCGACGCGACCACGAGCAAGGTACAGATCCGCGGCGCCGGTTCCCCGGCCGCGGACACCTGGGTGACGGTCACGGGCACCTGGCGCCCCAAGGGCGGGCTGGGCTCATCAGCGGCCTGGCCCCCGGTGCTGGACGCGAAGACAGTCAAGCGGGTCGAAGAGCCGTCGGACCCGTATGAAAAGAGGTGACTCCTCTTCGTACGGCCTCTCGGCTATCGGGAGCTGTAGGGCAGGAGCGCCATCTCGCGTGCGTTCTTGATGGCCTGCGCTATCTTCCGCTGCTGCTGACGCGTCACGTGGGTCACCCGACGGCTGCGGATCTTCCCGCGATCAGAGACGAACTTCCGCAACAGGTCGGTGTCCTTGTAGTCGACGTAGGTGATGCCGGCAGCGTCCAGCGGGTTGACACACCGCTTGGCGGTCTGCCGCCCGGTGCTTGTGCGTCGAGGCATGGTGAGGTCGGTCCTCTCTTCTAGCGGGATGCGGTGGACGCGCGAGGGATAGGGCGGAACGCACGGACGGGACGGGTGAATCCCATCCGTTCACGGCACGCGCCCGCCGGAACAGATCGCGGTTCAGGTCACTGGGTCGAGCAAGTCGTCGAAGACGTGCGGGAGTTGCTTCCAGTGCTCCCTGCCCGCCGCGTACTCGTGGTCGGTGAGCAGGCACGAGTCGAGCAGGGCCTGAAGACCGTCGCGGTCCAGGCCGGGCGACGTGAAGGTCAAGTACTGGCAGCGGTCGCCGTGTTCGGGGTGCCAGTCCACGGAGGCGGCCAGGCGGCGTTCGACGGGCATCATCTCCCAGGCGGCGTCGGGCAGGGCAGCCAGCCAGGGGCCGGCCGACTCGACGCACAGCGCGCCGCCGGCGGCGTCCCAGGAGAGCAGGGTGTCGGGGCGGTCCGCCAGCCAGAACCGCCCACGGCTGCGGGCGGCCGCGCACGTCAGATCCTCCAACGCCGCGTAGAGACGCTGCGGGTGGAAGGGCCGTTCGCGCCGCCAGACGAAGGTGCTCACGCCGTGCCCGTCAAGCTCCTGCGGCAGCAGCGCGCACGCAGGATGCACGCGGGCGGCGGCCGCTGCCACGTCGAAGCCCGCCAGCAGAGCAGCCTCCAGAGCGCCACTCTCCACGGGTACCTTTCGCGCGCCCGGCGTGAGCTGGGCGAGCAGCGTATGGTCGGTGTCGTCGGCGACCTCGCCGCCCGCACCACACGCATCCCCTTCGACGACGGCGATCACCGTGGGGTACTCCAACTGCCGCGCGAAGGTGTCGGAGACGGTGCGCTGGTCGGTCGGGGCCGCGGCGAGGCCGACATCGGCCAGGTCGTCGCCATTCGACAGGTACGGCAGAACGAGTGCGGGGTCGACCGCGGTGGCGACCCCGGTCAGCACCAGCGGTGCGCCCGCGGCGGCGATGACTGCGGCCATGGCCTGGGGCTCGACGGAGTCCCACAGCTCCACTACGGCCAGCCGGTACCTTGCCTCCTGCGCGAGCCGCAGCAGTTCGGGGACGAGGTCCTCACGCAGCGCGCAGCACGCGCAGTCGTTCACCAGGGGCGCGTCGCCGTTGCCCAGCAGACCGCCGGCGTCGCGTGCGGTGCGGTGCACCGTGCCGGCGACGGCTGAGGTCAGGTCGTGGTGGAGCGCGACCGAGCCGGAGACCGTGAACAGGATCTCCTCCACGGTGGCCCGGCGGGCGTCGGCGTGCAGTCCGGCGACGATCGCAACTGGCAGCCGCCTACGGTCCACGCTCACTGCGTGCTCCGTCCGCGTCCGTAGCGCCGCTCGAAGCGCTCGACCCGGCCCGCGGTGTCCAGGACCCGCTGTGTGCCGGTGTAGAAGGGGTGGCTTGCGGAGGAGATCTCGACGTCGATGACCGGGTAGGTGTTGCCGTCCTCCCATTCGACGGTCCTGTCGCTGGTGACGGTCGACCGGGTGAGGAAGGCGAAGTCGGCGACCCGGTCGCGGAAGACGACCGGGCGGTACTCGGGATGGATTCCGTGCTTCACGGATCTCAGCGCTCCTCACGGAAGTCGACGTGACGCCCGGCGACCGGGTCGTACTTGCGCAGCATCAGCCGGTCGGGGTCGTTACGGCGGTTCTTGCGGGTCACGTAGGTGTAGCCGGTGCCGGCGGTGGACCTCAGCTTGATGATCGGGCGCAGTTCGTTACGGGCCATGGACAGCACCATACAGGGAATTGGTTTTCATTTTCATCAAGGGCTAAGGTCCTGCGGTATCCACCACCGAGGAGGAAACGTGTCCGCCCACTGCCAACTCACCGGCCGACAGCCGGGCTTCGGCCATCGCATCTCCCACTCGCACCGGCGCAGCAAGCGCCGCTTCATCCCCAACATCCAGCGCAAGCACTACTGGCTGCCGAGCGAGGGCCGCCACGTCCTGCTCACACTTTCCGCCAAGGGCGTCAAGACGGTCGACACGCTCGGCATCGAGGCAGCGGTCGCTCGTATCCGCGCCCGGGGAGAGAAGATCTGATGGCGAAGAAGAGCAAGATCGCGAAGAACGAACAGCGACGCCTCGTCGTGGCCCGGTATGCCGCGCGCCGCACCGAGCTGAAGGTGATCATCTCGTCCCCCGGGACTTCGGAGGAGGACCGCGCCGCCGCGCAGAGGGAACTGCGCCGACAACCCCGCGACGCCAGCGCTACCCGCCTGCGCAACCGGGACTCCGTGGATGGGCGCCCCCGCGGCCACCTGCGTGCCTTCGGCCTGTCCCGCATCCGCGTACGTGAGATGGCCCACGCAGGCGAGCTCCCTGGCGTGACCAAGAGCAGTTGGTGACCCGCCTCCGATCCGCTCACGCCGCGAGACCCATGGCTGCTGCACCGGCCGCGCACCCGTGAGCCGCCCGCACCTGCGGCACCGATCAGGGGTTTGGCCGGAACACGCCATGCCCGCATCCTGCTTCGGTGCCGCAGGGCAGGCGTTGCTGCTCCAGCGCCTGAGCGGCATCGTGCCCATGAGGCGAGTCCCGCTGAGCCCCCACTAGCGGGTGATGCGGGTCATGCGGCCTGGTCGAGCGGCCCACGGTCCACGCTCGGTGGACAGAGGGCTCTGATATTCCCGCGATGGTTCGGACTGAGACCAAGAGCAGCCGTTCCCGTACCCTTCCTCAGAACCGCAGCGCAGGGCCCGGCTGGGGAGGGGGGCACGGACAATCGCGAGGGAGACGGCATGGGAGCCGCCGACCGGCCGAGTGCCGGAGACTGGAACGAGGCCGGCCATCGGCCCTCGGGCATAGATGACCGCGCGAGCGAGTACGGCCGCACCTACGAGTACCGGGATCTTCCCGATTCAGCGTCTTATCCCGGATACGCACCCGATGCCGACGCGGGCCACGCCGCCTCACCGGCCATGGGCCACGGGCACACCCCCGCGATGAACAACGGCACAGTGACTGACGACGGACATGGCCCCGACCACGGTCCCGGAGCGAGCCTCGACGGTCACGTACATGCGCACAGTCACAGCCACGGTCCAGCCGCCCCCGTCTCCAAACACCTCCGCAAGGTCATCGCGGCGATCCTCGTGCCGTTCACTGCGGCCGTGGTGGTCGGGCTCGCGGTGCTGTGGCCAAGCGGCGCCCCGGGACATGAACGCACCGGGGTGGGCTTCGACCGGCAGACCCAGCAGGCAACGGTCACCAAGGTCCTGAGCGTGAGCTGCGCGTCGGTGAACGCCTCGGGCGAGACCCCGACCGGCGACACCTCCACCGCCGAGGGCTCCTCCGCCCAGCAGGAGGCGAACGGCACCTGCAAGAAGGCGACCATCCGTGTCGACACCGGAAAGGACAAGGGCCGCACGTTCACCGAGATCGTGCAGCCGGACCAGTCACGACAGCTGTACGAGGGCGAGAAGGTCGTAGCCGCCTACGAACCCTCCGCACCCGAGGACCTGCAATATCAGGTCACCGACGTGAACCGCAGGTTCCCGATGCTGCTGCTCGCCGGCGTCTTCGCCCTCGCCGTCGTGGTGGTGGGCCGGATGCGGGGCATCATGGCACTGGTCGCGCTGGCCATCAGTTTCCTGGTGCTGAACTTCTTCGTCCTGCCCGCGATCCTGCAGGGCTCGAACCCCCTGCTCGTGGCCGTGATCGGATCGAGCGCCATCATGCTGATCGCCCTCTACATGTGCCACGGACTGTCGGCACGCACCTCGGTGGCGGTACTGGGCACACTTCTCTCGCTGGTGCTGATCGGCATCCTCGGCTCCGGATTCATCGGCTGGGCCGCACTCACCGGCAACACCGACGACAACACCGGCCTGATCCACGGCCTCTACCCCTCGATCGACATGAGCGGTCTGCTGCTCGCCGGCGTCATCATCGGTTCACTCGGCGTCCTCGACGACGTGACGGTCACCCAGACCTCCGCCGTCTGGGAACTGCACGAGGCCAATCCGACGATGGGCTGGCGCGGACTGTACCGGGCGGGCATCCGCATCGGCCGCGACCACATCGCTTCCGTCGTCAACACCCTGGTCCTCGCCTACGCCGGCGCCGCGCTGCCCCTGCTGCTGCTCTTCTCCATCGCGCAGAGCAGCGTCGGGGCGGTCGCCAACAGCGAGCTGGTCGCGGAGGAGATCGTACGCACCCTGGTCGGCTCGATCGGCCTGGTCGCCTCCGTACCGGTCACGACCCTGCTCGCGGCGCTCGTGGTCTCCGCCGACCGGCCCAACAAGCAGACGACCATGATGACTGCGATCCCCGTAGTGACAGGCGGGGCTGCCGCGGGCCGGGGCGGACGCCGGCGCAAGCGCTGAGAGCGATCTCTTCGAGATGAGCACGCAGCTGCACCGGCCCCCTCTCGTGGAGGGTGACGCTCGCCGGCCGGGATACACAACAGCCCCGGGCCGGCAGGGTGCCGGCCCGGGGCCGGCTCGTGCGGCGTGGTCGTGAAGGGCGGTCGCCTACGCGGCGAAAGGCTCCATGAGGCTTCAGCCGAACGATCATCCTCATGGGCAATAGGTGAGGCCCGGGGACACTGTCCCCTCCACAACCACGCCCTCTACAACTACCCACACCCGCCGCACATTCCCGGCCCGCCAGTGATGGGGCTGCCGGTGGCCGTCATGAGGCGCGGCGGGGCCGCTTGGCAGTCGTCTTCTTCGCCGCGGCCTTCTTCGCGGCCGTCTTCGTGGTGGTCTTCTTCGCCGTGGTCTTGCGGGCCGGCTGCTTCTTCGCGGTCTTCTTGCGCGGCAGTTCGTGGACGTCGGCGTCGTCGCCGTTCTCGCCGCGGGACGACCTCGCCTTGGACACCGACTCCTGCAACGCGGCCATCAGATCGACCACCTTGCCCGGCGCGCGTTCCGGCTCCGATGCTTCGGGCAGTACCCGGTGTTCGCGTTTGGCTTCGACGATCTGTTCCAGGTCCTCGGTGTAGGTGTCGCGGAACTCGGGCCCTTCCAGGTCCTCGCGGGTCATCGTGTCGATCAGCGCGAGCGCGCCGTCGACCTCGTCCTCGCTCACCTCCACCGACGGCGGATCCACCACACCCGGGTCCCGGATCTCGTCCGGCCACAGCAGCTGATGCAGCACGATCACGTCGTCGCGGACCCGCAGCATCCCCAGCCGCTCCCGGCCCGACCACGCGAACTTCGCAACGGCCACCTTGGACGAGCGCGCCAGCGCCTAGCACAGCAGGGTGTACGGCTTGGCGGCGACCTTGCCGTCGGGCTGGAGGTAGTGGCGGCGAACCACGCCGCAGGCGGCGGGCGACCTACAACCGCTACGGCGGAGTACGGCATCTGTTCGCCGCCCTGGACCTGGCCAAGGACAAGCTCTACGGCCACATCAAACCGGTCAAGAAGCGCACCCAGTTCCTGGAGTTCTGCCGCTACCTGCGCACCCTCTACCCACCCCAGGTCCGTATCGCGATCGTCTGTGACAACTACTCCCCGCACCTGACCACGAAGAAGTGCCGGCGGGTCGGCACCTGGGCGGCAGCGAACAATGTCGAGCTCGCCTACACCCCGACCAACAGCTCCTGGCTCAACCGCATAGAAGCCCAGTTCACGGCCCTGCGCTACTTCACCCTCAACGGCACCGATCACGCCGACCACAAGAAGCAGGGCAGGATGATCCGCCGCTACATCATCTGGCGAACCCGCCACGTCGACGACCAGCGCCTGCGCGCCGTCATCGACAGGGCCAACGCCGTCTGAAACCGCATGAAGGCAGAGAAGATGACCACACAGACCGACCGCGTCGACCACGAGCTGATCCGGGCAGCGGCGCACGTCGCGGCCACACGCTGCCGGGGCGACAACCACACCATGGCGGCTGCGGCCCGCGCCCGAGACGGCCGGATCATCACCGCGGTGAACGCCTACCACTTCACCGGAGGCCCCTGCGCGGAGCTGGTCCTCATCGGCGCTGCTGCCGCCCAGGGCGCCTACGACCTGGACACCATCGTCGCCGTGGGCGACCGCGACCGAGGCGTCGTGCCCCCATGCGGCCGCTGCCGCCAAGTCCTCCTTGACTACTTCCCAGCCCTGAAGGTCATCGTCGGGACAAGCGACGGCCTCCGGACGGTGCCCGTTACCAACCTGCTTCCCGAAAGCTACATCTGGGCGGACCACCAGCTCGACGCCGAGGAGAACGCACCACTCAGCACGAGCTGACGCCCCAGGCGGTTACAGGGCAAACGCTGCCTGCTACGGCACTAGGCCGTTTCTGATGGCTCTTGGACGATGTCGCGGAGCCAGATGACGATCGCGGTGACGGTGAGGGTGCCGTTGAAGACGTAGTCCCGCTTGTCGTAGCGGGTGGCCACCGCGCGGAACTGCTTCCACTTGTTCACGCATCGCTCGACCGCGTTGCGGTGGCGGTACTGGGCCTTGTCGAAGGCCGGGGGCCGGCCACCGGCCCGTCCCCGGCGCTTGCGGTGGGCCCGTTGGTCGTCGGGCTGCGCGATGGTGGCCTTGATGCCGCGCCGTCGCAGGTAGGCACGGTTGTCCCGGCTGGAGTACGCCTTGTCACCGCGCACCCGGTCCGGCCTGTTGCGCGGGCGGCCCGGTCCGCGGCGCCGGATGCGTAAGCCGTCCAGCACCGGGGCGAACATCAAGCTGTCACCCCGCTGACCGGGCGAGGTCAGCCAGTGCAGCGGGCGCGCCCGGTCATCGGACAGCAGATGGACCTTACTGGTCAGCCCGCCCCGCGAGCGCCCCAACGCCTCACGCCCATCTGCCTCCTCACGCACCCCGCCCCCTTTTGCGGGTGGTCGGCCGGAGGCTTGCGGGGCGGATCCTCCCCAGACAGCCCGCCCACCGTGCCCGGCAGCCCACGCATCCACCAACGCACGGGCTGCTCATGCCGGACACACCGGCACTGACCACGCTGCGGCAGCGGATCGATGGCTTCGGCACGTTCCCGGTCCTGGAGCACATCACCCCCTCCCCCATGCCATGCACATCCAGGAGTGCGGGCCGGTACCCGTCAAGGTCACCGAAGGCGTGTCGGGCATCGAGGACACGGACACCAGACGGCAACAGTGAGCGACCGGTCATCCAGCAGATGATCGCGCTCCCGCACAGCATCCGCCGCCTACGCACCCGGCGTGCCGGTGAACCGGTGCGACAGGCAGTTGGCCCGGCGTCCTCCTGCCTGTCGGAGCGTCGATCTGGTGGGAACGTTTGTTGGCAGGACTACAGGGAAGTCAGCTCGGCGAGTTGCTCCCATTCCTGGGTCGGAAGGCCCGGGCCGACATGGCCGAGGACTTGGAGTGCGACATGGTCCGCGCCGGCGTTCAGGAACGTGGTGATCCGTTCCGCGATGGTGTCGAGAGAGCCGTGAGCGGTGACGGCGTCGATGAGTTGATCGCTGCCGCCATCAGTAAGGTCGGACTCGGAGAAGCCAAGACGCTGGAGGTTGGCACGGTAGGCAGGGAAGCCGAAGAAGATGCCGACCGCGTGGCGGGCAGTGTCCCGGGCGCGGGAGGCGTTGCTGTCGAGGACGACGCCGAGGTGCGGGGCAATTACCAGGTCAGCGTATGTATCGCGCTGGGCACGGACGGACGCGGGCGTGACGAGGAAGGGGTGGATTCCTGCGGTGCGGTGTGCGGCGAGGGCAACCATCTTGGGGCCCAGCGCTCCTAGGAGGCGGCTGTTTGCTGGGATCGCGTTACCGCGGTCCAAGCGGTCAAGGTAGGTAGTCATGTCGCGCAGCGGTGTCGTGGGGCTGGCGCCGGCGGCACGCGCGCTGTCGGGGCCGCTCACCCCGAAACCGGTGACGAGACGCCGGCCGTACGAACTGACGAGGCGGTTCCAGACCGTCGGGGCGTCATCTCCTTCATCTCCCCAGATGCTCGCGACACCGGTGGCGATGGTGATACGCGATGTCGCGGCCAGCAGCCTTTCGGCGTCGGCCCACAATCCCTTTCCGCCGGCATTGGGGATCCAAAGAGTTCCCCATCCCGCCGATTCCAGTACGCGCGCCGCATCGGAAGTCGCCGGTCCGTCGGCCCGCAACTCCGTACTCCACACGCCGACCCTGCCCAACTGCGGGTCCATTTCCCGAAGTTGGTCCGTGATCGTGTTATTCATCTCTGATGTCCTCTCTGTGCGGGTGTGCAGTGCTGCCGACGCGCTGCACATATTCCCTTTGTTTTCTGACCGGTGCAGAAACGCTGACGGCGCACCACTGTCATTCCCGTTGCGCTGCGTTGGCCGACGGGCTGGTCGTCATGCGTCGATGCAGCTGCGGGGATGGGAGGCTGCTCGATTGCGTCTCCGTGCCGGGGCCGGGCTAACCATGGCGAAGGCATTGGTGTGCGGTGGAGGTACTATCCTTCATCGCACACCAAAGCTCACGAGGGTTCGCTGGACCGGACAGACAGTCAGCCGATCTGACACCGCTCCTATTCACTGAAAGGATTCCGGTAACAGGTGCGACAGTCCGCGCGATTTTCGGGCTGCTGCAGGAAACCGTAGTTCTCTATGCCAAGGACGACACTCTAGGCGACGGACTCGGCCTGGAGAAACAACGCGTCCAGTTTTCCAAGCGTGCCGCACTGATGAGCACATCGCCCGTTTCCAGGGTGAACACCTTGGCGAAATCGGTAATTTGGATCAAAATTCCGGATCGCCGCGCCCCCCATAAGTCGCCACACTGGCAGTGATGCCCGCGATCCTCGGCGCTTCCACCAACTCCAAGTTGCGTGCATGGGGACGTTTCCATGGCTGACAGGGCCGCTAGCCGCACACATGATGCGACGAGATTCCGGATCATGATGTCGTTACGGCGGCCGTATCACTGTCGGACGCATTGGAAGGTGGGAGATCCGGGGCCGCTCTACCAATTACGGAAGAAGCGGCCGAACTTGCGGATCTCCTCAGCGAATCGAGGTGGTTGTTCGAATGCCGCGAAATGTCCGCCGACAGGGATCTGGTCGTTGAAGTAGACGAGGTTACTGTAAGCGCGCTCAGCCCAGATGCGGGGGGTTCGGATAATCTCGCCAGGGAAGACGCTTACCCCGACGGGGAGGTCGACTGTGTTCAGCGACGGGGGGGCCGGTGCGCGGTTCTCCCAGTACATTCGGGCTGAAGACGCAGCTGTGCCTGTGAGCCAGTACAGAGTGATGTTATCGAGCATCTGATCACGGCTGAGAACTGATTCAGGGTCGTGACCACTGTCGGTCCAGGCGCCGAATTTCTCGTAGATCCATGCAGCTTGCCCAGCCGGGGAGTCGGTGAGAGCGTAGCCGATGGTCTGAGGGCTGGTCCCCTGCTCAAGGAAGTATCCGGCATCGTTGGTCAGGAAGTCGGTGAGCTGGTCAAGCGCGGTCTGTTCCGGCGGAGTGACGGTCTCCTGCACCGGGGGCGAAAACAGGTAATCCTGGAAGTTGAGATGGATGCCCAGCAGGCCAGGAGGCTGCTCGACGCCCATCCGGATAGTCACTCCAGCACCTATGTCGCCGCCTTGGGCGAGGTATCGCCGGTAGCCCAGCCGGGACATGAGCGTGACCCACGCGCTAGCAGTGCGGCCCACGTCCCATCCGCTCTCGTGAGGCCGGTCGGACAGCCCGAACCCGGGCAGAGATGGGATTACCAGGTGGAAGGCATCATCAGCGGTGGCGCCGTACGCCGTGGGATCGGTCAAGGGTCCGATGACGTCCAGGAATTCCACAACCGATCCAGGCCAGCCATGGGTCAGGATCAGAGGCAGAGCGTTGGGGTGGTGGGAGCGTATGTGAAGGAAGTGGATACCCAGTCCGTCGATCAGCGTCCTGTACTGGCCGAGCGTGTTGAGTCTGCGCTCGAGCCGACGCCAGTCGTAGTGGTCCTGCCAGTACTGGAGCAGGCTGTGAACACGCTCGATCGGGGCTCCTTGGGCCCAGCCTGGTGCCGTCTGTGATTCGGGGAAACGGGTACGCGACAGTCGGCTGCGCAGATCTGTCAGAGCACTGTGCTCAACGCTTAAGGCAAGGCGCGCGATTTCGGGGGTGGCAGGGGGCAGGCTGACGCCGCCCGCGGTGGCGCCGGCCGTAGAGGGGTAACCGGGCAACGTAACGGCAGTGGCGGGTTGTGCAGCCAGCAGGGACGCTGCCGCAACGCCGCCCGCGCGGAGTAGGTTTCTGCGGGAGGCCAGTGGTCGAGAGTCTCCGGCTAGTCCGCGTGCCGTTTTTTCGTAGTGGTCCATATCGTTCCTTACAGGGTCGGTTCACAGGACCTGTTCGCAGGGCTGGGGCTTCGTGCAGACGAGGTACACAGCGCGGGCCACCGGCACAGTGCGCAGTGGCGATTGAGTCGGGACAGGGCGATGGCCGATCTGCCTTGATCCCGGCGCGGCCGGGAGTCTCGGCCCATGAGGCGCCCCTGGCGGCCGGATCCACGAGCCGTGACCAGCCAGGCTCGTTCGAGGAAGCCCCTGGGGCTCACCGGGCGCAGACGGCGGGTGGAGAGACGCCCTGGTCATCGCGCCAGCGTCGCGTAGGCCAACAGCCTGCCGCCCGATCGCTACCGCCACCCCGCTTGCCGCTCCGGCGTGGAGCCGGGTGGCGAGCAGACTGCGATTACTTGAAACCACATCGGCACCGTAACAGATGCGTGCGCAGGCACCAAAGTGTGCTAGCACTCTCCTGTTAGGCTGTACTTGTGCACAAGTCTTCGACCAAACCGGCGATCATCACCTCGGCCCAGCAAGAAGCCTGGTTTGCCATGTTGTTCGCGCATGCCGCCGTCACCGCGCGAATCGACGACGTGCTCATGGAGCAACACCGGATTTCCTTCAGCGCGTTCGAAATACTGTGCCGCCTGAAGGAGGGTGAGCCTCAGCCGGTCCGGGGGCTGGCCGGGCAGCTTGTCAGCGTCAGCCCCACTCGGGCCTCCCGGTTGCTTCAGGACCTCATCGATGAGGGCCTCCTGCAGCGCGGCGCCGACCAGACCGACGGCAGAGTGTCGCTGATCAGCTTCACCGACGAGGGCCGCCGCTACACAGCAAAAGTGGCAAGAACCTTCGAGGAATCCGTTCAGAAATACTTCGTCGATCCGCTCGACGAAGACGACATCGCTGCCATCACCCGGATCTGGGAAAAGATCCGGGCCGTAGCTGATGTCTAACCCATAGAACCCGAGTGTGGATGATCAGTTCGATCTCGGCGTGCTCTGCATCAGACGACTTCCGAGGCCAATGCAGAAATGGCGTCGGCCTCGTGGGGGACCGATGTTGGCGGCAGCGAGGTTCTCGTGCAGGTGGTCGACGCTCGTGGTGCCGTGGATGGGGGGCGGTCGTTGTGCGGTGCAGTTGCCAGGCCAGCGCGACCTGCTGCGGCGTCGCGTCGTGCTTGTCCGCGATGGGGTCGATGACTGCGCGGAACCGCTCGTCCTCAGTGACGGGCGGGATTGCTGCAGGATGCGAAGGAGAAGGTCATGCTAGCCCCTTCGGCGATGTTGCGGACAGCGGCATTCACGCGCACCGCCACGTTGCAGTGAGCGGTCACCGCTGCGATGTCGGTGATCGATATCGCGGTGCGGAGTTGGTCGGCGCTGACGTTGGACAAGCTGATGTGGCGGATCAGGCCGTAGGCCTTCATGCCAGCAAGTATCTCGACCGTCTCCTCGAATGGAGTGTCAGTGACGGCGCCGGTGTGCTGGCAGGGGAAGTTGACATGGTCCAGGCCGAGGCGGCTCATGCTCATGTAGGCGGCTGGACGCCCGTAGGCAAGGAGCCGGACCAGCCCCAACTGGCGGGCGAAAGGGTTCAGAGGGACCCGTGACGAGGTGATACGAGTTGGTCAACCGCCTGGCAGGAGGAGAAAAGAACACGCAGGGCAATTTGCGTTGCGACAAGCTCGTGTAGGTCACCGCGCACCGACCCAAGGGTGTTACTGCGGACCGTGCTCTGGTTGCCGGCATTGTTGCGGGCAATCGAGAAACGCCCTCCGGTTGCTCCCGCAAGTAACCTTGTTTCCAGAACCTTTGATGGAACGGAGCACTCTTTCAGGCGGCGATACGGCGGACGCCATGCAGACAGAGCACGGCGAGGGCAGCCGCGGCAGCGAGGCAGATCCCGGTCTCGATCAGCTGGAGGGGCACGATCTGGTCTGGGAGGAGAACACGGCTGTACTGGGTGACGATGTCGTGCGCACGTAGACAGGAATGGAAGTCCTGCGGAGCGGACTGCCCCCCGGAGTACGCGCAGGGGTAGACCTCGGTGAGTCGGCCGTCGGCGTGGACATAGCCACTGCTGAGCTGCCAGCTGTCGAGCGGGACATCGGGGTAGTTGTCGAGCCCGGTCCCCCGGGTGACATGCGCCGGGAGCAGCCGGGGGCGCAGTTGGTCCAATGTGAGCTGCCATCCCTGGCTCGCGGCAGCGGCGAGTGCGACGGCAGGCAGGGCGCGCCGCATGTACATGCCGACGACTGCCCCGGTCATCAGAGCGAGCAGCAGGTGGGCGACGCCAACCGGCCCGGTGAAGGGGAACAGTGACCAGTCGACCCAGAAGGTGGTTCGCCGCCACGCGTTCCCGTCCGGACCGGTGAGCTGGTGGCCGCGCAGGACGGACCCCCACCACCAGGTGACCGGCAAGGTGAGCACGATGGCCGCCGCCGTGGTGACCGCTGCGGCCGTGACCAGCTTGGCCGCTGCCCACTCCCGGCGGCCCACCGATTGCGTCCAGTCCAGCCGGTACGTGCCGTTCTCCAGGTCTTGCGCGAACAGCGGTGCGCCGAGTAGCGCGCCCACCACCAGCGGCAGAAAGCGCAGCACCGAGGGTGCTTGCTCAAAGAGCAGGTGGATGCTGTCGGACACGGGCGGTGCAACATGGCCGCCTGTGTCTTCGGTGCTCTCGCAGACAGCGGGTGTCCGGCGGCATGCCAGGGCGTAGTCGTGGATCCCGGAGACGAGCTGCTGGTGCTCCCACACCGCCCACAGTGCAGCGAGCACGGCCAGGGCTGCGGCGATGCGGTAGGCCGCGCGGTGCCGCCGCCAGGCAAACCAGACTGCTCCGGTCGGCCGCAGTAGCGGGACGGGTCGTATGGCGGGCTGCCGCTCACGCGACACCGAGCGGGCGAACACGTTCACGACGCGGCCTTCCCGTGCCCGTTTTGAGGTCTGGCATCGCATCCTGATGCGCGGGCGGGCCCGTCGTCCGGTGCGAGCAGCGCGGGTGCGTCCGGGTTGCGCAGGTAGGCCAGGAGGATCTCCTCCAGGGTGGGCGGCCGCGCGGTTCCGAGACCGTCGAGCGAGGTCGGGAGCTGGATCATCGCGGTGACCTGCCGCCCGGTGACCTGTGCTTCGACAACGGTGTGGCCGTGCAGGTGGGACGGCAGATCCGGCGCCGCCGGCATGGGCCGGTCGTCCATAGGGCGGGCACGACGGTCGGCGAGGGTGTGGGTGACGAGGGTGTGGGCGGCCTGGACGAACTCCACGTCGTCGGCGACGAGCATGCGTCCGTGGGCCAGCAGCAGTACGTAGTCGCAGACGAGGTCGAGTTCGGCGAGGATGTGCGAGGACATCACCACGGTGGTACCGCGCTCGGCGGCGGTCGTCATCAGGGCGGCCATCATGGCGTGCCGCCGCAGCGGGTCGAGGTTGGCCATCGGCTCGTCGAGCAGCAGCAGGTCCGGGCGCTTGCCGAGGGCGAGTGCCAGGGCCACGCAGGTGCGCTGGCCGCCGGAGAGCCGGCCCACCTTGGCGTTCAGCGGTACCTCGGCGTCGGCCACGACCGCTCGGGCGGTTGCCTCGTGCCAGCCCGGGTTGAGCTCGCGGCCCATGCGCAATGTCTCAGCCACGGTGAAAGCCGCGTGCAGAGGGGGGTCCTGGAGCAGGACACCGACGCGGGGCAGTATGTCGTGCGAGCCCGGTCGCCCGCCGAGCACCTGCATGCCGCCCTCGGTCGGGGCGCGCAGGCCCGCGGCGACCGAGAGCAGTGAGCTCTTGCCGTCGCCGTTGGGCCCGACCAAGGCGGCGATCCGGCCACGGGGAACACGGAAGTCGCAGGCGCGCAAGATCCATTCTCCGCGGTTGCGCAGGCCGAGGCCGTGCGCCTGCAGAGCAGGTGCGTCGGTGGCCGGGACCTGGTGCCAGGGCGTCGGGTGCTGGGTCATCCGGGCTTACTCATTCGTTCACCCGGGCGTCCGCACTGTGCGGGAACGCCTCATCGAGCGCGGCGGACACGAGCGCCGCGACATCCTCGCGGCTGAGGTCGGCTGCGCATGCGGCGGCCATCCAGGTGTGCAGGCTGCTGTGCAGCGGAGAGCCGACCGCGATGCCGGGCTGGGCGAGTGATCGGCGGACGAAGGTGCCGACGCCCTGCCGTGCCTCGACCAGGCCCTCAACCTCCAGCTCGCGGTAGGCCTTGAGCACGGTGTTGGGGTTGATCGCCGTCGCGGCCACGACTTCCGCAGCCGACGGCAGCTTGTCGCCGGGCGCCAACTGCCCCAGCCTCAGGGCCTGTTTGGTCTGCTGAACAATCTGCTGGTAGGCGGCGACGCTGCTGCGGCGTTCGATATGGAAAGTCACCACCGCCACACCATACCGCTAGTGGACTAGTGGACCTCCGGGGTCGTCGCACCCTGATTCCGGGATGCCGACCGCGAGACCCTTCGCGGTTCTTCGTGGCTCCGCACCTACTACGAGCTGCACTTTCGCGTCCCGGGGCATCCCGTGTTTGACAAGAGCCACCCCCACCCACACACTCCACTAGTCAACTAGTGGAGTGTGGGACCTGATGGGTGCGGGTGATGGCCCGTCGGCGATTCGCGCGCCTGCCCGCGAACGGGAAACGGCCCGGCAGCAGGCGGGCCCCGCGCGGACTGCGGTCTTGCGGAGAGGAGTGCGACCGTGTCGGTGGAGGCGGACCAAGTCCTCCCGGCGACCCCAGGGCCGGCCGTACGGGAACGAACGCTCCCCCTGGCCCGTCCCCGGCGGGGCAGCAGGGTGGCCAGCCAGGCGGTGCTTCTGCTCGCGCTGTCCCTTGTGGTGCGCGCGCCCTCCTTCCGCCGTCCTTTCTGGAGCCCGGACGAGGGATACCTGGCCACTGAAGCGCTCATGCTGCGGCATGGCGGACGGATGTACCAGGACGTGGTGGACCGCAAACCACCGTTGCTGCCGTGGCTGTACGAGGCGTGCTTCGCCGCCGCAGGGCCCAGAGGACTGTTGCTCGTGCGGCTGCTTGCGGTGGCTGCGCTCGCGCTGACCGCCGTGTTCACGGCCAGGCTGGCCGCGCGGACGCTCGGGACTTGGGCGGCCCTGCCGGCCGGGGTACTCACCGTCGCCGCGTCGGCGGCGCTGCCCGCGCCCGACGCGATGGCGGCCACTTTCGAAATCTTCATGCTCCCGGCGACTGCGGCGGCAATGCACTTCGGCGTCCGGGGCCACTGGCTCGCCGCCGGGCTCGCGGTGTCGGTGGCCACCCTGACCAAGCAGGTCGGGCTTGCACCGCTGCTGCCGCTGGCGCTGCACGCAGTGACAGGCCGCCACCGGCTGCGGGACATCGCTGCCCTGCTGGCGGGGGCTGCCGCCATGCCGGCAGGCTGTGCACTCGCGCTGGGGGCACGGCGGTTCGTGTTCTGGATGTTCCTCTCTTCCGGCTCGTACGCCACGTCGCCGCCGGGGATACGGCCGGTGGCCGTGCATGCGCTGGGCAACCTGGCGTCGCTGTTCACGGCGTTCGCTCCCGTCGTCGCCGTGGTGATGACGGCGGCGTGGCATCGGCGGCGTCCCCTCTTCCCGAGTCCGCGGGCCGGCGCGGGCAGAGGGCGAAAGACGGCCGCCGTGGGGACCGATCGCATGCTTGGGCTGTGGTTGTTCGCCTCTGCGTGCGGTGTGACCGTCGGATTCCACTTCTACGGCCACTACTTTCTCCAACTGGCGCCTCCGCTGGTTCTGTTGGGATTGCGTGCTGTGGACCTCGCCTGCCGCGCGAGCGTCGTTGGTCGGCCCCATGCGGCCGCAGTAGCCGCGGGGTGCGCACTCGCGGTCGCGATGGGCTGGAGCACAACGGCGGTACGGGCGGAGCCACCGCTGATGGACAAGACGCTCGCGGTGGCGGCAGCAGTCGACGCATACAGTGCGCCGGGTGAGCGGGTGTTCCTCTGGGGGATGCACCCCGAGGTCTACTGGCTCGCCGGACGGCAGCCTGCCAGCCGCTATCTGACGGCGGGTCTGCTCACGAACTTCAGCGGCGGTGGGAACGTGCACCGTGTCGGTGCAGCGTACGCGGTCCCCGGAGCGTGGCAGGTCCTACGCCACGAACTGGCCGCCCATCCCCCCTGCCTGCTCGTGGACGACTCCGCAGGGACGCCTTACCCTCTCGCGGACTACCCGCAACTGCGGGGCCTCCTCGCACACGGCTTCCGCGAGAAGGCAGTGGTGCACGGGGCGCGGATCTACCGCCGCACCGGATGTTGAAAGACCGCAGTGTTCCGGCACGGGTCTCGGGTACGGGGGCGGGGTCTGCCTACACGCCCGGCTGAGCGGGGAATGGGGTTCACGGGCGGACTTTGTCGGGCGTGGTGCGTTCCGGCGTGTGTCGTTCTGTGTATCCCGTGGTTCTCAGCGTGTGCCGAGGTTCTGTGAGATTTCGGCCACTGCCTGGGCGATTTCGTCGAAGGGGCGGTGCCGCTCGATTCCGTTCATCAGGCGCCGGGCGTGAGCGCGGTAGACCGGATCGCTCGTCACGGTGTCGACGGCGGCACGGATGTCGGCTTGGGCGGGTGTGTCGGTTACAAGATTCAGTGCGGCGCCGGTCCAGGCCAGTCGGGCGGCGACTTCTGTCTTGTCCTCGCTCTGTCCGGCGATGACGAGCGGGATGCCGTGGGCGAGCGCCTGAAGGCCAGCGGCGTAGCCGCCGTTGGTGACGAGGATGTCCGTGTGCGGGAGGAGCATCGAATACGGCACGAAGGAGGTCACCCGGGCATTGGCCGGGATGTTGTCGATGACGGCGTCGTCGCGGCAGGTCGTGGCAACGACGAGGGCATCGGTGTCGGCCAGCGCTCGCAGGGTGGGCTCGATGAGCTGACTGAGGTCACGGTTGGCAACCGTGCCCTGGGTCACAACGACGACCTGGCGGGCGGCGAGCACGTCGTCCCACCAAGCGGGAAGCGGCCCGTCCGCGGGTTCTGCGGGCAGGGGACCGGTGAAGCGGACGCCGGGCGGAAGGTCACTGCGGGGATACTCCGCCTCGGCGGGCGAGAGCTGTAGGAAGAGATCGGGCTGGGAGACGATGGCGTTCATGGGGAATGGCATGTCGCCCGTCGCGCCCAGATCCTTGAGGATGGCATCGAGAAACTCGGTGGACGTGGCGAACAGTCCCTCGGCCATCCGGTTCTGGGCAGCGTTGCGGACCCTGCCGGCCGGCGAGGAATCCGGTGGGAGGCCGAGTCCGAAAGGTGCGGTGTCGACACTGTTCAGTGACAGCGGAATGGTGCCGACGCCGATCACGGCCGCGGGCCTGGTCCCGGGAGCGCCGAGCTGCACTGCCCAGTGGCCCATGAAGGACTGGTCGGTGATGACGACGGTTGGGGTGTCCGGCTGCTCCGCGAGGATCCGCTGCAGGGTGGCGTGTTGGTCGGGGACGGGCTCGTAGAAGAGCTTCATGAAATCGTAGTTGAGCTGTTCTGGGCCAGGAGGCAGCGCTACGCGGCCGGCGAGCACCTCTTCCTCCCGCCATGCCGGGGAGCCGGCGATGCCCTGCAGCGGGACGAAGGTCAGGCCGGCCTTCTCGGCCGGCTCCCTGTACTCGACGCCGGAGACGAAAGTGACGTCATGGCCGCGCTCGGCCAGATCGGCGGCGATTCTGCGCATGGTTGCGGCGTGCGACGGCACCGGTACCGCTGCGACCAGGATCCGCGTCATGGTGATCCTTTCTCTGGGAAGTGACGGAAGGAGGCCGTGGAGGGCGGCCCCTTCCCTCGCGTGGCAATAGCCCGCTCCTTCGGCATGCCTCCTCTTGCAGCCGAGCGTGGTTGATCGGGCGGGCGATGGGATCAGGACGTCGGGCGCCTGCATCCAGCAAGCAGGGCCGTCCTCTGCGAGGCTTCAGCACGGTTCTGAACAGCCAGCCATGGGGTATCGGCCCGCTGGCAGGGAGTGTCTGCAGAACCGGCCCGGGCTCAGATTTGGGCGAGGCCGCCGTCGACGGCCAGTTCCGTGCCGTGGACGAAGCTCGAGTCGTCGGAGGCGAGGAAGAGCACAGCAGTGGCGATCTCTTCGGAAGTTCCGAACCGGCCGGCCGGGACCATGGAAGCGACCTGGTCACGTATGTCTACCGGGATGGCGTCGAAGGTGGCTGTGTCGATGGGCCCGGGGCTGAGCAGGTTGACCCGGATGCCGCGTCCGGCGAGTTCGGCGGTCCAGGTGCGGACGAACGAGCGCAGTGCCGCCTTGCTGGCGGCATAGACCGTGGATCCGGGGACGCCCTTGACTGCTCCGGCTGAGCCGTTGATGACGACCGATCCGCCGGCTGCCATCAGCGGGAGCGCGTGCTGGACGGTGAGCAGGGTGCCCCGCACGTTGACCGCGAACACGTTGTCGAACGAGGTGGTGGTGACCGCCTCCAAGGGTTCGGTCAGGCTGCCGATGCCGGCGCTGGCGTAGACGATGTCGACATGTCCGTGAGCGGCCCCGACGGTCCCGAAGAGAGCGGCGATGTCTTCGGGACTTCCGGAGTCGGCCTGTACGCCGGTCACCCGGCCGGGTGCGGCTTCCTCGACGGCGCGGACGGCCTGGTCGAGCTGGTCCTTGCGGCGGCCGGTGATGTAGACGTGAGCGCCCTCTGAGGCCAGCAGTCGGGCGGTGGCAAGCCCCATTCCTGATGTGGCCCCGGTGACGACGGCGATCTTACCGTTGAGCTTCGACATGATTCTCTGGATTACCTTTCGGCTGATGAGGTTGCCGGCATTGGGATACCGGCCGGCGACGTTCTTCCGGTGTCTTGGGTGGTTCACTGTTTCTGCAGGAGGCCGCCGTCGGCAGCGATGACTTCGCCGGTGATGAATGAGGCTTCGTCGCTGAGCAGGAACGCGACGGCGTTGGCGATCTCCGCCGGAGTGGCCATGCGTCCCATGGGGACGAGTGAACGGATCATCGCGATCTCGCCAGGACCGGCGTTGCCGACCATCGGCGTCATGACCGGGCCAGGGGTGATCGCGTTGACGCGGATGCCGTCAGTCATGTACTCGATGGCAGCCAACCTCGTCATTTCCGCGATCGCATGCCTGCCGGCTCCGTAAGCGGGCATGCCGAGGTTGGCGACCGAGGCGGTGTTGACGATCGCGCCGCCGCCGCGATGGAGGAAGTAACCGATCTCTGCCTTCATCGCCTGCCTGACGCCGCGTAGGCTGCCGAGGAAAACCCGTTCGAAGACGGTCGTGTCCTGTTCGTGGGTGCGACTGAACGGCTGCGCTATGCCCGCGTTGTTGAACGCCAGGTCCAGGCTTCCGAACGTGAGCACGGCGAACTCGACCAGACCGACAGCGGCGGACTCGTCGCTGACGTCGGCGTGGCGGAAGACGGCTCTGCCGCCTTTCTCGGTGATCTCCTGGATCACCCGCTCACCATGGCTGTCGTCGATGTCGGCCACGACCACGGAGGCCCCTCGGGCAGCGAGCGTCTTCGCGGTGGCTTCCCCGATACCTGATCCGCCGCCCGTGACGAGCGCGGTCTTGCCGGCGAACTGCGCGGCAAGCAGCGACTGTGCGACTGCCATCGGACATCCTTTACGCGCGACCTGCGACCACGGGCGAGCTTCGTGCGAGGAACATGAAGCCCCAGCACCCCCGGTCGGGGCCTGAGCTGCTGCCCTGCAGGCGTACCGGGACCCCGTGATCGGGACGTGTTCGCCGTGCTTCGGCGACGGATTCTTCATGGCTGTTCCTGCGGTTCGAGCGGCCACTGCCGCGAACGGGCGTGGTCAGCCATGTGACTGAGGCACCCAATGAGCTTTATAGCGATCGTTATGAAACGTAAGGGGGTGACACCCGTATGGTCAAGCTAGATCAGTAGCGATCGCTACGAAAATGGGACGGCCAGGTTTGCCTCGCAGGCGGCAACGGTGCCGGCTGGGTGGGGCTGTCCGGAGAGTGTGGTCATACCTGAGTCATCCCGCCGTCGATGACCAGCTCGGTGCCCGTCATGTAGCTCGACGCGGAGGAGGCGAGGAACAGTGCCGCCCTCGCGACCTCGCCGGGCTGGCCGAGGCGTCCCGCTGGGATGCCCGCAGCAAGCTGCTCTTTCAGTGTGGCGGGTACGCCGTCGTCGGGGCCGAGGTCGATCACGCCCAGGCTGAGGAGGTTGACTCGGATACTGCGTCCGGCCAGCTCCGCTGCCCAGGTGCGGGCGAACGAGCGCAAGGATGCTTTGCTCGCTGCATACACGGTGGTGCCCGGGGTGCCCTTCACCACGCCTGCGGAGCCGCTGAGGACCAACGATGCCCCGTCGGCCAGCAACGGCAGGAGCTGCTGCACGGTGAGCAGGGTCCCGCGGGTGTTGACGGCGAAGACGGTGTCGAAGTCCTCGCCGGTGATCTCCGGCAGCGGCACGCGAGGCACCCCGGTGCCGGCGGCGGCGTACAGCACGTCGATGTGTCCCGGTCCGGAGCGGATGGCCTCGGCCAGCCAGGTGAGATCGGCCAGGTTGCTGGTGTCGCAGTTCACCGCGGTGATGTCGCCGTCGATCGCTGCGAGGCTCCCGGAGAGCCGGTCGGACGGGTGGCCGGCTGCGTAGACGTGCGCGCCTTCGGCGGCGAAGAGCCGCGCGGCTGCCAGACCGATGCCGGACGCGGCCCCGGTGATGACGGCTACTTTTCCGTCGAGCTGGGACATGATGTCCCCTTTCAATGGCTGGGAGTTTCAGGAGCCGGGAGACGCCGCTCCCGTGGAGAGAAGGCCGTGCGCCTCCGGGTGGCGGCGCTCAGGCCATCTGGATCACGCGCTTGCCGAAGCCGCCGCTTTTCTCCATGGAGCGGTGGGCGGTGGCGATGTCCTCCAACGGGTAGACCGAGTCGACGACCGGAAGGACGGATTTGTTGTCCACGTACTCGGCCAGGGAGGTGAGCAGCGTGCCGGTGGCCGGGCTCTGGATGAAGCGGACTCGTCGGCCACCGTGAATGCGCGAGGCCACCAGGTAGGCGATGTCGGCGGGGGACCCGATCGCCATGGCGGCCATCCGACCCCCAGGCGCAAGGAGGTGCCGGTAGGGGCGCATGTTCCTGCCCACCGGGTCGAGGATGACGTCGAAGCGCCCGAGTCCACGGGGATCCGTGGTGTGGTAGTCGAATGCCTGCTCGGCGCCCAGGTTCCGCAGCCGGTCCAGGTGGGCCGGGCCGGCCAGCGCGATCACCTGCCCGCCCAGAGCCCGGGCGACCTGGACGGCGGCGGTGCCGACGCCGCCGTTCGCGCCGCGGACCAGCACCCGCTCCCCGTGCCGCAGTCGGACGTGATCGCGCAGGATTCCGATGACTGAGGCGCCGACGCCGGACAGGGCGGCGGCCTCGACGGCGTTGACCGAGCGGGGACGCAGAACCGTGTCCTTGGCGGGGGCCAGGATGTAGTCGGCCGCCGCGCCGGAAGGGCCGGGGTCACGGACGCCGTTCACGAAGCCCCACACCTCATCGCCTGCTGCGAGGCCTTGCACGTCACTGGCGGCCTCGACGACCTCGCCGGCGAAGTCGAATCCGGCTCCGCGCGGGAAGGCCCGGCCGGATACCAGCTTCAGCTTCCCGCTGCGGATCGCGGTGTCGGCTCCGTTGATGCTGCTGGCCGCGACCCGGACCAGCACATGCCCAGGACGGAGCCGGGGGACGGGAACCGTCCCTATCCGCAGGACCTCGGGCGGGCCGTAGATGTCGTACTGCGCCGCGCGCATCTCGTTCATGAACTGTCTCCGTTCAGGTGCTGAAGAAGCGGGTTCATCCGTTCCGACACCACGGGGCCGCAGATTTGGGCAGCTCGGCACTGCCTAAATCCGGGCTCCCGCGGTGTCGGAACAGGTAGTCGCATGAAGGGAGCCCAGATCGTGGAGGGTGCAGATGAGGGACGCGGAGCTACTGGGGCGAGCCAGGGCCGGGGACGGGGAGGCATTCGCCGAGCTGACCGAGCCCTACCGGCGCGAGCTGCTGGCGCACTGCTACCGGATGCTTGCCTCGGCGCAGGACGCCGAGGACGCCGTACAGGAGACGATGCTGGCTGCCTGGCAGGGCCTCGGCTCCTTCCAGGAACGGGCCTCGCTGCGGACGTGGCTGTACCGGATCGCCACCAACCGCTGCCTCAACGCCCTGCGGTCCGCTAAGAGGCGCCCGGCCATGCACGAAACGCACGCCCACGACGACGCCCAGGAGCCACCCCGGATCAGCGAGGTCACCTGGCTTGAGCCCTACCCCGACCTCCTCCTGGAAGCCGTTGCCGACCATGAACCCGGGCCCGAGGCACGTTACGAGGCCACCGAGGCGATCTCCCTGGCCTTCATCACGGCCCTCCAGCTCCTGCCGCCCCGCCAACGCGCAGCCCTCATCCTGTGCGACGTGGTCGGCCACCGTGCCGGCGAAGTCGCCGACATGCTCGGTACGACCTACGGGGCAGTCGCCAGCGCCCTCAAGCACGCCCGCGCCACCATGGCCAGACACGCTGCGGAAGTCGGCGACGAACCGCCCCCGACGCCGCACACCCCGGCCGAACGAGACCTGATCGACAAGCTCACCAGCGCCTACGCCGCAGCCGACCTCGACAGTCTGCTGGCACTTCTGGCCGACGACATCCGGCTCACCATGCCTCCCCACCCGTTCGAGTACCACGGCCGAGCCTTCGCCGCCCGGGGCATCGGCCAACTGTTCGCCCAAGGTCACCAGTACCGCCTGATCGAGACCCGCGCGAACGGCCAGCCCGCCTTCGCCCTCTACCGCAAGGACCCCCACGCCGGCATCCTGCACGCCAATGGCCTGCTCGTCGTCACCCTGGCCGGCACCCACATCAGCGCCCTGACCATGTTCACCGCCAGTGTTCTGGGGCGCTTCGGACTGCCCAGAACACTGCCCGCGTGAACACCGGCAACGCCCGGTGGGCCGTCCGCCGTCACCCGCTTCTCGCAGCAACCGACAGCCACGCGCAGCGGACTGCTGCCGGGCTGTTCGGAGCCCTGAGCGGCCGACGCAGCGTGTGGTCGGCTGACGGCAGGGTGTCCGCGCGCGCCCTCATGCACGGACACGGCGGTGTCGTACCCGCCTCCCGCAGTCCCGGCTTCACCAGCGCCTCCACGTTGCCCTTACCGCGCCGGCCTCGTCCGAACCAGCCCTGAGCCGGCCATCAAGTCCTTTTCCATCGGTACTTCCAGGAGGAGAACATGCAGGTCGGATTCATCGGGGCCGGCGCTGTCGCGAACGCGATCGCCAGCCAGCTCACCAGCGCGGGCCACTCGGTGACACTGTCCAACCGCCGCGGGCCGGACAGTCTCCGGGACCAGGTGGCGGCCCTGGGCCCCCTGGCTCGCGCCGGTACGAAGGAGGAGGCCGCCGCGGCACAGATGGTGTTCCTTTCCGTCATGTGGAGCGACATCGACGCGGCCCTCGAAGGCCTGCCGGACTGGGACGGTCGGATCCTCGTCGACACCACCAATCAGTTCGAGCAGGTAGACGGGCACTACACACCGGTCGACACCAGGACCGGCTTCGGAGTCGAAACCGGCAGTGAGGTCGTCGCTCAGAAGACGCCCGGGGCACGAGTGATCAAAGCCTTCAACACGCTGTTCGCCCCCGACCTCAGCCGCTTTCCGCGTCACGACGGCGGCCGGCGCGTCCTCTTCCACTGCGGTGACGACCCTGACGCCAAGAGCAGCTTCACCGGCGTCGTCGACGAGGTCGGATGGTTCCCGGTGGACCTGGGCAGCCTGCGCAACGGCGGACGGCTCATGCAGGTCGGGACCGGCCCCCTCCCCGGCCTGCATCTGCTGACCCAGCATGCCGAGCCGACCCCGCCCGCCACGCGCCGAACCGCCGAACGGGTCCGCCTCGCCGAGCGCGAGGAAAGCTGATGCTCGACCACATCATCATCCAGGCGGACGGCCTGGAGGCAATGGGCGCCTTCTACGACCAGATCGTCGGGATCCTGGACGGCCGCCGCACCATGAACGCCCCGGCACTGATCGGCTACGGCCGGGGCAACGACACCCACCCGCCTCTACTTCTCCGCCGCCACAGACACAGCCGGCCGCCAGTCCCATATCGCCCTCACCGCGGCGAGCCGCACACAGGTCGACCGAACCCAGGCACTCGCGAACCGGCTCGGCGCCGAAATCCTGCACAAGACCCGCGAGTGGCCCGAGTACCACCGCGACTACTACGCCGTGTTCATCCGCGACCCCGCCGGCAACAACCTCGAAATCGTCTGCCACGCACCGGATGCCGGCGCCCCGTGACCGCCCGACCAGCCCTCTCCGCACCGCCGCGCGGACGGCAGCCCCGCTCACATCGCCTCGCCCAAGCCAGGGGCCCTGTCAGCCTGGCCCTCACCGGCCACTGACTGCCCGACACCTCACTGCGGAGGAATCATGCATGTGTCCGTACCTGCGGTCACCGACGAGTTCCAGGGGCGGCGGGCGATCGTCACCGGTGCCTCGCGCGGCATGGGCGCGGCCATCGCCCAGCGGCTCATCGACGGCGGCGCCGCCGTCGTCGCGATCGCCCGCTCGGCAACCGGACAGACACCCGAGGACGCGACGTTCATCCCGGCCGACCTGCGCATACCCAATGAGGTCGAACGAGCGGTCGAGAGCTCCGTCAGCCGTCTCGGCGGCCTTGACCTGCTGGTCAACTGCGCAGGAGCAGCGCGCGTGTTCATGCACGGCCCGACCGCCGTCCCTGACACAGAATGGCAGGACGCACTCGACATCAACTTCCTTGCCACCGTCCGCGTCACCAATGCCGCACTACCGAGCCTGGCCGCATCGCCCGGCGCGGCAGCGATAGTTCAACATCACCTCCAGCGCGGCCAAGTCGCCGCAGCCACCAGCTCTCCACTACGCCTCGGCCAAGGCGGCGCTCGCCGCCTACAGCAGAGGGATGTCGAAGGCGCTCGCCCCGGCCGGCATCCGCGTGAACACACTGACCCCGACCCACATCAACACTCCGGGCGGCGAAGAGGTCCTGCGCACAATCACCGAGGCCACCGGCACCTCGATCGGCGCGCTCAAAAAAGGCATACCGCTCGGCCGCTTCGGCGACTCCCGCGACACCGCCGAAGCCGCGGCCTTCCTGCTCTCGGCACGCGCGCAGTGGATCACCGGGGCGGACCTTGACGTCAACGGAGGGATGTAGCCGACCCGGCGACCGACAAAGAGGCTGCGGCCCACCCGGGACCAGCGCCGAGAACCGTACGAAAACCAAGAACAAGGAGCAGCACATCATGGGAGCACTCGAAGGAAAGGTCGCCCTGATCACGGGCGGCAGCCGGGGAATCGGGCTGGCCGTCGCACGGCGCTTCGCCGCCGAAGGCGCAGACGTGTTCATCACCGGCCGGAACAAGGACACCCTCGACGCAGCAGCCGCAACGATCGGCGACAAGGCCACGCCGGTGACCGGTGACATGTCCGACCTCAACGACCTGGACCGGCTGTACGCCCGCATCCGGGACCAGACGGGCAGGCTCGACGTACTTGTGGCCAACGCGGCAGTCGGCGAGTCTGCGCCTCTTGCCGATGTCACGCCTGAGCAGTTCGACGCCACCTACAACACCGACGCCCGCGGAGTGTTCTTCACCGTGCAGAAGGCGCTGCCCCTGCTCAGCGAGGACGCCTCCGTGATCATGATGAGCTCGGGGCTGTGGCGCAAAGGCCAGCCCGGAACCAGCGTGTACGGCGGACCCAAAGCCGCGCTGCGGTCCTTCGCCCGGACATGGACTTCCGAGCTGAAGGACCGTCGCATCCGCGTCAACGTCATCACGGTCGGGGGGATCGACAGCGGTGCCTGGGACCGCCAGGCACCGACACCGGAGGCAGCCGAAGCGATCAAGGCCGAAGTGGCGAGGAGCACACCGCTGGGACGTATGGGCCGCAGCGAGGAACTCGCAGCCGCGGCATTGTTCCTGGCCAGCTCGGAAAGCAGCTTCGTCGCCGGCGTCGAACTGCCTGTCGACGGCGGTTACCTGGCCGTCTGATCCCACGCATCATGGCCCCGAGCGAGTGGCGTCCAGAGCCTGTAGGGAACGGCGCCCGCTCGGGACCGACTGGTCACTTGGGGCCCGGTCCTTCCGGCGGCGTACCCTCCTGCGGCCGGGCCTCGGCCATGACGTCGGCAAGGGCGTCGTGCCCGGCAGCCGGCGGACGCGGCCAGCCGCTCATCACGACGTCGACGACCTCGTGCAGCTCAGCCGCGCTCGCCCCGCCCGCGGCCTGCACGGCGAGCCCGAAACTGACGGTGAACAGATGACGGGCAACGGCTGCCGCGTCCCGTCCAGCGGGAAGCTCACCGGGGCCGGCTCGCTCCAGGCGCTCGGCGAACAGCGCCTCGCCCTGCCGCCGACGGACGGCCAGGTCGTCCCGGACGGCCCGCCCGCGGTCCGAGGCCACCAGCGCGCCCTGAATGGTCAGACATCCGTGCGGGGTACCCTGACCGGCCGCGAGGTCCACCATGCCGCGAAGCAGGCTCTCAGCCACCTCCCGCGCCGTGGAACAGCGCAACGCGGCGACCAGATGGCGCGCCGGACCCGCCACGTAACGGTCGGCCGCACGCCGGAACAGTTCCTCCTTGCTACCGAAGGCCGAATACATGCTCGGCGGCGAGATCCCCATGACCTTTGTCAGATCCGCGACACCGGTCGCCTCGTACCCCTGTTCCCAGAAGAGCCGCATCGCGGCATCCAGCGCCTCCTCCTCGTCGAACCCGCGGGGGCGACCTCCTCCCGGCATCCTGACCTCCCCGGAATACATTTCTTAGGGATCACTACAGTACCACTTGACCCTTCAATTACCTGCGGCTATGTTTTGTATCGATCACTACGAATGCATGCGGTTACTCCCTCGGGGGAGCCGGACACACAACCCCCGGAGCGGGAGGACGGACCGTGACCGGACGCCTGCGCCGGCATGGGCCGGCCAGGGGCGCGGTCCGCACGAGCGGCATCCACCGAACCGGCCGAGGCCTCCCGCGCCCCGGCGGACCACGGGGAGACCAGCCTCTTGCCGATTGCGCCACGGCCTCGGCCTCGAGGCGCTTCAACGGGGTGCGTCCCCAAACGGCTGACTACCGCGCGTACGCAGTCCGCAGAAGGATGTGAACGATGCCCGACTTCGGACATGACCTCCAGTTCGCCACTTTCCCCGAACCCGTCGCCCGGCCTGTCGGCGCACCGGTCGATCTTGCGCTACTCAGCGAGCAGTGGGGTTACGACCTCGTCATGTTCCAGGACCACCCGTACCGGCCCGGCTACCTGGACGCCTGGACCCTGATGAGCTGGACGGCCGCCCGTACCGAGCGGATCCGCATCGCCCCGAACGTGCTCAATATGGCGATGAGGGCGCCGGCCATGGTCGCGAAGGCCGCCGCCAGCCTCGATCTGCTGTCCGGCGGCCGCATCGAACTCGGCCTCGGCGCCGGGCACTTCTGGGACGAGATCACCACCATGGGCGTCCAGCGACGCACCAGCGGACAGGCCGTCGACGCACTTGAGGAAGCAATCGACGTCATCCGCGCCGCCTGGCCGGACGGGCCGTCTGTTCCCATGGGGGTCGAGGTCCCCGGTCATTACCACCGCCTCGCCGGCATGCGACCCGGACCGCCGACCGCCCACCCCATGGCCATCTGGCTCGGCGCCTACAAGCCTCGGATGCTGCGGCTGACCGGCCAGAAGGCCGACGGCTGGACAGCCTTGCTCGGCGGGACCCACGGCCGAGCCCATTGGCAGTCGGCGAGCACAGTCATCGACGAAGCGGCAACGGAGGCCGGACGCACCCCGGCCGACATCCGCCGCATGGCCGGCATCACCGGCCAGTTCACCGCCCGCAACGGCGGCTACCTGCACGGTCCGCCAGAGCAGTGGGTCCAGGAACTCCTGCCCAGCATCCTGGAGGACGGTGTCGGCACCTTCGTGCTCGCCACCGACCACAGGCCCACCCTCCAGCGCTTCGCCACCGAAGTCATGCCCGCCCTGCGTGCAGCCGTCACGGCTGAGCGTCAATCGACGCGTGATCTCCCTGCCGGGGGCAGGCCGATCCCGGCAACCGGCAGCAGTTGATCGATAACAGGCTTGTAAAATTGACACGTCAAGCTTATAGTTGACGCGTCAAGCACTTCGTTGCCGCAGGCACTGGGCGGTGATGAATAGGACAACCAACACGGCTGGAAACAACAATGGCAAACAGCAACGAAGAAGTTGTGCGGCGTGCCTACGAGTTCGCCGAGGGAAAGAGCACCAGTGTCCCCGGTTGGAGGGATAGCTTCACCGAGGACGGGGTCTTCGCCAACCATGCCACGGGGCAGTCGTTCAGTGGTGAGTCCCTGGGCGTGGTCGTCGAAGAGATGGTGAAGGGATTCCCCGACGTGCACCGGGAGATCCACAGCGTTTACAGCGTCGAGGACACGGTGATCGTCCAGCTCTCCATCCAGGGAACCCATAAGGGCACCCTGCACTCGATGGCGGGTCCTGTGGAGGCGACGGGCAGGCGGTTGGACATTCCGTGCTGCGACGTCTTCAAGGTCGTGGACGGGAAGATCGATCGATTCGACTGCTATCCCTCCGGGACCCTGATGCTTGAGCAGCTCGGGGTTGTGGGAGCCGCAGCCGCCCGCTGACCTGCGGCGGTTGCGGCGCGCGGCGCCGTGATCCGGCCTTGTGGCCTGCCCGGGAGACCCTGCGCAGGCCACAAGGCCGCTGATCGATGAAAGGACCCGGTGCCGTGCGCACGCGGATGGTTCACACCGGCCGGTGAAGTCCGTCAGGACGTCACCACCTCAACGACGCGCCCGAACGCGGCGCACGCTTTTCTCCGTGATTCTTTTGAGGAGTTCACTCATGAGCAGTACTTTGGCCGGAAAGGTCGCCGTAGTAACCGGTGGGACCAGCGGAATCGGGCAGGCGGTGGTCGAGCGACTGACCGCGGAGGGCGTGACCGTTTATGTCATGGGCCGTCGGCAGGAGGAATTGGACAAGACGGTGGCCGAAGCCGGCCCGAACGCGGTAGGCGTCCAGGGCGACGTCTCGAGCCTGGCCGACCTCGACCGTCTTTTCGCCAGGGTGCGGGCGGAAAAGGGTACGCTCGACATTGTCTTCGCCAACGCGGCCGTCATCGATCTGGAACCCCTGGGCCAGATCACTGAGGACAGTTTCGACCGCCAGTTCAACACCAATGTCAAGGGCATCGTCTTCACCGTGCAGAAAGCGCTCGACCTCCTAGCCGACGGCGGTTCTGTGATCCTGACCGGTTCGATCGGATCGAGGAAGGTGGCTCCGGCGCAGAGCGTCTACACCTCGGCCAAGGCGGCGATCCGCACTCTCGCGCGCACCTGGGCGCTGGAGCTCAAGGAACGGCGCATCCGTGTCAACGTGGTCAGCCCGGGGGCGACCGACACGCCCGGCCTGGCGCCATGTTGCCGGACGAGACCCTGCGGAAGGGCTTCTACGACCAGATCACGGCCCAGACACCGCTGGGACGGCTCGGGCAGCCCGAGGAGATCGCCTCCGCCGTCGCCTTCCTGGCCTCAGGAGAAGCCAGCTTCATCACAGGCGCGGACATCCAGGTCGACGGCGGCTTGGCGCAGATCTGACCCTTCATCGTCAGAAACTCCGAACCGGTCACCGGATTCCTCTCTGACGCCGGACGCGAAGTGCCCTGGGCCGGGATGAGCGCACTCACCGTCCCGGGGACGTGATCCGGTCGGTCGGCCGGTCCATGGGCTCGTCCGCGGCGATGGCTGCCAACGCCGCAGCGAGTTCGCCCAGGTCGATTCCCCTCAACCTGTCGAAGACAAGTCTGCGGACGCTGGCCAGGTGCCCTGGGTAGCTCGCCTCCAACTGCTTGTGGCCCTCCTCGGTGAGGACGGCCACCTGACCACGCTTGTCGTACTCGGAAGGACGGCGGGCCACCAGACCGGCGCGGCACAGTCGCTCGACGATGCGTGTGGCGGCGCTCTGACTGAGCCACAGCCGTCCCGCCAGATCGATCATCCTCATGGCGTGCTGCGGCGCCTCCGAAAGGTGCATCAGGACGGCGTACTCCGACCCCGAAAGGCCTCCGGCCGCCACCAGGTCAGCTTCACTGGCGCGGGGCAGCACGATCATGATGCGCATCAGCTGGCGCCAGACCTGCTCCTCGCTTTGCGCCAGCGGTTCGATCTCGACCCCCTTGAACACGACGTTGCCCTGTGCCGTCTTCTCCACGCCGGTTCTCCTTACGACGTTCGCAACCGCCCCCAGCGTAGCAATTTGACAAGACAAGCATGTCTGTGACAAAGAAAGTATGCTGTGGCGGCAGCGCCAAAAGGCAGGCCGCACATCCGGGGTTGCGGTCCATCGCCGGCTCGGCCGGGGAGGCGGACCTGAACGCCGCTGTCCGCCTCCGAGCCGGGGCGTCCCGGTGGCGGAGACGGACAGGACGCCCCCTCTCATCAACGTGGACGCGCAGCGGTGAACTCGCCCGGTTTCGCCGTCAGCGCGCGGTTGACCAGACGGCCGAACATCGCGGTCTGCACACGCCGCGGCGTCGTGTACTTGCCCAGTGCGTCACTGAACTGGTTGATGCCCCCGGGGATCACCAGTGCCTTGCGTCCCAGCGCCCGAAGCGAGGTGCGCACCACACGCTCGGGGGACATCATCGGCAGGGGAAGTTTGCCGAAATCGATACCCTCAGTGGTCTCCACACCCTCCGTGCGGGTCGGGCCCGGCGCCACGGTGAGCACGTCCACACCGGTTCGTCGCAACTCGAAGGCCAGCGCCTGACCGAACGAGGCGACATACGCCTTCACCGCCGCATAGTTGGCCGTGAAGGGCACAGGGGCGAACGCCACCGACGACGACAGGAGGACAAGCGCCCCCCGCCCGCGCTTCATGAACCGGAGCCCGAAGGCGTGTGCCAGCTGCACCGGCACGCTCAGGTTCAGCCCGATCAGCTCCAGCTCCGCTGTCAGCTCCTGCTCGAGGAAGGCACCTGCGGTCACGACGCCGGCTGAGGCCACGATCATGCCGACATCAAGGCCGGCCGTGCGTTCCACCAGTTCGGCAACGGCACCCGGGGCGGTAAGGTCGAGCGGGAGAAGAACAACGTCGGCGTTGTGGACCGTACGCAGTTCACCGGCCAGCGCCTCCAGTTTTTCGACACGCCTCGCGACGAGCACGACACCGACACCCTTGGCGGCGATCTGTCGGGCGAACTCCGCTCCGATCCCGGAAGAGGCCCCGGTGACAATCGCGAACTTTCCGTATTTCTTGAGATCTCTCATGCCTTCAGAGTGACCAGCCAAGACTGGCATCGCAATGCCAAAGTTCGTACGCTGCTTCCATGCCCATGAAACCAGGAACGCTGACGGCCAAAGGCCAGGAGACCAGGCGGCGGATCGTTGCTGCAGCCGCTCAGCTGATGTTCGAGAACGGTGTCGCCGACACGACGATCGAAGAAGTGCGTGACCGCTCCGGCGCGAGCAACTCGCAGATCTACCGCCACTTCGCCGACAAGACGACCCTGGTGCGAGCCGTCATCGAGTTCCAGACAGATGCGGTGATCGAGCCGCAGCAGTCCCTGTTCGCCCGGCTCGACACCATGGAAGGCCTGCGGGAGTGGCGTGACTTCGCCGTGAACCGGCAACGCGAGCTCAACTGCCGGGGCGGCTGCCCCATCGCCTCGCTGACCAGCCAGCTGGCCGAGCACGACGAAGCCGCACGCCTCCAGCTGGCGCACAGCTTCCGACGCTGGTCCTGGGGACTTCAGGCAGGTCTCGTCGCCATGCACGCCAAGGGGACCCTCCGTCCTGAGGCGGACCCTGAAACCCTGGCCACCGTGCTCCTCACAGCCTTGCAGGGCGGCCTCCTGCTCGCGCAGCTGAACCGTGACACCCGCCCCCTGGAGGTCGCGCTCGACGCTGCGATGGGACACATCGAGTCGCAGTTGGCCGCAACCCGAGGTCGGTGACCAGTCCGCGAAGTCTGGAATTGCGGTTCCGTTTTTCGCTGGCAACTCTGGATCACGCATGCCATTACAGGCAGTGCCGACCGTCCAGAGAGGCAACCATGACCACCACTCCGATCGCCGACCAAGCCACAGTTCTCACCGCACAGATGGCCGGGCAGGCCCCGGCAGAAATCCTCGCCCCGTTCGCGGCCGAGCGGGAGCAACTCATCGAGTCCGGTGTTCCCGGCACGGTCGTCGAGCCGGGCACACCGATGCCTGACGGAGCCCTGCTGGACGCCCACGGTGCGCCCACCACCCTGCGGGCGTCGCTCGACAACAAGCCCGGCGTCATCGTGTTCTACCGCGGCGCCTGGTGCCCCTACTGCAACATCGCCCTGCGCACGTATCAGACCCAGCTCGTCGACGAGCTCGCCGGCCGTGGCGCCTCCCTGCTGGCGATCAGTCCCCAGAAGCCGGACGGATCACTGACCGTGCGGGAGACCAACGAACTGACCTTCGCGGTGCTGTCGGACCCCGGGAACCAGATCGCCGCCAAGCTCGGCATCCTGACCGAGCCGACCGACGGCGCCAAGGCGTCCCAGACGGCACTGGGACTCGACGTCGCCGCGACGAACGCCGACGGAACCGCGGTGATCCCCATGCCGACCACCGTCATCGTCGACGCCGACGGTGTCATCCGCTGGATCGACGTCCACCCCGACTACGTCACCCGGAGCGAGCCCGCGGACATCCTGACCGCCTACGACGCCATCCTGTAAGCGAGGGCTTGTCCTGGGCCGCCTGAACGGCCCAGGATACCCGGTCACCGTCGCGCGCTATGGGCTCAGAACTTGGTGTCCAGCGACGCTCGGTACGCCCGCTTCAAGGAAGCGATCAGCAGTCCGAAACCCGTCGCGTGCTAAAGGGTGTTGCAGAAGGCCGTGTTTTTGCGGGCCGAATCGGTGTTCGGGCGTGGTCGGTCATGCAGCCAGGGCGAGGTTGTGCATGCGGGCTATGGCCTGGACGGCGTGGTGAAGGCCGTCGCCGCATTGCCGGCAGTCGCGGAGGATCTTGTAGTTCTTCATGCGGGAGAAGGTGTGCTCGACGCGGGCGCGGACCTTGCGGTGGGCGGCGTTGTCCTCTTCCTCGCCCTTCAGCAGCGCTCGTCCAGGGCGTTTGCGGTGGGGGACGATCAGGCCGGTGTTGATGTAGGCGCCGTCGCCCAGGACGGTCACGCCCTCGCAGTGCGCGGCCAGGCCGGACTCACACCACGCTTTCGCGTCCTCCGTGTTGCCGGGCACCGGGCGGGCGGCCGTTACCACCAGGCGGGTCTCCGCATCCACGATGACCTGCACGTTCGCCGAGAACCGGTAGTTGCGGGAGGACGCTCCGACCTTGCGGTCGCGGACCGGGATGAGGGTGCCGTCGACGATCCACAGCCGTTCGACTGCTTCCTGGGAGGTGCGGGCCGGCTCCAGCGCGAGTAGCGGGCCGAGCCGCTGGACAACCCGGCACACGGTCGCGGGCGAGACACCGAACAGCGGGGCGAGCTGCCGCATCGTGAGATTCGTGCGGTAGTACACGGCCGCCAGTGGAAACCGGAGAGCTTCCTGGGCTTGACGCACCGAAGGCCGGCATCGAGGGTGCCGGCCGGACGCTCAGCAGGCGCGGGCCAACGCGTCTGCCGGTTCCTGAGGTTCGGGCTTGCGACCATTCGCCGTCAGGAGGACACCGGCCGCGAAGCGGCGGGGATCGTCGCTCCGCAGCGTCTAGTAACAAGGCTTCAACCGCAAGCGAATGGGAACGGATGCTGGGCCGTATGGGCTCCTGCCGGCTGCGATCGTCCGGCAGGTTGTCCCAGGTTGCTCACACCAGTGCCGTGTACGTTGCGGCGCGGCACGCTGTCGACGGGACCTGGGAGCCGTTGGTGCCGGCAGGAACTGCGTAGCCGGCAGGGGAACGTTCGCTGGGCCATCAATCGGCAAACCGGACATTGAGGTATCCGGCGGTAGGCGGGCCTACGCGGTGGCATGGAAGGCTGTTCGCATCGCGCAGCCCTGCGTAACGACAGGGCCAACTGCCGCAGCGCTGCACGCTTCTGCGACCGCTCACAGCCCCGGGACCGGCCGATGCGCCGGGGTCCCTCGCCAACGGAGTCATGCCGTGAACCAGATGCCCTCCTCTCTCTCGCACGCCGCGCCGCTCTCCCAGGGGCGCTGGGGTCCCACTCATGCCTTGATCCTGCTGATCGCGTTCCTCACGCTCGGCACCCTGCTGTTTCGCGAGGGAACACCGATCGGTGACGTCCTTGCCCTGCTGGGCGGCTGCGGCGCGATCGGCGCGGGCACCCTCACGCTCGCTGGGGGCGGCCACCGCCTGATCGCCGTCCTGGCCAAGGCCGCGGTGCGCTCCGGCGCCGGCAAGTAGGTGCCTGCTTGCCCCGCCCCGACAGCACCGTTCACGCGCCGTACGCCCGCCTCGCCGCGCACCTGATCGCGCTGCGCAAGGGCGTACGGTTCAGCCAGCGCGCCCTCGCCGCTGCCACAGCCGTCTCCCGTGGCACGGTCCAGAACGCCGAGTCCGGCGAAAGTGCCCCCTCCCCCGTTGTCCTCGACGCCCTCCTCGATGCGTGCCGGGCTCCCGATCACGCTCACCACGACGCGCACCAGCTGCGAAACCGCGGCCGGACCATCGCTCGTGGCCGCCGTCTCCACGCACCCTCTGCCCACCTCATCCATAGCCGCGGCGCACTCGCCGACGCCTACGAGAAGGCCGGCGCCCCCTCCCCCACCACCTTCACCCGTCCCACGGCAGGGCTGACGCCTGTCCCCCGCACCACTCTCTACAACATCGTCAACCGCAGCAGGCTGCCGGCAACCGAGGAACAGTTGAAGACGTTCCTCTCCGTCTGCCGCGTAAGACGGAGCGACCGCGCCCATATCCACAGCGCATGGCGTCACCTCCGCAACTTCCCTCAGCCCAAGCCCCCCACCCATCGGGCACGCCACCACATCGCCGGCGACGAGACTGCTCTGCGAGGCGCGGCCCAGCGACGTCTACGAAGCACGTTCGCGGACCGCACACCGAGTCTCGGAGCGTCCGGACACCGTCAGTTGCTGTCCCTCCTGCCCGACGCCATCGCCGACGAGGTCGTCGAGACCGGGCTCCGCCACGTCGCCGCCCTCTACGCCGTCCGCAACGGCACCACCGTCAACGCCAGCCCGTCCGACCGAATCCTGCTGCTCCTCCAGAGCCAGCACATCAGCGGCCCCAAGCCACGTGACACCCGACGCGCCGCCTCTTGAGTTCAGACGACGCAGACAACCGGCGCTGGCAAGACGACTGGTACGCCCGACAGGACCGGGAAGAAGAATCCGCACACCTGCGTCACCTCCTGACACCCAGCGCTCCCCGCTGCCCCTCCCACGCCTCGCAGGCGCTGAAGCCGGTAATAGAACGCCACAGCAGAAGCCAGTGTCGTCAAGGACCAGCCGACCGCGTAACGCCCCGGTACGGACCGGGCAGAGCATGCCCCGCGTGAGGCTACGCACTCCATTTCCTCGCTGTTCCCGCGCACGTTCCACAGCCCGGCCACACGCGTCCCTGTGCGGATTGTCGCGTAAGAGGCTGGTTTGGCTCTCGGGTCTGACCGGGAGGCGCCGCCACGCCACTCTCTCTGGGTCAGATGGCCAGGGCCAGAACGGCTTACACGGTCGATCGCGCCTTGGATCGTTCACTGCCAAGGATCCCGGCGTGGGGCTGCTGCCCCTGTAGGGAATGATCGCCAACGTACCCCGGCCGAGAGAGGGGTCGCGTTCTCGCCGGTTCATCAACGCATGATTGCTGTACCAGCCGTTGATTGGGGGCGAGCGGCCTACTGTATGGGAGCTACTCCCCACCCGACATCTGAGGAGCACCAGGCTGTGAACGTCGAAATCTCCCCGGACGTGCGCGACGCCGCTTCCCAGCTTGGCGGTGGTGTCCCCTACGCCCTGAGGGTCCTGGCCGGTCAGTTGGCCGATGATCCGGACATGGGCCTGCCCTCGGGGCTGCCCGGTGTGCTTACTGTGACAGTCGAGGGCGACGTGTTCGAGGACTGCCCCGCGCTGTCCGTGGGCTACATCCGCGAGGCGGACCGGATCGAGATCCGCTACCTAAAGCCCATCCCCTCCCCGGACGCCGATGACCAGTCTCAGGAACAGGGCCAGGGCCACCCTGCCAGCGCTGTCGAAGCAGCGCTCGTGGTACGGGAAATCGCCGATGCCTGGCACCGGATCGTCCGCTGGCTACAACGCCGGGCGCCCGACTCCTACGCTGCTCTTCGCGCCGGTGCCAGCCCCGCTGCGATCGCTGCTCTGGAAGGCAGCTTCGGCATGCAGGTACCCATCGAACTGCGCTGTCTGTGGTCGCTGACCGCCGGCGACGACGGGGTCAATGGCTGGGGATGCCTTCCGGGCAATAGGGCCCTGATGCCCCTGGAGGCTGTGGCCGCTGTCTACCAGCTGAAGATGGATTCCCAGATACACCAGGATGCACTCGACACCGGCCGCTCCGAAGACGAGCAGATCACCGTGTGGAAGCCCACCTGGATTCCGGTCGTCGCCCTTGGCCCGGCCGACCGCACATCGGGCCTGTACCTGGACGCTGCTACCGGCTACCTGGGCCGCTGGTCCCGCTACAACGAAGGCCCCGGCAAGGAGCGCGACACACTGGCCACCTATCTGGAAGATGTCGCCGACATGCTCGAAGCTCCGGCTCTGGCCACACGCGACAAGCCTGGCCTGGTCGGTGCGGCGCTGGTCTGGGGCAGCAGGCTCGATTCCTTGCAGGAAGAGCGGTGGCAGCCGCTGACCAGCTGACCCCGTACGAGAAGGAGGCCGGCCCGCAGGGCCGGCCTCCTTCCTGTTTCACCCAAGCACGGGCTTGGGTCAGCCGATCTTGCTCCACGTGCAGGTGGCCGCGGTCGACGTGCAGTGCTCGAATCCTGGAAGGGTCACGAAAAACCCGTCGCCGTCCAGCATGCGCCATCTCGGAGCCGGGAACCCGCTGAACGCCTGCTGGTTCTGCACGCTGGGGATCGCGGCACGTCCGCACCGCTCCGTGCCGCTCGGCCCGTTCGTCGCCGTACGGGTGTCCGCGACGATGCCGAAGTTCGCCGAACCGTCCCCCATCTTGTCGGTGAAGAACTGCGCACACTTACTACCCGACGTCACCAGGTTCACGCTGTTCGGGTAGCCGCCGGACTCGTGCGTCGAAGCCATCGCGTACTCGTCGCAGTCGACCGAACCCACTGACGCGTCGGACGCATGCACGCTCCAGGTACTGTCGCACACGCGGGTACGGCTGTTGTCCGACGTCCACGGCCCGCCACTGCTGTTCTTCAGAGGTGTGTCCGGACCCAGGTAGTGCATCAGCGAGTCCCACCTCTTCGAGCCGGCATGGTCCGGCATCACCTGTTGCATGTACCAGTAGTAGGCCCCAGCAGCCGGGTACTTGTTGGTGTCTACCGTGTAGGTCAGCTTGAAGAACGGTAGGACACAACCCGGCGCCGAGCCCGCGACGATGTCGTCACAGCGCGGCGACAGCTCCCGTACCTCCGGAATCCCCGAGGTCCCGAAGTCCGCCGTAGCAGTCGCCGTTTCGCTGGCGTCCACGGTTGCGGTCACCGACCAGCCGAGGTCGATGGTCTCCTTCCCTGTCCCGGACCAGGTTGTCTGCACAGTGCCCCACCGGCCTTCGAGCGGGTTCCAGTCATTCGCGTCCCAGTAAGCGTTGGCACCCGCGTTGTTGTTCTGGTTGTCGGCCCAGCGAATCGTCGACGTCACGCACGACGAGCACGTCGATCCGACGTTCCACTTCATCGTGACGCCTTCCAGCGCCGGGTCGATCGAAACCGGCACGATGACGATCTGCTGATCGAACTCCGCGAAGTCCGAACCCGACGCACCCTTGTTCGGATACGCCTTGATCCGCTGCTCGAAATCAAACTCCGCGAAGCCGATCTCCACCCCCTTTTCGGCATCGATGAACACCAAGGTCCCCGACCCGATGTTCTTCAGACACGCCTCCCCACGGGTCATGTAGTCCTTGCCCACCGGCTGGTCGTAACACCAGTCGACCAGCTCCACCGCAGGCGCTACAGCCGCGGCCGCAGCAGCGGCTTCGGGAGACTTGCCCGCCTTCCGGGCCTTCACCTCCTGATCCTTGCTCAGCGCCTCAGCACGCTTCTTCGCGCGCGCCTGCGACTCCTTGGTGGGAGGAGACAGTTCCATGCAGAGCTGGCGGCCCTGCGCGTCCTGCTTGCCACAGGTACGCTGCTGCGTCGACTGCCGCTTCACCGCGCCGTTCGCATCGAACGTCGGCAGCGCCGGACCTGGATCGGTCCGCGTGAACTCGTCGATCTCCTGCACCGTGGTGTCGATCGTCGACGTCGCCTGCGGTGCGGGGAACTTCACGTACGGGTCGACGCGAAAGTCCGCCCAGGCCGACCAGGTCGTCTCATACAGACTGCCGTCGTAAGCGGAAGTACGGAACTTGTACAGCACACCGGGCTTGAGTATGCCGTACGCCACGGTCACCTTCGCCGTACTGCCCGAGGCCACGTACGGCGACACCAGCACTCCGAACTGACCTGACCCGTCGAGGTCGACCTGGGTCTTCGGAGTACCGTCCGCGTTCGCGGTGTACACCTGGAACGTCAGGTTCGCGGTATCACCGTCCGCGTCGGTCACACTGTTCCGCAGCACCACTTCCGGGGTGATGACCCGCCAGACAGTCCCCGACTTGGCGAACTTGGGACCGGCCGACGGGCTAGTGCCCGACACCGGCCGCGCACCCGCAGCAGCAATGGCCGCGACCTGCGGGCCAGCAGCCGCAACCTCCGCCGGAGAAGCCCCCAAGCCAGGTCCAGGCGACACCGGAGCAGCCACCGCAGAACCCGTCCCCACCAAAAGCGCAAGCACGGCACCAGCGGCAATATGCCACCGCGCCACAACGCGTAAGAATCTCACTTCCTTTGTTCCCCCTCGCGAGTGAGTGACATGTACGCGCCCACCCGCACCACATCACTCCCCCACACAAAACGACATGCCCAAAATCACGGTTTACGAGAGAGGAATCCATTTCAGGCCAAGAAGTAGTTCCAGCGGCGGCGACCAGCGCCCCGGAGCCGCCAGCAGACGCAGGACAGGATCTCGCCTCTCCCGCTTCGTCAGATGCCCGGGACGCCGCTTCACTGCCCGCGCCCCAGCATGGCGGAGGCTCGGTAGCTGTCGCGTCCCCGGCCAAGGAGACACGGGATTTCGACGGCACCACATACGTGCTGGAACGCTCGGTGACGACGGACTTCGCCCTCGTACGCGCTTCGAAGGGCGACCGTCACGGGAACCTCGTCTTCGACAAGACCACCGCCAACTTCAACCCGTTGTGCGCGATGGCCGGCCGCATCACCATCGCGGAAGTCGAGGAATTGGTCGATCCCGGGGGCATCGACCCGAACGACGTCCATCTACCGGGCATCTTCGTCCAACGCGTGATCGTCGTAGGGAGCATGGGCGACAAGCCGGTCGAGAAGCGCACCATCCGTGAAGAGGAGCCTTCCTGATGCCCTGGACCCGCACCGAGATGGCGGCTCGCGCCGCCCGTGAACTTCCCGATGGCGCTTACGTCAACCTGGGCATCGGTCTGCCGACTCTCATCCCCGACCATGTGCCGTCCGATGTCCACGTCGTCCTGCACAGCGAGAACGGCATCCTCGGCACCGGTCCCTACCCGGCAGCCGACGTGGTCGACCCCGACCTCATCAACGCGGGCAAGGAGACTGTCACCGTCCTGCCAGGATCTGCCTTCTTCGACTCGGCGCTCAGTTTCGCGATGATCCGTGGCCGCCATCTCGATGTCGCGGTCCTCGGCGGCATGCAGGTCTCCGCCCGCGGTGACCTGGCCAACTGGGCTGTGCCAGGCAAGATGATCAAGGGTATGGGCGGCGCGATGGATCTCGTCCACGGTGCCCGCCGTGTCCTTGTCCTCATGGAGCACACCGCCAAGGACGGGAAACCAAAGCTGGTGTCGGAGTGCACGCTTCCCCTGACCGGCCGCACCTGCGTCGATCGCATCATCACGGACCTGGCCGTCCTGGACGTCACCCCTGGCGGTCTGCAACTCGTGGAACTGGCGCCAGGCGTCACGGAAGCCGACGTCCGCGAGAAGACCGCCGCGCCAGTACGCACCGGCCGCGAACTGGCGTCCACGGGCCCCCTCTGAGCGGCACGCTGTTGTGGCAGCGCAGCTTGGCCGGCCCGGCTGCTTGCGGGCCTGTCCGGCCGGCGCGTGTTGTCCAGGCAGAACATGATGCGCGTCGGTGGTGTATCTCTGTCGGATGGCTGGCTCGCGGACAGTTCCGCAGCCGCGTAGCCGACGAGCGACCAAGCACGGTCGGCGCGGGCTTGGGATCACTCCGGTCGCTGGCATCCGTGCCTCTGCGGCGCACTTGCGGGACCTGCCGGAACGAGCGCGTACCGCTCGGACCGGATGTTTTCAACGGGCGGCGGTCTCGGCGGTCGGCATGTCGTCCTCGACGGGATGGTCGTTGATCCAGGACAGGCCTCCCAGGTCCAGGCACTCACGGGTACGGGTGACGGCTACATACGCGAGCCGGGCTTCGGCGTCGCCGATGGGCTCGGCCGCAGCAGGGGTGTCGGTTCCGCCGGTGGTGGTGTCGTCGGGGCGGGCGAAGTCGTCTGCGATCAGTACGCAGGGCCATTCGCGCCCTTTGGCTTTGTGGGCTGTGGAGACGGTGATCTGTGCTTCGGTCTCCGTGGTGAGGTGGCTCAGGGCGGCGAGGATGGCATCGGTGCCGTGGGTGTCGACGAGGTTGACGAGGGGTTGGAGGTCGCGCCCGGCCGGGTCGTAGGCGGCGTAGTCCTGAAGGTCGGCCCAGCACTCGAAGAGGACGAGCTCCGGGTGGTGGGTGCGGCGTCCCGCCTTCAGGTCCCGGGCGGCCTGGGCCAGGGCGTGGAGGCTGTCTCCTCCGCCGCTGAGGGCGACCTGGTGTCCGGCGGCCATGAGTTTCATGATCTGGGCCATGGCGCCCACGTTGGTGCGGCACAGCACCGCGTCGGGATGAACGACGGGACCGATTCGTGTCGGATGGCCGGTGAGCCGGTGAGGCGGATGGGGGCGCCGGCGTGGTGGAGCCAGCGGTTGGCTTCCTGGGCGAAGGCGGGTCCGAAGCGGAAGGACTGGGACAGCATCAGCTGGGTGCCGTCGGATCCGGTCATGACGTCCTTGGCGCCGCGCCACTGGTAGATGGCCTGGGCAGAGTCGCCGACCATGACGAGTTGGGGTGATCGCCCTGGCCGAGTACGGCTCGGGCGGGACGGACGGTCTAGGCTCCAACGACGGTAATCACGCGTTGCTCACCCATCTCACGCCGGGCGCACGAAGGGTACGTGTGGGGGGCGGTGTCCTGAGCGACGTACTGTCGGCGGGGTTCGACGTGGCGGCGGCTGCCGCCCGGGTCCATCCCGCGTGCGCGCTGCTGCCGCAGGAATGCGACGAGCACGGCGTGAGCACCGTCGTCCGGCGACGCGAGCGGCCCTTCCACCCGCAGCGCCTCTACACGGCGTTGGAGGACCTTGCCTGCGCCGCCGCCCGCAGCCGCGGGCGGTTCCGGCTGGCGGACCGCCCCGACACACTGCTGTCCTGGGACGCCGCGGGCGGGGCGCTGTGCGTGGAGTCGGCCGGCCCCTGGCTGTCAGCTCTGCCGGACGCGGCCTGGGAGATGGTGCCGGCCGAGCAGCGCGTCGCGGCCTCATTGGGCTGGCACCCCGAACACGGCGACCGCTGCCAGCACCTCACCTTCACCTCGCCCGGGCTCGACGGCGACGGTCTGGCGGCTCTGCTCGACTCATGCCTGCTCACCGATGACGAGTACGCGGCGGGCAGGGACCACTGGCAACAACTCCCGCACGCCTTCGACACCTTGCTCGACCCGGTGACCTGAACCGGGATCCGTTCCGCCGTATCCCCACGCATGCACGGCATCCCGCTGAAGGAGTGGACCGACTTCACCATGCCCCACCACACGAGCACCGGGCGACAGACCGCCAAGCAGCGTGTCAACCCGTTGGACGCCGAAGGCGTCAGGTACGTCGACTACAAGGACACCGACCTGCTGCGGAAGTTCATTTCCGACCGCGGGAAGATCCGCAGCCGTCGGGTGACCCATGTGACGCCTTAGCAGCAGCGGCGGATAGCGCAGGCCATCAAGAACGCACGCGAGATGGCACTCCTGCCCTACAGCTCCCGGTAGACAGCCGTACATGGGCAGGAACATGGTCTACCAGCCGACCTCGGTGTGGAACTGGTACAGGTGCAGCCGGTTCGTGCAATCGACCGCGAGCGCCGAGCGTTTCCCGGTATCCGCCCCCGTCCGGGCCGGCAACTCGGTGCTCAGGGTGTCGGCGTAACGACGAGTGTGCCACCCACGTCGAGGAAGGCGCGGCACGCCTTGACGCGGGCCCAGGTGTACTGGCAATCGCTGTCGGCGCCCTACCGCAGGAGGAGCAAGCAGGGATCAGGCAACACCCTCGCCGCGCACCAGGGCCGCGCCTCCCAGAGAGCGCGGCCCCTTCGGTGCCTTGGCGAAACACTGCCCGGAACCCGTCCGATTCCCCCGCGCTTTCGTCCTCACACCACCAGGCCAGCACCCAGCCGTCCTACAAGACGGCCACCAGCGACGCCATGTCTTCCAGAACCGCTCGTGATCAGGACGACAGCTACCCTGCCGGGCAACGAGCCTGAACAGTCGATGTTGCTAGTGGTCACTCGGTGTGGTCGTAGTACCAGCCCGTACAGAAACTGTGGGCGGCTGAGGTGACACGCATGCACGCCCGCATCCAGTTGCCCTCGTTGAGCAGGTCATTGGAGCTGCGGCGTTTGAACGGTCCGCACTGGCTCCAGTTCGTCCCCCCGTCGTAGGAGCGGTCCACCCAGACCAGGTCGTCGGAGTTGTAACCGCTCTTGATGTAGGCGTAGGAATGGTCGCTCCAGCGGCCGGTTAACAGGACCACCGTCCTGTTGGACCATGAAGCACTGCGCACCTCAACGTCCTGAATGAGGTCACCGGGTGAGCTGCCGCAGTTCGTGTCCGCATGCGCAGACCCCGCTGAGGTGACCAGGAGCATGGGAACCACGCAGACCGCGGCTGCCAGTCCTGCAAGAGACGCCCGTTTCCGAGCAGCCATGCTGTCCCCCTAAAGTCGATGATGTCATGGTAAGAGACAGCGGCCCCCGCCGAATGGTTGCTGCACACGGACAAGTGGCTGTTGGCGCTCCGTAATTGAGTGAGTGGCGGGCAGTACGCGGTCTGCTCCGAGATCTCCGTCCAAGAGGAGATCGGCCTCAGCGACGGCGGATTCGGCGGAGCTGGAAACGGCGCAACGCATCCGTCGCCCCCGCCGCGTGGACCTCGGCCATCCGGCCCGCTCCCCGCTCGGCTCGGCCGTGGTCAACTGTGTCGCCCACCGCGACGGCGTCCGCCGGCAGGGTACGGACTCGGCGGGGGTCGAGGACGCCGTCCGGGCCCACCAGCGCCCAAGATCGAGCAGTACGACGACGTCCTGTCCGCGGTCTTCAAGACCGTCACGTACGTCCAACACCCCGAGCTGACGGCTGCCAGCGAGGTCGTGAACACAGGGGAGATCATGGTGTTCACCGGACCCGACTTCGTCGTCATCGTCCGCCACGTCCGCCACAGGTCCCTCCTCGGCTCCCTGCGCGAGGGCCTTGAGGCCGAAGCCAGCTCCTCGCCATGGGCCCCTCCGCGGTCCTGCACGCCATCGCCGACCACGTCGTCGACTACTACGTCACGGTCGCCGCCACCTGGTCGAACGACTCACGATCTGCGGTGGTTTCGCCAAGCTCTCCAAACCGGCCGCCGGGCACCTGGACCTGCACTCCGCCCGCTCCCAGGTCGACAAGGGCTTCCTCGCCGGACTCGCCCGCCGGGGCGGCACGGACGAAGCGCTGGTCTCCGAGATGGCAAAGGCCAACACCGGTGTGGCCGCCCCTCCAGTTGTGCGCCACCGCCAGGGTTCCCCTTGGCGACCTGGTTGCGGCTGCCGCACTCGATGAGGTCCTGGCCGTGCTGTGGGGGCCCGTCGCGGTCGACGTGATCTTGCATCGACCGGGAAGGCACGATCGTGGGCCACAGCGCGGCGCGGCAGCCGATGTCTCAGGGGGGGGCGCAGGCCCCGTCTTCAGTTCGGACCGTTCCGGTCGTCGGCGACGCTGCGCAGATGGGTGCCCAAGCGGCTGATCGCCGACGGGTTGCGGGGGCCTTCAACGAGGTCGGTGTAGTCGAGTGCGAGGATCCGTCGGTGCTTCACGGCGGAGACGTTGCGCAGCGGGGCGTAGAAGAGGAGGAACTTCTTCTTCTGTTCGGCGCTGACGTCGCCGTCGTCGCAGATCACGATCACGTCCGGATTCCACTGCATAACGCCCTCCCAGCCGACGATGGTCAGGGAACGTCGTTCAGGTTCCCCTTGTCGTTGGGCATGACGTGGCCCGCCATCCGGTCCTCCAGGCCGAGGGCGAATATCAGCTCGGTGATGCCCACGTCGTTGGTGACGACGCGCTCCGGGACCTTGGTGTACGTCACCCGCTCGCCACAGTTGGTGAGGGTGACCGAGCAGGTCGAACAGCCGCTGGACGGCGCCGGTCCGCGGGTGCCGAACGGGATGTGCCCGCACCCCGAACACCTCTGCGAACAGAGCGGGTTGGAGCACGTCGTATGGTGATCCGGAGACGACGATCCGGCCCCCGGCGATCACATACAGCGTGTCGCAGTGCGCCGCGGCCGGGTTGAGGTCGTGCAGGGCTGCCGGCGTGATGAGGCCGCTGCTGCGGACCAGGGACAGGACGTCCAACTGGCGGGCGATGTCGAGGTGGTTGGTCGGTTCGTCGAGGACCAGTACGCGGGGCTGCTCGGCGAGGGCCCGGGCTGCAGGTCGGTGTTCATCTCCATACCGCCTGCGGGCGGACGCCGGCCCGCTGAACGGGCTGGAGGCGCGGTATCGGGACAAGTTCTCTCCCGGTCCGTCTCCCCGGGCTTTCGCAAGGTCCACCGTTCCGCGAAAATCCTGGTGCCATTCGACACACGCTTGTTCGGAGGTAACACGATGCAACGACGCAGCTTCCTGCGGATGACAGCCGCGCTTCCGCTCGCCTCGGCAGTGCTCGGCCCTACAGACGCTGTCGCGGCCGATGTCCTGCCGGACAGGGCCTCCGTCGTAGAGGTCGCGCGCCGGGTCAACGACTACTGGATCAGTACACATCCCGACCCCGGTGACAACCTCTGGGCCCGTGCCACCTATTTCAGCGGCAACATGGCCGCGTACCGGTCGACGGGCGAGAACCGCTACCTCACCTACGCGAGTTCCTGGGCGGACAAGCACTCCTATGGCCTCGCCGGCGGCGTCACGACCCGGCACGCCGACAACCACTGTGCCGGCCAGACCTACCTCGACCTCTACGACATACTCGGCGGCGAGGCGAAGATCTCAGCCATCGAAGCGTCTCTGCGCAGGATGGTCTACACCGACCAGCCGCAGAAGCACGACGACTGGTGGTGGGTGGACGCCCTGCACATGGCGATGCCCCCCATGGCCCGGATCGGTGCACTGCGGCACGACACCAACTACTGGGTCAAAATGTACGCGATGTACAACCACACCAAGCGCGTCCGGGGCGGCGGACTCTACGACTACGAGCACGAGTTGTGGTACCGCGACGACAACTGGTCCCCGGGCGGCGCGGGCAGGCTCTCGCCCAACGGCAGGCCCGTGTTCTGGTCGCGGGGCAACGGGTGGGCGTACGCGGCCCATGCCAAGGTCCTCGCCGTCCTGCCGTCGGACGACAAACGGGCACCGGAATACCAGTGGAACATGCAGGGCGTGAGCCGCAGTCTCCTGGCCTCACAGCGCCCGGACGGTTTCTGGAACCCGTCCCTTGCCGACCCGGCGCACCTGCCCGGCAAGGAGTCCAGCGGCACGGCGATGTTCTGCTTCGGCCTCGCCTACGCCATCCGCACGGGTGTCATCGACCGGGCCGTGTACCTGCCGGTTCTCGCACGGGGCTGGAACGGACTCGTCCGGGACGCGGTGCATCCGGACGGCAGGCTCGGCTGGGTCCAGGGCGTAGGCGACCGGCCGGAGTCGAGCCAGCCGATCAGCTACGAGTCCACCGCCGATTTCGGCGTCGGTGCCTTCCTGATGGCCGCTTCAGAGGTTGCACGCCTGGCCACGTGAACCGAACGGCCAGGGCGTGCACCAGCGATCTCCCCACGTGTCCGTCGGCCCCCATCACCACAATCATGGTCAACTCCTCGGCTTGGTCAACTCGCTTTCGTCAGGGCCAGCAAGAGCATGGGGCAGTAACGACCTGGCCGCAGCCGAGGCTGGAACGTGGGGTCTCGGCTGGGCCTTGGGCTGGCTGGGCTGCTGGTCATGGATTCGGCCACGACCAGCGGTGTGACCAGTGGGCCCGCCGTCATTGACGCCATGGAGCTGACTTCCGGTCCGGAACTGGAGGCCCGGTTCGCTGAGCCGGCCCACCGGATCCTGGCGGACCTGGTCAGTGGAGGTGCCGCGCTGGGCTGGGTCGAACCGCCCTCGCGGGATGAGATGGCGGAGCTTCTCGGCCACGTCGTCTCTGCGGCACAGGCCGGGGATGCGGCCCTGCGCGCCGCTTGCCTCGACCGTCGGCTTGTCGGGTTGGGGTACTGGCTCCGCTACGCCCGACCGACCCATCGGCCGCACGCCGATCTGGAGAAGATCGCGGTGGACACCGCTGTCCATGGTCGCGGTGTCGGCCGGGCGCTGACCGCTGCCTTGATCGCCGACGCCCGGGAGACGGCATCGAGGTCCTGTGCCAACGGTAGAAGGCGCTGGTCGTGACCCAGGTCGTCCAGCACCGTCCCGCCAACCGCACGCCGGACGTCCCGCCCAGGCCAAGGAGTGGATCACAGCCTGCGAGAGCCCAGACCTCGCCCGCGCCACCCACCTTGAGTACATGGACCTCGACTCGGGCCACCGGCCGATGGCCACCCACCCCCGCGAGCTGGCCCGCGTCCTGGCGAAGGCCGCGAACTCATGATGCTGTGGCCGGGGGTGAGTCGTCAGGCCACTGCCGGTCGTGGTCTGCCGCCCCAGCAAATGCCTTTCTCGCTGCGGATGTGCGCAGGTTCCTGCGTTCGGTGGGCCGGGCGTGGGCGTTGGCGTTGCGCCAATGGGTTGGGCATGCGGGGCCCAGGTCCGCACCGTGCGGTCGCGGGAGTTCGAGTTGGTGATGGTGATGGTGAACTGCCTCAGCGACCCGGAGTGAGTCTCGATCGGGTTCGCTCACGAGGCCGAGGCGGGATCCTGACCGCTGCGGCGGGCGTGGCGCCGGGGCCTTCCTGGTCGACGTACGGGTGACGCCCCAGGGCCAGTCCAGCCGTCAGGAGCTCGACCGTGCAGCCGGCGACGCACGCATCAACGGTCGCGCTCCGAGGTACAACACCGCCTGATATAAGCCAAGTTGGCCGTCCACCACGCCATTCGCCTCCCCTGCTGGGGCGTATTGTGCGCCCCGTGGTTGCACCCACCCACCAAGCTCGCCGCCCACCGTGCCGCCGTGACTCACGCGAGCACGCCGCACGTCCAGGCAGCCTGATCGAGCAGTTCCGCCGCGACATCGACCTGGTCCACACCCCGCTCGGACCCGACGACCTCCAGCTCAAAGGGCCGAGCGAACGGCACCTGGCCTGCGCCGGTGGTGGTCTGCCCGGCCCGCCGCCGCGCCATCCGACACCCGCCACCCCGTTCCGCTGCGCGACCGGACCCCACCTTTCCGGAGGAAACCCCGTGGACAACAAGATCGACACGTCCGTCCCCCACTCAGCACGAACCTGGAACTACTGGCAGGGCGGCAAGGACAACTACCCCGCCGACCGGGAGGCCGGCGACGCCTACGCCGCGACAGCCCCCCAGGTGAGGATCATGGCCCGCGCGTCCCGTCAGTACCTGATCCGCACGGTCACCCACCTCACCCGCGACCGTGGCATCCGCCAGTTCCTCGACATCGGCACCGGCCTGCCCACCAACGACAATACCCACGAGGTCGCCCAGAGGATCGCCCCCGCCGCCAGGATCGTCTACGTCGACAACGACCCGATCGTCCTGGCACACGCCGAGGCCCTGCTCCGCAGCACACCCCCCGGAGTCACCGCCTACATCGACGCCGACCTGCACGACCCCGAGACGATCCTGCGCCGCGCCGCGGACACCCTGGACTTCGCCCAGCCCGTCGCCCTGATGCTCATGGGCGTCCTGGGCCACGTCCAGGACCACACCGAGGCGAAGGCGATCGTCGACCGCCTCTTGTCCGCGCTGCCCTCCGGCAGCTATCTCGTGCACTACGACGGCGCCGACACCGACCCCGACCTCATGAAGGCACAGGCCGACTACGACGACACCGGCGCCGTCCCCTACGTTCTGCGCAGCCCCGACCGGATCGCCGCTTACTACGACGGCCTCGACCTCCTGGACCCCGGCGTCGTCTCGTGCCCCCTGTGGCGTCCCGACCCAGGAGCCTCCCCCGAACCGACTTACATCTACGGCGGCATCGGGCGCAAGGCGTAATACGCCACCAGATACCCACACGCCTTCAACGATCACCGCGGTCGGGCGCCCTGCTCGCCGACCGCGGCTACGACCACGACGAGTACCGGCGCCTGCTGCGGCAGCGCGGCATCCGCCCCGTCATCGCCGAACGAGGCCGGCCCTACGGCTCCGGCCTCGGCGTCTTCCGATCCGTCGCCGAAAGGACAATGGCCCGGCTGAACGGCTTCGGGTCTTCCGGCCGACACGATCGTGGTGGTGGCCGGTCGGTGTCCGCCCGAGGCGAGCTGGCAGGCCGACATCGGCTGGGACGCGGTGCCGTCGGCGGCGCACAGGCATGCCCTGGAGGTCTGCGCTCACGCGTACGACACGACGGAGGACCTGCTGCGGTCCGTCCTGGACGGGTCCGATGACGCCGCGGCCGTGTTCGCCTGGTTGCACACACAGCCGTACATCGAGTCGACGCCCCACGGCGTGCATCCCCATGGCCTGGTGCGCGACCTGCTCGACACGGATCTGCGATGGCGTGATCCCC
>NZ_JBEZXS010000034.1:0-74523 GCF_040638185.1 Streptomyces sp. NPDC026672
GAGCGAGTAACTCCCACTCCTGGTCAGTGAGTTCATGACGGCGTACCACAACACCATCATCTACCACCCGAACGATCTTTGAAGACGGACCCTAGCTCTAACTGATCGTTTCAGAATGAAGCGCTTGGCCAGAAGTGTTGGCTCCTGCGGCTCGCATAGGTTGGCAGGTCTCATCCGACGCACCGCCACGAGGATCAGCCCATGTACAACAGCACCAGGATCCGCCTGATCGAGCCCGCCGATGCCGCCCCGATAGCCGCGCATCGGGTGCGGGACTTCGAGGCTTTCCGCCCGTGGGAACCGGCCCAGCCGGCCGACTTCTTCACCCCGAAGGGCCAGGCGGAGCGGATCGACAGGCTGCTGGCTGGGTACCGGGCCGGCATGGTCTGGCCGGGCGTGGTACTCGCCGACGACCAGGTGATCGGGCAGGTCACGGTCGGAGGCATCCTGCCGCAGCCTCACCTTCGCCGCGGTTCCGTCGGTTACTGGATCGCCAGCGTCGCCCAGAATCAAGGGCATGCCGGGCGCGCCGTCGGGCTTGTACTCCGGGTGATGACGGACGAACTCGGGTTGCACCGCGCTGAGGCGTCCACCAATCTGGAGAATCTGCCGTCGCAACGGGTGCTGCGCCGCAACGGGTTCAACCCGTACGGCGTCGCGCACTCGTCGATCTTTCTCGACGGGAGCTGGCGGGACGGGCTGCTGTGGGAGCGGGTCCTGGGCGACTGACCGATCGTTTCACAACGAGGTCCGTAGGCGGCGGAGGCATATGAGGCTGCAGGCCAGTTCGAGTAGGCCCTGATGGAGGTCAGCACGTCTTTCGTAGCGGATGCGGAGTCGTTTGAACTGGTGAAGCCAGGCGGTTGGGTCGGCCGCGCGGTGAGGTGCCCGCCGTGGCAGGTCCTGTTCCGCGCGGCCTCCCGCCGAACCGGACATGACGGTTTCCCGGTCATCCGGCTCTCCAGTGACTACTGCGTGTCTGTTTTGGCAGGCCTTTTGAGTGGATTCGGTCATGACAGGTGTCGCAGGCCACGACGGTTTTGCGACGCCGTTGCAGCATGACGCGCGCCCAGTCGGAGGGCTGCCATCCGGCATGCGCGAGGTCGGCGAGAGCGCGGACGTGGTGCACTTGCACGTTGCCCTTGCCTCCGCAGATCTCGCAGGTGTCCGCCAAGAGCCTCGCGATGAGTTCCTTCTGCGGATAGTCCACCCGGACCGGCTCACGGTCGGCGATTTCTGCCGTCCGCTGCCGCTGGAGTGGAATTCCACCGAACCGCGCCACCAGTGGTTTCCTGTTCTTCCGTTCGATGCGGGCCTCGAAACAGACTCGGGGCCCGCTGGGAGTGTCGATTCGGGCCTTGTGCTTGGCGGCCATCTTCGGCACTGATGAACGGTGCTTGGCCGCAAGAGTCTTGAGCATGGACGTTTCCATGACCCATTACAGCCGATGCAGCCGGAAGGCATCTCCGGCGAGCAGGTAGTGCTGGGCGATGCCCCGGTAGACGGCCCCGAACGTCGCAACGATCGCATGATCACTGCTGTTGATCAGGGCCTTTCTCTTCGCGGGTTTTCCGCGGGCAAGATACGGGGTGCACTTGGCTTTGATCACGTCCCGGGGGACACGGAGTGCGATCTGGCCGTTGATGCGCCGGTAACGGCCGGTCTTCTTCGTGTCGTTGTGCTGGGTCGTGATCTCGTAACCGAGAAACCGCGCTGCCCCGGTGCGGGCATGAGTGATCAGCGTTTTGTCCGGGGACAGTTCGAGCTTGAGTTCATCACGCAGGAACTGGGCCAGGCGCTGCTTGATCTGCTCGGCCTCGGATTTCGGTCCGGCAAAACCCAGGAGATGATCGTCCGCGTAGCGGATATAGCGCAGTCTCCGATATTCCGGATCGTTCGGATCCGAGCTCGGCAGGCTGACCATCCGCTGACGCAGCATGCGGGCCTGGGCCCGGTCGCCGCGCCGGCGGGCTTTCGCCAGCAGATTCTGCAGCTCCAGATAGGCCGGGTTGCGGGCCCGGCGATCTCCTCGGGTGTACTCCGGGATCAGAACCGTCTCGACGAACTCATCCAGACTGTGCAGGTAGATGTTGGACAGGATGGGGGAGGCCACCCCGCCTTGGGGTGCTCCGGAGAGCGTGGCACCCCACCTCCAGTCCTCCAGGTATCCGGCCTTGAGCATGTTGCGCACCAGCCGCAGAAACCGCTGGTCATGGATCTTCTCGCCGAGGATCGACAGCAGGACCTGGTGGTCCAGGCTGCCGAAGCAGTCGGCGATGTCCCCTTCGATGAACCAGGATGTCCCGGTCCAGGTGTGGTCCACCTCCCGCAATGCGGTATGGCAACCTCGGCGGGGACGGAAGCCATGCGAGCGGTCGGAGAACGTCGGCTCGTAATACGCCTCCAATAACAGACGGACCACTTCACCAACGAGCTTGTCCGACCAGGTCGGCAGCCCCAGCGGACGCATCTTCCCGTTCTTCTTCGGGATATGAATGCGTCGCACCGGACGGAACCGATAACGCTCGTTGCGCATCGCCTCGATGATCCGGCTGATCTTCCGCTGGGACATGCCGTCCACGGTTTCCGCCGTGACCCCGGGCGTCATCGCGCCATGGTTGGCGTAGATACGTCCGTAGGCCAGCAGATACAACTGCGGGTTGAACAGCTGCCGATACAGTTCATCGCACGGCAGGTTGCGCCTGCCGCGTTCACGCAGGACACCCAGCACCGTTGCGGCGCTCTGCATTTCGCATACCTCCCGGGTTTCGAGGTGTCCGAATCACCTGGCCCCCTTCGCCCTGCAGACGGCTTTCCCGTCCTCCCCGGCCGGGCGTTAATCCGGCGACTACTACGAGGCCTCCGTCGCCCTAGGACTCGCATCCCGTAGGCGATCCCACGTTCGTCTCTGTCTGTACGTTCTAGCGCGACACAGGCGTCCCACTCATCTCCTTGAATGCCCTCGCTGGGCATCGCTCCACGCTCCGGAAGTTGCTCCGGCCACACCATGCGAAGCCTGAGCAGAGCGCGGCGCCGGTTTCAGTTGTCTTTCCGACGGATGGGAACTTGCATCTTCTGGAGATTGGGCTTCAAACAATCCAGTCTTCGCCATATCGCACGGGCCACCCAGTACCCCGTCCCTGACAACTGGGCCCGGTCACTGGTTTTCTGACATGCTTTTGTCCCCTTCACCTTTCGGATCCAGGTAAGTCATCGGGCCCAGGAACCTCCTTCCGATTTCCTCCCGGTTGAACCGGGGATACAAACAAAGCGCCTCGTGGCGCACAAGGCGCGCTCGACGACCCAGCGGACTTTGCCCAGTCCGGAGCCGTGGGCGGCACCGCGTCGGGCGATCACGGGTTTGATGCTGCGTTTCCACAGCAGGCGGCGGTACTTGTCGAAGTCATAGCCCCGGTCGGCGTACAGTCGCCGGGGCTTGCGCCGAGGGCGTCCCCGAAGGCCCCGGATCGGGGGAACCGCGTTCAGCAGGGGCAGAAAGCTGGGTGACGTCGTGCCGGTTGCCGCCAGTGAGCGTGACTGCGAGCGGGGTTCCGTGCCGGTCGACGATGAGGTGGTGCTTGGAGCCGGGGCGGGCCCGGTCGACCGGTGAGGGACCGACGTGATCCCCCCTTTGAGAGCCCGGATGTGCGAGCCGTCCACGGCGCAGTCGTCCAAGTCCAGCAGGTCGGCGCGGCGCAGCTCGCCCAGCAGGGTGGCATGCAGGCGGGGCCAGACACCGGCCTCGGTCCAGTCCCGCAGCCGGCGCCAGGCCGTCACACCGGAGCAGCCCACACTCTCTGCGGGAACGTCACGCCAGGCGACACCGGTCCGCAGCACATACATGACGCCAGCAAGCGCCGTTCGGTCGGGAACACGCAACCGCCCCGGATGGCGACAGCGCCGCTCGGGAGCAGGGGGCAACAGCCCAGCCACCCGCTCCCACAGGTCGTCAGGAACAAGATCAACACGCACTCCGGACACCCTGGCGACCAAGATTGCCGAGCGCAAGACCCACAGCTCAACTCATTCTGAAACGATCAGTAAAACTGACGGACGTTATTGACAGGTGGGTCTCCAGTCTCTAGGAGACCGCCATGACTGAACGCGAGCTCGCAAGACGCGCCCGGCACCGGCTCGCTGTGCTGCGTCACGCGGAGGAGGTGAGCGGCAACATCGCCGCGACCTGCCGCTCCTACGGCATCAGCCGCCAATGCTTCTACACCTGGCGTCGACGCTACGAAGCCGAGGGCCTGGACGGACTGAAGGACCGCTCCAGCGCCCCGCACCACACGCCGCATGCCACCGCGGGCGACGTGGTGGAGAAGATTCTCTGGCTGCGCCGGCAGTACCACTTCGGCCCGGCGAAGATCGCAATGTATCTGCAGCGGTACCACGACGTGGCGATCAGCACGTCCGGCGTCTGGCGGATCTTGAAGAAGGTGGGCCTGAACCGGCTGCCGGCCTCGCAGCGCTACAAGCGCCGCTCCATCCGCTGGAAGCGCTATGAGAAGCAGCGCCCCGGTCACCAGCTGCAGGTCGACGTGAAGTTCATCGAGCCGCTCGGCCAGAGCGGTCGAAAGAAGCGCTACTACCAGTACACCGCCATCGACGACTGCACCCGCCTGAGGGTGCTGCGCGCCTGTCCCCGCAATGACCAGAAGACCGCGATCCAGTTCATCGACTACGTCCTGGCCAAGCTCCCGTTCATGGTCGAGCAGGTCCAGACCGACAACGGCCAGGAGTTCGGCCAGGCCTTCCACTGGCACCTGCTCGACAAGGGCATCGGGCACGTTCGGATCAAGCCCCGAACCCCGCGGCTGAACGGCAAAGTCGAGCGATCCCACCGCATCGACTCCGAAGAGTTCTATCGCCTCCTGGAAGGCCAGGTCATCGACGACGTCAACCTCTTCAACAGCAAACTGCAGGAGTGGGAGGACTACTACAACTACCATCGCCCCCACGGTGCCCTCGCCGGCCAGACCCCATACGAACGCCTACGACAGAAGGCCCAGGACCCCCTGTCATAGGCGTCCGTCAGCTGCACACCTAGCGGCCGGGGCCCAGTCCACCACCGGGACGTTCGCGGGACACACCTACATCGTAAAGTTCCCGGGCAACGTCAGCAGGTTCCCCCCAGCACGGCCAGTACCCCGCTCGTGATTTTCGGAGCCACCTGCCTGACCGGGATGAACACCACCGGAGCGTTGCTGAACCGCTTCTCGGAGTCCGCACTGCCCACCACCATAACCACACAGGCCGTAGGCACACAGGCGGTGGGCATGCTCAGCCTGCACCCGGTCAGCACCCATCCAGGCGCGGCGGTGACGTCCCTGGCCCTGACGGGCGCTACGCCCGGACCAGTACTCACAACCACCCAGAACCACATACCACACCACACCACACAAACACCACACCCACACCCACACCCACACCCACACCCAACTCCAGTGCCTACAACGCCGGTATCGCGGCCGGCGCCGCCCTCGGGGCACTCGTCCTGCCGCTCGCCGGGGTGCGAGGCATCTTCCTTGTCGGCGGGCTGCTGAGCATCGGGGCCTGTGCGGTACTGCCCGGTGGCCGGCTGCTCTCCGGGAGCCCGCTCCAGCGCTCCCCCGGCCGGTGCTCGGTCGGCGGCCTGCGCTGACGAGACCCGTCTTATGTGCCTCAGCCGACCACGCTCGTCCGGCCCGGGACGGCAGGTGCGAGATCCAGAGACGAAAGGTGCGAGATCCGGAAAGGCGCCGTGGCCAAACCGGACGAGATCGTGCCTGGCCACACCGTTCGGAGCACAGCACACCTCGCCAGAAGCGGCCCCGGGCGCCCTCGGCCCACGATCCCTCCGGCGGCCTCCCGCACCAAGGACCGACTCGTGCGCGGACAGACGGCTCAGTGGAGGTTGCCGACGAGGCTCACGTGGAAGGGGGTGAGTTCGTCGACGCGGCCCGCGAGGACCTTCTCCAGCCACTCGGGATCGCCGAGCAGCGCCCGGCCGACCGCCACGAGGTCGAACTCGTCGCGCTCCATGCGGTCGAGCAGTTCGCCTATGTCGGTGACTGTGGCCCGCTCGCCCTGGTACAGCGCCTGGAGGAACTCGTTGCTGAGGCCGACCGAGCCGACGCTGATGGTGGGTCTGCCGGAGAGCTTCTTCGCCCAGCCCGCCAGGTTGAGGTCGGACCCCTCGAACTCCGGGAGGTGGAAGCGGCGGGTGGAGCAGTGGAAGGCGTCGGCGCCCGCCTCGGACAACAACCCGAGCATGGTCTGCAGTTCCTGCGGCGTCTCGACGATCCGCGCGTCGTAGTGGCTCACCTTCCACTGGGAGAAGCGGAAGGAGATCGGGAAGTCGGCGGAGACGCTCTGCCGGCAGGCGGCGACGACTTGGGCGGCGAAGCGGGTGCGGCCGGTGATGTCGCCGCCGTAGGCGTCGGTGCGCCGGTTGGTGCGGGGCCACAGGAACTGGTCGATCAGATAGCCGTGGCCGCCGTGGATCTCCACCCCGTCGAAGCCCAGCGCCTCGGCGGAGGCCGCGGAGGCCGCGTAGGCGGCGACCACGTCGTCGATGTCCGCCCGGGTCATCTCCCGGCCGGACCTGGTGCCGTCCGGGGCGATCCCGGAGGGGCCGATCCGCGGGGCGTCGGGGACCGGCGGGCTGCCCGCGGTGCGGTCCATGCCGACGTGCCACAGCTGCGGCATGATCCGGCCGCCCGCGCGGTGGACGGCGTCGGCCACGGCCGACCAGCCGGCGAGCGCCTCGTCGCCGTGGAAGTGCGGGACCCGGGCGCTGCTGCCCGCCGAATCGTGGCCCACGTAGGTGCCCTCGGTGATGATCAGGCCGACGCCGGCGGCCGCCCGCCGGGCGTAGTAGCGCGCCACGTCGTCGCCCGGCACGCCACCGGGGGAGAACTCACGCGTCATCGGGGCCATGACGACGCGGTTGGGCAGCGTGAGGCTGCCCAGGGAGAACGGGCGGACCAGGACGTCCCGGACGCGCTGGACGGATTTCGTGGGCATCGGTGTTCACCTTCGGTGGAGGCCGACCGCACGGCGACGGGGGATTTCGACCGTGCGGTCGGCGGCTTGGGCGGGTGTGGGAGCCGGGCCGGGGCCGGCCGTGCTCAGTCCCCGGGAGGGGTGGGGGCGAGGTCCTTCGCGGCGCCGGTCCCGGACCCGGGGGCCGACGAGGCCGGGGCCGGAGCCGCGCGGACGAACCACGCCGTACCGAACGCGAGCGCGGACAGCACGGCCGCGCCGACCAGGACGCCGTGCAGACCGCTGCTGACGGCGTCCTCGACGGCGGCGCGCGTGCCGGCCGGCATGTCCTTGAGCAGAGCGGGCGTCAGTCCGCCCCCGGCGGTCAGCCGTTGTTCCGTGGCGGCGCCGAGCCGCTCGGCCAGCACGTCGCTCATGCGGCTGCTCTGCACGGCGCCGAGCATGGCGACCCCGAGGGAGCCGCCGATGGTGCGCACCAGGGTGACCGTGCCCGTGGCCGCGCCCATGTCCTGCGGGGGCGCGCTGTTCATGGTGGTCAGCAGGGTGCTCTGCATCAGGGCGCCGACCCCCGCCCCGACGAACAGGGTGAGCGCGGAGGCCAGGGCGAGCGGGGTGTCCGTGCCGAGCATGAGCAGCAGCAGCGCCCCGGCGAAGGTGACGGCGCCGCCGGTGAGCGGCACGGCACGGTCCAGGCCGCCGCCGTCCATCAGCCGCCCGGTGATCAGTTGGGACGTCAGCATGCCGAGCATCAGCGGCAGGATGAGCAGACCGCTGACGGTGGGCGAGGAGCCCTGGACGAACTGCATGTACTGCGGGAGGTAGTTGATGACGGAGACGAGCACGGCGCCGACCAGGAAGCTGAGGATCTGGGCCAGGGTGAAGTCCCGGTGGGCGAAGAGCCGGGGCGGCGTGATCGGTTCGGCGGCGCGCCGTTCCACCCGGACGAACCAGGCCAGGGCCAGCACGACGAGGACGGCGAGTCCGGCGATCTGCCAGGACGTCCACGCGTAGGTGGTGCCGGCCCAGCCCGCCAGCAGGGTGAGGGCCAGGATGCCGGTGGTGAGCAGGACCGCGCCGAGGTAGTCGATCCGTCCCGTGACGCGGGTGGCGGGCAGCCGTACGCCCCTGGCGACCGCGAGCAGCGCGACGAGACCGACGGGCACGTTGACGTAGAACGCCCAGCGCCAGCTCAGGTAGTCGGTGATGAACCCGCCGAGCAGGGGGCCGCCGACGAACGCGATCGGCAGGGTGATGCCCACCATCGACTGGAGCCGGCCACGGTCCTGAGCGGGTACCAGCACGGCAATGACCGAGAGCGCGCCGACCATCAGACCGCCCGCGCCGAGGCCCTGAAGGGCACGGAAGGCGATGAGCTGCCCCATGCTCTGCGCAAGGCCGCACAGCACCGTCCCGACGAGGAAGAGCACCACGCAGTTGAGATAGGCGCCCTTGCGGCCGTAGAGGTCTCCCAGTTTGCCCCAGACGGGGGTGGACGCGGCCATGGTGAGCAGGTACGCCGTCAGCGCCCATGAGAAGTGGTCGAGGCCGCCGAGGTCGCCCACGATGGTCGGAAGCGCGGTGCCGACGATCTGTCCGTCGAGCGTCGCCAGGAAGATGCCGAGCATGAGCCCGAGGACGCCGAGGCGGGGCAGGGCGGGCCGGTCGGGCGCGGGAGTGGCGGTCGGGCGGTCGTTCATCACTGCCCCCAGGGCACGAGTGGCGGGACGTCAGACGGCGTACGGGCGGGCGCGCCTGGCCTCGCGCAGGGCCTGCCCCCACCAGATGAGCTGGTCGAGCATGGCCTTGGCCGCGATGTCGCACCCGGGGTCGGTCGGCTTGCCGTCGGGGCCGAAGATCTCGCCGTAGTTGTGGAAACTGACCGTGTTGCGGATCGTGACCGCGTGGAGTTCCGCGAAGACGACCCGGAGCTGTTCGACGGCGCGCAGGCCGCCCGCGAGGCCGCCGTAGGAGACGAAGCCGATCGGCTTGGCGTGCCACTGCTCGTTGTGCCAGTCGACGGCGTTCTTCAGCGGCGCGGGGAAGCTGTGGTTGTACTCGGGCGTGACGACCACAAACGCGTCGGCCCGGGCCAGTCGCGGTGTCACCGCGCCCAGTTGGGCCACGATCTCGTCGGAGGGAGTCTCGCCGAACGCCGGGAACACGGTCGGCAGCGGCGTCTCGACGAGGTCGATCACGTCGGCCGCCATGTCGTCGCGCTGGGCGATGTGTCCGGTGATCCAGTCGGCGACGACCGGACCGAACCGCCCGTCGCGGGTACTGCCGATGATCACCGCGGTGCGGAGAGTGTCGTCGGTCACGTCGGCCATGGTGGACCCCCTGCGATGTGTACGCCGTATCGTTCACGTACAACGTACACAGTTGAGTGTACGCTGTCTACTCTTGATACAATGTACACAGCACTGTTCGTCGGAAGGAACCGAAGCGATGGCCGCGCACGAGAGACAGGCAGTGGACGAGGAGAAGGACCGGGCCTCCGTGTGGGAGCGCCTGGAGCGGCCGGCACCCGCTCCCCGGACCACCCTCACCCCCCTGCGGATCGCCGCGGCCGCCGTCGGCATCGCCGACGCCGAGGGGCTCGACGCGGTCACCATGCGCCGCCTGGCCACCGAACTCGGCGTCGCACCCATGGCCGCGTACCGCTACGTCACGGGCAAGGACGAACTCCTGGAGCTGATGGTCGACTTCGTCTACGCGGAGCTGGAGCTGCCCGACGGTACGGAGGGCTGGCGCGTGACCATGCGGTCCGTCGCCCTGCGGATAAGGGAGGCCCTGCTGCGGCACTCCTGGGTGACGCGGGCGACGTGGTGCGCGCCGACCCCGAACCAGCTGGCCGTGCCCGAGGCCGCGCTGACCGCGCTCGACGGCCTCGGACTCGACGCGGACACCGCCATGGCGGCCTACAGCACCCTCATCGCCTATGTGCAGGGCGCGGTCGACACGGAGATCGGGCTGACGCAGATGCTGCGCGTCCGCGGCTGGTCGACACGTCAGGAGGCCCGCTCGGGACTGGCCTCGCAGATGGCCTGGCTCATGAGCACCGGCCGGTTCCCCAGGTACGCGCGGTACATCGGCGAGGCCGAGCGCAAGGACGATCAGCAATGGCAGTTCGAAACCGGACTGGACTCCGTCCTCGACGGCATCGCGGCGCGCTTCGCGATCTGAGGACATCACCAGGACAGGTCGGTACGGAAAACCGTAGACCCGCTACAGAGGAATGACAGCCGACGGGTCTTCGCTTGTCCGTCCGTGAATTCCGGGAATAGGTTCGCCGCACTGGAAACGGTGGGGGAAATGACTTACGGATTCACGGACATCACAGAGACCGCCCGTACGACGACCTGGGAACCGACGGAGTGCGACGGCGCCGGGTGCCGGCGCCGCGCGACCGGCGCCCGCACCCGGGAGCCGGCCGTCGCCGGCAGCCGGCTCTGCCCGGCCTGCCGGCGCCGTCTCACCCACGACCTGCGCAGCCTCCCGCGTCTGCACGACGAGTGCGGACACCTGCTCACCGGCGCCGGCCGGCCGCGCGAGCGCACGTCCGGCGGCGGCCCGGCAACCGGTCTGCCCTTCAACACGGCGGCCGCCGAGGCCCGTTCCGGCATCGTCGGGACCCTGCGGTCCTGGGGTGCGCTGGTGGTCCAGGAGCTGGGGGTCGGCGCCCCGCCGGACACCCCGGCCCGGATCGCGCACTTCCTACTGGGCCACGCCGCCTGGCTCCTCGCGCACGAGGCCGCCGGTGAGCTGTCCGACGAGGTGGCGCGGTGCGTGCGCCGGGCCCACCGGATCGTCGATCCCGCGCAGCGGCGCCGGGTCCCGGCCGGCGACTGCGTCGTGCCGGGCTGCGGGGGCGTACTGACCGCGGTGGCCGGCGCGGGCACCGACCCGGCCGTCGAGGTCGGCTGCGACACCGATCCCGCACACCGCTGGTCCGGGCAGGAGTGGCTGCGGCGGAACGCCCCGCGGGGGCCGGAGCGCACCGGACCGGCGGTGCGCTGGCTGACCGCCCGGGACATCGCCACCCTGTGGGGCACCGCGCCGGGCAGCGTCTACCGCCACGCCAGCCAGGCCCGGTGGCGCCGCCGCACCGCCGGCGGCCGCACCTATTACCACGAGCAGGACGTCCACACGTCGCTCGGCGCCCGCGCCTGACGAAGGCGCCGGCGCGAAAGACGCCGAGTACGGCCGTCAACGGCTCCACCCGGGGTGCATCACCCCGGGTGGAGCTTTTTTTCGTCGGGCCCGGAAAAGCACGCTTGACAAAGTCCTGACGCAGACATGTGGTTGCACGGAAAAACGGGCGTTGACATCCGCGGGGACACCGAAGAAGGTCTTCATTAGCTTCCGCAGCACTGTGCCGATTCACCGGGCACGACAACGGCACGGAAAAGCAACAGCGCGGAAAAGCATCGAGCGGCGCACCGGAGTCTCTTCCGGTGCGCCGCTTCGTCGTACCGACCATTCCGACGCCCCGGAGGACACATCCATGGACGCTTCCGTCATCGTCGCCGGCGCAGGCCCCACCGGACTCATGCTCGCCGGGGAGCTGCGGCTCGCGGGAGTCGACGTCATCGTGCTGGACCGGCTGCGGGAGCGCACCGGCGAGTCCCGCGGGCTGGGCTTCACGACCCGGACGATGGAGGTCTTCGACCAGCGCGGGCTGCTGCACCGCCTCGGCGACATGGGCACCAGCAACGCGGGCCACTTCGGCGGCCTGCCGGTCGACTTCGGCGTCCTCGACAGCGTCCACCAGGCGGCCAAGACCGTGCCCCAGTCGGACACCGAGACGATGCTCGAGAACTGGGCGCGCGAGCTGGGCACCGATCTGAGGCGCGGCCACGAACTGGTCGCCCTGCGCGACCACGGCGACCACGTCGAGGCCGAGGTGCGCGGCCCCGGGGGCGAGGAGAGCCGGCTGACGGCCTCCTACCTGGTGGGGTGCGACGGGGGCCGCAGCACCGTGCGCAGGGCCTCCGGCTTCGACTTCCCGGGCACCCCGGCGACCATGGAGATGTACCTGGCGGACATCAAGGGCGTGGAGCTGACGCCGCGGCTGATCGGCGAGACGTACACCGGCGGCATGGTGATGTGCGGCCCGCTCGGCGACCGCGGTGTCACCCGCATCATCGTCTGCGAGCGCGGCGCGCCGCCCCGCCGGCGCACCGAACCGCCCTCGTACGCGGAGGTGGCGGCGGCCTGGCAGCGGATCACCGGCATCGACATCTCGCACGCCGAGCACGAGTGGGTCAGCGCGTTCGGCGACGCGACGCGGCTCGCCACGGAGTACCGGCGGGGCCGGGTGCTGCTCGCCGGGGACGCCGCGCACATCCACCTGCCGGCCGGCGGCCAGGGCATGAACACCGGCATCCAGGACGCCGTGAACCTCGGCTGGAAGCTGGCCGCCGTGGTCCGCGGCACCGCGCCCGAGGAGCTGCTGGACACTTACCACGGCGAACGGCACGCGGTGGGCGAGCGGCTGATGATGAACACCAAGGCGCAGGGGCTGCTCTTCCTCACCGGCGACGAGGTGCAGCCGCTGCGCGACGTGCTGGCGGAGCTCATCCGCTACAACGAGGTCAGCCGCCACCTCGCGGGCATGGTGAGCGGTCTGGAGATCCGCTACGACGTCGGCCGGGGCCGCCACCCGCTGCTGGGCCTGCGGATGCCGCACCTGGAGCTGGTCGGCGACCGGCGCAAGACCAGCAGCACCGAACTGCTGCGCGGCGGGCGGGGCGTGCTGCTCGACCTGGCGGACAACGCCGTCCTCCGCGAGCGTGCGGCCGGCTGGTCGGACCGGGTGGACCTCGTGACCGCGGAGCCGCACGGCGTGGCGGCCGGCGGTCCGCTCGCGGACACGTCGGCGGTGCTGGTGCGGCCCGACGGGCACGTGGCCTGGGCCGCGCCGGGCAGCCACCACGATCTGCCCATGGCACTGGAGCGCTGGTTCGGCCCGTCCCGCATCCAGCAGTCCTGACAAGGAGAGACTCATGCACAGCACACTGATCGTGGCCCGCATGGAGCCCCGTTCCACCGAGGACGTCGCCCGCCTCTTCGGCGCGTTCGACGGCACGGAGATGCCGCAGCGGATGGGCACCCGGCGCCGGCAGCTCTTCACGTACCGGGGCCTCTACTTCCACCTCCAGGACTTCGACTCCGCGGACGGCGGCGAGCGGATCGAGGCGGCCAAGGAGGACCCGCGGTTCGTCGGCATCAGCCAGGACCTCAAGCCGTTCGTCACCGCCTACGACCCCGCCACCTGGCGCTCCCCCGCCGACGCCATGGCGCGGCGCTTCTACCACTGGACCGCGCTGTGAGCGGCCCGGACGGCCGGCGGGTCGTGATCACCGGCATCGGCGTCACCGCGCCCGGCGGCGTCGGCGCCAAGGCCTTCTGGAGCCTGCTGTCCGACGGGCGCACCGCGACCCGGCGCATCAGCTTCTTCGACCCCTCCCCGTTCCGCTCGCAGGTCGCCGCCGAGGTCGACTTCGACACCGAACTGCTCGGTCTCGGCGCGCAGCAGGTCCGGCGGATGGACCGGGCCGCGCAGTTCGCGGTGGTCACCGCGCGGGAGGCGGTGGCGGACAGCGGCCTCGAGTTCGGCTCCCTCGACCCGCACCGCACCGGGGTGACCATCGGCAGCGCGGTCGGCGCGACGATGGGGCTCGACGAGGAGTACCGGACCGTCAGCGACAGCGGACGGCTCGATCTCGTCGACCACACCTACGCGGTCCCGCATCTCTACAACTACCTGGTGCCCAGCTCCTTCGCCGCCGAGGTGGCCTGGGCGGTGGGCGCCGAGGGCCCGGCCACGGTGGTCTCCACCGGCTGCACCTCCGGCCTCGACGCCGTGGGCCACGCCGCCGAGCTGATCCGCGAGGGATCGGCCGACGTCATGGTGGCGGGCGCGGCGGACGCCCCGATCTCGCCCATCACCGTGGCCTGCTTCGACGCGATCAAGGCCACCACGGCGCGCAACGACGACCCGGAGCACGCCTCCCGCCCCTTCGACGGGACGCGCAACGGGTTCGTCCTGGGCGAGGGTTCGGCCGTGTTCGTCCTGGAGGAACTGGCGGCGGCACGGCGGCGCGGCGCCCATGTGTACGCGGAGATCGCCGGGTACGCCACGCGCAGCAACGCCTTCCACATGACGGGGCTGCGCCCCGACGGACGCGAGATGGCCGAGGCGATCCGGGTGGCCCTGGCGGAGGCGCGGCTCGCCCCGGAGGGGATCGACTACGTCAACGCGCACGGTTCGGGGACCAAGCAGAACGACCGGCACGAGACCGCCGCGTTCAAGCGCAGCCTGGGCGAGCACGCGTACGCCGTGCCCGTCAGCTCCATCAAGTCGATGGTCGGGCACTCGCTGGGCGCCATCGGCTCCATCGAGATCGCGGCGAGCGCGCTGGCGATGGAGCACGACGTCGTACCGCCCACGGCCAACCTGCGCACGCCCGACCCCGAGTGCGACCTCGACTACGTGCCGCTCACCGCACGTGACTGGCGGACGGACGCCGTGCTGTCCGTGGGCAGCGGATTCGGCGGGTTCCAGAGCGCCATGGTGCTCGCCCGTCCCGATCGGAGGGCGGCATGAGCACGAGCGGCGTCCGGGTCGCCGTCACCGGGCTGGGGGTGGTCGCCCCCAACGGCCTGGGCACCGACGCCTATTGGGCGGCGACCCGCAAGGGCAGCAGCGGCATAGGCCGGATCACGCGCTTCGTCCCCGACCGGTACCCGAGCCGGCTGGCCGGTGAGATCGAGGGGTTCACCGCGGCGGATCACCTGCCGGGCCGGCTGCTGCCGCAGACCGACCGGATGACCCAGCTGGCCCTGGTCGCCGCCGACTGGGCGTTCGAGGACGCCGCGGTGCGCCCCGGGGAGCTGCCCGAGTTCGAGATGGGCGTGATCACGGCGAGCTCGTCGGGCGGATTCGAGTTCGGCCAGCGGGAGTTGCAGGCCCTGTGGAGCCGGGGCAGCCGGTACGTCAGCGCGTACCAGTCGTTCGCCTGGTTCTACGCCGTCAACAGCGGCCAGATCTCCATCCGCAATGGCATGCGCGGCCCGAGCGGCGTGGTCGTCAGCGACCAGGCGGGCGGACTCGACGCGGTCGCCCAGGCGCGGCGGCTGATCCGCAAGGGCACCCGGCTGGTGATGTCGGGCGCCGTCGACGCGTCGATCTGCCCCTGGGGCTGGGTCGCCCAGATGGCGAGCAACCGGCTGAGCACCAGCGACAGTCCGGAACGGGCCTATCTGCCCTTCGACGCCGCGGCGAACGGCCACGTGGCCGGCGAGGGCGGTGCCCTGCTGGTCCTGGAGGAGCTGGAGCAGGCCCGCGCCCGGGGCGCGAAGCGGATCTACGGCGAGATCGCCGGTTACGGTTCCACGCTCGACCCCCGGCCGGACAGCGGGCGTCCCGCCGGGCTGCGCAAGGCCGTCGAGCTGGCCCTGGCCGACGCCGGGGTCACGCCCGGCGACATCGACGTGGTGTTCGCCGACGCTGCCGCGATCCCCGAGCTGGACCGGATCGAGGCGGCGGCGATCACCGGGGTGTTCGGAGCCCGCGCGGTACCGGTGACGGCGCCCAAGACGATGACCGGGCGGCTCTACTCGGGAGCGGCGCCCCTGGACCTGGCCGCCGCGTTCCTCGCCATGCGGGACGGGGTGATCCCGCCGTCGATCGGCGTCTCCCCCTCCCCCGAGTACGACCTCGACCTGGTCGTCGACCAGGAACGGACCGCCACGGTGCGCTGCGCCCTGGTGATCGCTCGCGGCCACGGCGGTTTCAACTCCGCGGTCGTGGTGCGCGCCGCCGCACAGGCACGGCCCGGCGGGCGGCGACGGTCGTCGGCTCGCTGAGACCGGCGTGACCCGACTCCCCTCCCAGCGACGAAAGGACACCCACCCATGCCCTCCCACGAGTTCACCCTCGACGACCTCAGGCGCATCCTGCGCGACGGGGCCGGCGCGGACGAAGCGGCCGATCTCGACGGGGACATCGCCGACAGCGCCTTCGAGTCGCTGGGCTACGAGTCCCTGGCGATGCTGGAGACCGGCGGACGCATCGAGCGCGAGTACGGCATCACCCTGGACGACGACGCGCTGACCGCCACCAGGACCCCGCGCGAGCTGATCAAGGACGTCAACGCCCTGCTGGTGACCGCCGACATCGGCTGAACCGGACCCGGACCGCGCCGCCGGCTCCCGCCGGTCACCGTCGTCGATGCCTTCGGCGGGAACCGGCGGCGCGCACCTCCTTCCAGGCGCTTCCTGGCACTTTCCCGCGCCACTCGACCCTTTCACCCCTTTCACCCCCTTCAACCTTTTCGTTCTTTTCGCGCCTCCCCTTCCTTCCGCAGGAGACAGACATGACGCAGCTCAATCCGAAGGTCGCCCTCGTCACGGGCGCGACCAGCGGCATCGGCCTGGCGGTGACCAGGCTGCTGGCCGGGCAGGGCCACCGGGTCTTCCTCTGCGCCCGTACCGAGGACAGCGTGACCCGTACGGTCAAGGAACTCCTCGACGACGGGCTGGAGGTGGACGGCGCCCCCTGCGACGTCCGCTCCGCGGACGACGTCAAGCGGTTCGTGGGCCAGGCGGTCGGGCGTTTCGGCACGGTCGACGTGCTGGTGAACAACGCGGGCCGCTCCGGCGGCGGAGTCACCGCAGAGATCACCGACGACCTCTGGTACGACGTCATCGACACCAATCTCCACAGCGTCTTCCGGATGACGCGCGAGGTGCTCACGACCGGCGGCATGCGCGGCAAGGACCGCGGCCGGATCATCAGCGTCGCCTCCACCGCGGGCAAGCAGGGCGTGGTGCTCGGCGCCCCCTACTCGGCCTCCAAACACGGCGTGGTCGGTTTCACCAAGGCGCTCGGCAACGAGCTGGCGCCCACCGGCATCACCGTCAACGCGGTCTGCCCCGGCTACGTCGAAACGCCGATGGCGCAGCGCGTACGCCAGGGCTACGCGGCCGCGTACGACACCACCGAGGACGCCATCCTCCAGAAATTCCAGGCGAAGATCCCGCTCGGCCGCTACTCGACGCCCGACGAGGTCGCGGGCCTGGTCGGATACCTGGCGTCCGACGCCGCCGCCTCCATCACCTCCCAGGCGCTGAACGTCTGCGGGGGCCTCGGCAACTTCTGAGACAGCGCGGGCACTTCCCGAGACACGGAGGAGAGCACACCATGACGACCCGTCAGGTCGAGCACACCGTCACCGTCGACGCCCCGGCCGCCGCCGTCTACCGGCTGATCGCCGAGGTGGCGAACTGGCCCCGGATCTTCCCGCCGACCCTCTACGTCGACCACGTCGAGCGGGGCGCGGACGAGGAGCGCATCCGCATCTGGGCCACCGCCAACGGCGAGGCGAAGAACTGGATCTCGCGCCGCACTCTGGACGCCGAGCGCCTGCGGATCACGTTCCGCCAGGAGGTCTCCACACCGCCGGTCGCCGCCATGGGCGGCACCTGGATCATCGAACCGCTGTCCGGGACGTCGTCGCGGGTGCGGCTGCTGCACGACTACCGGGCCGTCGGCGACGACCCGGACGGCCTGAAGTGGATCGACGAGGCCGTCGACCGCAACTCCCGCTCGGAGCTGGCCGCGTTGAAGACCAACGTCGAACTGGCCCACGCCTCCGAGGAGATCACGTTCTCCTTCGAGGACACCGTGCAGATCGCCGGCACGGTCAAGGACGCCTACGACTTCGTCAACGAGGCCGGGCGGTGGGAGGAGCGGCTGCCGCACGTGGCCTCCGTCCGCTTCTCGGAGGACACCCCGGGTCTGCAGGTCCTGGAGATGGACACCCGCGCCAAGGACGGCTCGACGCACACCACCAAGTCGTACCGGGTGGTCTTCCCGCCCCACACGATCGCCTACAAGCAGGTCACCCTGCCCGCGCTGATGACCCTGCACACCGGCCGCTGGACGTTCACGGAGAACGACGGCGGCACTGTCGCGACCTCGCAGCACACCGTGGTCCTCAACACGGCGAACATCAGCGCCGTGCTGGGCCCCGGCGCGAGCGTCGCCGACGCCCGGGCGTACGTCCACGGTGCGCTGAGCGCCAACAGCCGCGCCACCCTGGGCCACGCCAAGGACTACGCCGAGAACAAGCGCTGACCATGGGCACGCTGGACACCGATGTGCTCGTGGTCGGCGCCGGACCGGTCGGTCTGCTGCTCGCCGGGGAGCTGCGCACGGGCGGGGCGCGGGTGACCGTGCTGGAGCGGCTGACCGGGCCCGGCACCGAGTCGCGGGCGTCGGTCCTGCACGCCCGCACCATGGAACTGCTGCACCGGCGGGGCCTGGTCGAGCGGCTCGGGCCGCCGCCCGACGCCGGGCCCGGCCACTTCGGCGGCGTCCCCCTCGACCTGGCCGAGGCCGGCGACAGCCCGTACGCCGGCCAGTGGAAGGCTCCGCAGACCCTGGTCGAGGCCGTGCTGGCCGACTGGGCGGCCGGGCTCGGGGCCGAGGTGCGGCGCGGCCACACGGTGACCGCTCTGGCCGAGGCACCGGACCGGGTGCACGTCGTCGCGACCACACCGGCGGGCGGGCGGCTGCGGCTGAGCGCCGCTTACGTCGTCGGCTGCGACGGCGAGGAGAGCACCGTACGGCGGCTGGCCGGCTTCGCGTTCCCCGGGACCGGCCCCACCAAGGAGCTGCTGCGCGCCGACCTGACCGGCATCGACCTGCGGGAACGGCGCTTCGAGCGGCACCCGGAGGGGGTGGCCAACGCCCGCCGCGGAGCGAACGGCGTCACCCGCGTCATGGTGCACGCGTTCGACCGGGTCCCCGGCGGATCCAAAAACCCCTCCTTCGAGGAGGTCCGCGCGGTGTGGGCCCGCGTCACCGGCGAGGACCTCGGCGGCGCCCGGCCGCTGTGGCTCAACGCGTTCCACAACGAGCGCCGGCAGGCCGCCCGTTACCGCATCGGCCGGGTGTTCCTCGCCGGTGACGCCGCCCACGTCCAGCTTCCGGTGGGCGGGCAGGCCCTCAACCTCGGCCTCCAGGACGCGGCGGACCTCGGCGAGAAGCTCGCCGCGCACCTCACCGGCCGGGCCGGCGCGGAACTGCTCGACACCTACCACGCCGTCCGCCACCCGGTGGGCGCGCGCGTGCTCGGCAACATCGAGGCGCAGGCCCAGCTGCTGTTCGGCGGGCCCGCGGTGGACGGCGTGCGGACGGTGTTCCGGGAACTCCTCGGCATCGCGGCGGCCCGCCGCCACCTCGCCGCGATGATCAGCGGGCTCGACGGCGGCGGCCCGGCCATGACGGAGCCCGGCGGCCCGGCCGTGCACGGCGCTCCCGGACCGAATCGTCAGCACACCACGCACCGGAGGAACACCATGGGCAAACTGACCGGAAAGACCGCGCTCGTCACCGGCTCCAGCCGCGGCATCGGCCGAGCCACGGCGCTCGGGCTGGCCCGCGAGGGAGCGCTCGTCGCGGTGCACTGCGCCGGCAACCGCACGGCCGCCGACGAGACCGTCGCCGCCATCGAGAAGGAGGGCGGCCGGGCCTTCCCGGTGACGGCCGAACTCGGGGTGCCCGGCGACGTCCACGAACTGTTCCTGGCGCTGGAGCGGGAACTGAAGGAACGCACCGGCGCCACCACGCTCGACATCCTGGTGAACAACGCCGGGGTCATGGGCGGCGTGGCCCCGGAGGACCTGACGCCCGAGGCGTTCGACCGGCTGTTCGCCGTCAACGCCAAGGCACCGTACTTCCTCGTGCAGCGCGCGCTGCACAACCTCCCCGACGGCGGCCGGATCATCAACATCTCCTCGGGCCTGACCCGGGTCGCCAACCCGCAGGAGGTGGCGTACGCGATGACCAAGGGCGCGATCGACCAGCTCACCCTGCACTTCGCCAAACACCTCGGGCCCCGCGGCATCACCGTGAACAGCGTGGGCCCGGGCATCACCGACAACGGCTCGCCGGTCTTCGACGACCCGGAGGCGGTGGCGGCCATGGCGGGCTACTCGGTGTTCGGCCGGGTCGGCGAGACCCGGGACGTCGCGGACGTGGTGGCGTTCCTCGCGAGCGACGACTCCCGCTGGATCACCGGCTCCTACCTGGACGCCAGCGGCGGCACCCTGCTCGGCTGACGGGGCGGAGGGCCACCCGCATGACGACGCTCTCCTCCCGCCCCGCGTCCCGTACCGGCGCCGGACGGCGGGCCCTGCTCCTCGTGCTCGCCGGCAACATGCTCATCGACGCCATGGAGGTCTCCGTCGTCCTGGTCGCCCTGCCGGCGATGGAACGGGACCTCGGGCTGTCGCCGCTCGGCAGCCAGTGGGTGATGAGCGGCTTCGCCGCCGGTTTCGCGGCGCTGCTGCTGCTCGGGCCGCGGCTCGTCGCCCGGTGGGGCCGGCGGCGGGTGTACCTGGCGGCGCTGCCGGTGTTCGTCGCCGCCTCGGTGGCCGGCGGCCTCACCGGCCAGAGTGCGGTGCTGATCGCCACCCGCGTGGTGAAGGGCATGTGCGCGGCGCTGACCGCCCCCACCGGGCTCGCGATCATCAGCACCACGTTCCGGCCGGGGGCCGGGCAGCGCCGGGCGGTATCGGTGTACTCGCTCTTCGGGGCGGCCGGTTTCACCGCGGGGCTGCTGTGCTCGGGGGCCCTGACCGGGCTGAGCTGGCGCTGGAACCCGGTACTGCCGGCCCCGGTCGCCCTGTTGCTGCTGGTGGCCGGGTTCCGGCTCATCCCCCGCGACACGGCGCCTGCGCCCGCGGCGCCGCTGGGGGCGACCCTGGCGCGGCTGCTGCGCAACGGTCCGTTCCGGCGCTCGGCGGTGTGCGCGGCCACCCTCAACGGCACCTATCTGGGCCTGCTGCTGCTGTTCGTCCACGAGGTGCACGACCGGTGGGGGTGGAGTTCCTGGCGTACCGCACTCGCGTTCCTGCCGGCCTGTCTGCCCCTGGCGCTCACGCTGCCCCTGGCCGGCCGGGCGGTGGCGCGCTTCGGCACCGAACGGCTGATCAGGGCCGGAAGCCGCGCCGCGCTGCTCGGCTGTGCGACCGCCCTGCTGACCGGGGCGCCCGGGTCGTACGCCACCGGCGTGCTGCCCGCGCTGCTGCTCGTCGAGGCTGGCTTCGTGCTGTCCTTCGCGGCCCTCAACCTCCAGGCCACGGCCGGGATCCCGGCCGAGCACCGTGGTGCCGCAGTGCCGGTCTACCAGACGGCCGTGCAACTGGGCGCGGTGCTCGTGCTGCCGTCCGTGGCCGCGTCCCTCGGCGCCGGCCGAGGGGGCGCGCTCGTGCTCCTCACCGCCGTGTCGGCGACGGGTGCGCTCGTCGCCTGCGCCACCCGCACCCGCACCCGCACCCGCACCCGCACCCGCACCACTGATACCGACACCGACACCGCGTCCTGATCGCGCTGTTCCCCACGCACGCCGTGCCCGTCCAGTCAGTTCCCCGCACCCCCGCCCCGTGCACCCGAACCCGAACGGAGTTCCCACGATGCGTGTCCTGTTCACCATCTTTCCGGCGACGGCACACCTGTATCCCGTCGTGCCGCTGGCCTGGGCACTGCAGAGCGCCGGGCACGAGGTCGTCGTGGCGAGCCACGCGGGCGTCGTGGACCCCGAGGTGATCGCGAACATCAGCGCGGCCGGGCTCACGGCCATCCCCCTGGGCACGTCGGAGGAACTGCCGCGGGCCCTGGGCATCCACACGGGGGAGATCAAGCCGGACCGTCCCTCGCTCGGTTTCGATTCCGGTGAACCGTACGAGACGGAGGGCTGGCGCACGGCACGTGCAATCTTCACCGGGATGTTCCGGCTGCACTACCCCGAGCCCGAGGAGCCGGGCGGCCGCCGGCCCGTGCTGGACAACCTGATCGACTTCGCCCGCGCCTGGCAGCCCGACCTGGTGCTGTGGGACCCGCTGATGTTCCCCGCGCCCATCGCCGCGCGGGTCAGCGGCGCCGCGCACGCCCGTCTGGTCTGGGGCACGGACAACGTCGGTGTGATCCACGAGCGGACGAAGCGGGAACTGGCCGACCCGGACTCGGAGTTGACCGAGCATCCCTGGCTGAGCTGGTTCGGTCCGCTGCTGGAGCGGTACGGGCTGGAGTTCAGCGACGAGATGCTGCTCGGCCAGTGGACCCTCGACCTGACGCAGTCCAGGATGCGGCAGCCGCTGGACGTGACGCACGTCCCGGTCCGGCGCGTCCCCTACACCGGCGCGGCCTCCCTGCCGGCGTGGCTGCACGGCCGGCCCGAACGCCCGCGCGTGGTGCTGACGCTGGGGGTGAGCCGGCGCAAGATCTTCGGCAAGTACACCGGTTTCCCCATGCGCGAGTTCTTCGAGTCGGTGTCCGCCCTGGACATCGAGGTCGTCGCCACCCTCGACAGCATGCAGCTCGCGACGGTCGGCGCCCTGCCCGACAACGTCCGCGCGGTCGAGTACGTGCCGCTCAACCAGGTCCTGCCGACCAGTGCGGCGGTCATCCACCACGGCGGGGGCGGGACCTTCGCCGCCGCCGTCGCCTTCCAGGTGCCCCAGCTCGTGGTGCCGCTGGTGATGTGGGACGAGATGCTCACGGCCCGGTACGTCGAGGAGACGGGCGCGGGCCTGGTCGCCGACCCCGAGGCGATGGACGTGCCGACGCTGCACAAGCAGCTCGTGCAGCTCCTGGAGGACCCGTCGTTCGCCGTCGGCACCCGCCGCCTGTACGACGGGATGCTCTCCGCGCCCGCGCCGAACGAAGTCGTTCCCCTGCTGGAGCGCCTGACGGCCGAACGCCGCTGACCGCCCCCGCGGAGGCCGGAGAAGCCGGAGAGGACTGTCCGTCAGATGCGTGTACTGGTGATCGTCACCCCCGTACCGTCCCATTTCCTGCCTCTGGTGCCCCTGTTGTGGGCACTGCGGTCGGCCGGACACGAGGTGACGGTGCTCGGCCAGCCGGACGTGCTCGGCGCGGTCCGGGCCTGCGGACTCACCGGCACCGGGGTGGGCGAGCTGTTCGACGTCGACGCCATGCTGCTGAGGAACCTGCCCGCGGAGCAGCGGCCCCTGCAGGCCCGGCCCCGTCCGGCACCCGAACTGCTCGGCGGGTACGGCAGGTTGTGGTGGGCCCACGCCACCGCGCTGCTCGACCGCTACACCGGCACGGCCGAGGAGTACGGCCCCGACCTGATCGTGGCCGACCCACTGGAGTACTGCTCCCTGATCATCGGGGCCCGGCTGGATGTGCCGGTGGTGCACCACCGGTGGACGGTGGACGCCATCTCCGGCCCCGCCCGGCGCTTCGTACGCCCAGGTGCCCGGGAGCCGGTCGAGCGGCTCGGCCTGCGCGAGCTGCCGGATCCGACCGTGCTGCTCGACCCGTGCCCGCCGGGCCTGCGGATCCCGGGCGGCGAGGCGGGCGTGCCGATCAGGTACGTGCCCTACAGCCGGGGCGCGGAGACGCCGGCCTGGGTGCGGGCGGACCCCGGTCCGCGGGCCGGGCTGCGGCGGATCGCCGTGTCGCTGGGCAACACACCGGCCCTGCACGGCGATCGCTTCGTCCGGCACCTGCTGCACGCCCTCGCCGCCCGGCCCGGCACCGAGGTCCTGGTCACGCTGCCGGAGCCGCACCGCGCGGCGGTCGGCCCGCTGCCGGCGAACGTGACGGCGCTCGACCCGCTGCCCCTGCACCTGTTCCTCGGGACCTGCGACGCGATGGTCCACCACGGTGGGGCCGGCACGGCGATGACCGCCACGGCCTTCGGGCTGCCGCAGCTGGTGCTGCCCCAGCTGGCGGACCACTTCCCGCTGGCCGACCGGCTCGCCGCGACCGGGGCGGGGCTGTCCTTCGACATGGCGGCGCAGCAGGACGACCCGCGGATCGTCGGCCGGGCCCTGGACGAGCTGCTGTCCGACCCGCGCCACGCCCGGTCGGCCCGCCGGCTGGCCGCGGAGATGGCCGCGATGCCCTCCCCCGCCGCCGTGGCCGCCGACCTGGAACGGCTCGCGGGAGCCACCACGACACCGAGAGAGGCGAGCCCGCAGTGCGCATCGAGGAAATGACCCTGCCCGGGACCTACCTCATCACCCCCGACCAGATTCCGGACGAGCGCGGGACATTCTACGAGTCCCTGCGCAGCGAAGCGCTGGAGAACGCCACCGGCGTCGCCTTCCGGCCCCAGCAGATCAACTACTCCGTGTCGAGACGGCACACGCTGCGGGGCATCCACAGCGTGCGCATCCCACCCGGGCAGGCCAAGGTCGTCACCTGCGTCCGCGGCGCGCTGCGCGACATCGTCGTGGACCTGCGGATCGGCTCCCCGACGTTCGGCGAGCACCGGGTCAACGAGCTGAGCGCGGACTCCGCCCGGTCCGTCTACGTCCCCGAGGGCGTGGGCCACGGGTTCCTCGCCCTGACCGACGACGCCTGTATCTGCTACGTCGTCTCCACCACGTACGTGCCGGGCACCCAGATCGATCTCAATCCGCTCGATCCGGAACTCGATCTGCCCTGGAACTGCCCCGGGGACCCGCTCATCTCGGACAAGGACGCGAAGGCGCCGACCGTGGCCGAGGCCGTGCGGGCGGGCATCCTCTCCCGGTTCGACGCGGTGGGGGCGTCATGAGGATGCTCTTCGTGGCGGCGGGCAGCCCGGCGACGGTCTTCGCCCTGGCCCCGCTGGCCACCGCCGCCCGCAACGCTGGCCACCAGGTGGTCATGGCCGCGAACGACGACATGGTCCCGGTCATCACCTCCTCGGGCCTGCCGGGCGTCGCGACCACCGATCTGCCCATCCGGCACTTCATCACCACGGACCGCGCCGGCAACCCGGAGGCGATTCCCTCCGACCCGGTCGAGCAGGCCCTGTTCACCGGGCGCTGGTTCGCGCGGATGGCCGCCGCCGCCCTGCCCCGGATGCTGGAGTTCTGCCGCGCGTGGCGGCCCGATCTGATCGTCGGCGGCACGATGAGCTACGTCGCCCCGCTGCTCGCCCTGGAGTTGGGCGTACCGCACGTGCGCCAGACCTGGGACGCCATCGAGGCCGACGGCATCCATCCCGGCGCCGATGCCGAACTCCGGCCGGAGCTGGCGCGGTTCGGGCTCGACCGGCTGCCCGAGCCGGACGTGTTCGTGGACATCTGCCCGCCGAGCCTGCGGCCGCCGGGCGCCGCCCCGGCCCGGCGGATGCGCTACGTACCGGCCAACGGCCAACGGCGGCTCGAACCGTGGATGTACGGCCGGGGCGAGCGCCGCCGCGTCCTGGTGACGTCCGGCAGCCGGGTCGCCAAGGAGAGCTACGACCACAACTTCGCGTTCCTGCGCGGTCTCGCCAAGGACGTCGCCGCCTGGGACGTCGAGCTGATCGTGGCCGCGCCCGAGGCGGTCGCCGACGTCCTGCGGGACGAGTTGCCGGGCGTCCGGGCCGGCTGGGCGCCCCTCGACGTGGTGGCGCCCACCTGCGACCTGCTCATCCACCACGGGGGCGGCGTCACCACCCTGACCGGTCTGAACGCCGGCGTGCCCCAACTGCTCGTTCCCAAGGGTGCCGTGCTGGAGGAGCCGGCCCGCCGGGTCGCCGCCCTCGGGGCCGCGATCACGCTGCTGCCCGGTGAGGACTCCGCCGAGGCGATCGCGGACTCCTGCCAGGAACTGCTGTCCAAGGACGGATACGGCGAGCGGGCCCGCGACCTCTCCCGCGAGATCGCCGCCATGCCCTCGCCCGCGAGCGTGCTCGACGCGCTCGAAACGGCATGACCACACGAACCGAGAGGACCTCTCGATGAAGGCTCTGGTGCTCGCCGGCGGATCTGGAACCCGCCTGCGGCCTTTCAGCTATTCGATGCCCAAACAACTCATCCCCATCGCCAACACCCCCGTGCTGGTGCACGTCCTGAACGCCGTCCGGGAACTGGGGGTGACGGAGGTCGGGGTCATCGTCGGCAACCGCGGCCCCGAGATCGAGGCCGTGCTCGGCGACGGCGCCCGGCTCGGCGTGCGCCTCGTCTACATCCCCCAGGACGCGCCGCGCGGACTGGCCCACACCGTGTCCATCGCCCGCGGCTTCCTCGGCGACGACGACTTCGTGATGTACCTCGGCGACAACATGCTGCCCGACGGAGTGGCCGAGATCGCCGAGGACTTCACCCGGCAGCGGCCGGCCGCCCAGGTCGTCGTGCACAAGGTCGCCGACCCGCGGTCCTTCGGCGTCGCCGAACTCGGCCCGGACGGTGAGGTGCTGCGGCTGGTGGAGAAGCCGCGGCAGCCGCGCAGCGACATGGCCCTGATCGGTGTGTACTTCTTCACCGCCGCCATCCACGAGGCGGTGGCCGCGATCACGCCCAGCGCCCGTGGCGAGCTGGAGATCACCGACGCCGTCCAGTGGCTGGTGTCCTCCGGCGCGGAGGTCCGCGCCCGGATCTACGACGGCTACTGGAAGGACACCGGGAAGGTCGAGGACGTCCTGGAGTGCAACGGCCACCTCCTGGACGGCCTGGCGTCGCGCGTCGACGGACAGGTCGACGCCGGCAGCGTGCTCGTCGGCCGGGTCGTGGTCGAGGCGGGCGCGCGCGTCGTGCGCTCCCGGGTCGAGGGGCCGGCGATCATCGGCGCGGGCACGGTCCTGCGGGACAGCCAGGTGGGTCCGCACACGTCCATCGGCCGGGACTGCGTGGTGACGGACAGCCGGCTGGAGCGGTCCATCGCCCTGGACGAGGCGTCGGTCACCGGCGTGCGGGGGCTGCGCGACTCGATCATCGGGCGGGCCGCGTCCGTCGGCACCACCGGCCCCGGCACGGGCCACCACTGCCTGGTCGTCGGCGACCACACCCGGGTGGAGGTCGCGGCATGAGGATCCTCGTCACCGGTGCGGCCGGGTTCATCGGCTCGCACTTCGTCCGCGGTCTGCTGGCCGACGCGTACAGCGGCTGGGAGGGCGCCCAGGTCACCGCCCTGGACAAGCTGACCTACGCGGGGAACCGGGAGAACCTGCCCGCCGCGCACGAGCGCCTGGTGTTCGTCCGCGGCGACGTGTGCGACCGCGGCCTGCTGCGCGAACTGGTGCCCGGCCACGACGCCGTGGTGCACTTCGCGGCCGAGTCCCACGTCGACCGCTCCCTGGAGGGCGCCGGGGAGTTCTTCCGCACGAACGTCCTGGGCACCCAGACCCTGTTGGACGCCGTGCTGGAGAGCGGGGTCGAGCGGGTCGTGCACGTCTCCACGGACGAGGTGTACGGGTCGATCGACCGGGGCTCCTGGACGGAGGAGTGGCCGCTGGCGCCCAACTCCCCCTACGCCGCCTCGAAGGCCGGCTCGGACCTGGTCGCGCGGGCGTACTGGCGCACCCACGGCCTGGACCTCTCGATCACCCGCTGCTCCAACAACTACGGGCCCTACCAGCACCCCGAGAAGGTCATCCCGCTGTTCGTCACCAACCTGCTGGAGGGCCGCCAGGTCCCGCTGTACGGCGACGGGCGCAACGTGCGCGAGTGGCTGCACGTGGACGACCACTGCCGCGGCATCCACCTGGTGCTCAACGGGGGCCGGGCCGGCGAGGTCTACAACATCGGCGGCGGCAACGAGTACAGCAACCGCGCCCTGACCGCGCGGCTGCTGGAGCTGACCGGCGCGGGCGAGGAGATGATCCGCCGCGTCGCGGACCGCAAGGCGCACGACCTGCGCTACTCGATCGACGAGTCGAAGATCCGCGAGGAGCTCGGATACGCGCCGCGGACCGGCTTCGAGACGGGCCTGGCCGAGACGGTCGCCTGGTACCGGGACAACCCCGACTGGTGGAAGGCCGTCAAGCACGGGACGAGCCGTGCGCTCTGAACGCCGGCCGGTGACCGGGCGCTCGGTCGTGGTCCTCGGCGGCACCGGTTTCCTGGGGCGCCGCATCGGCGCGGCGTACGCCGCGGACGGCGCCCGGGTGCGGCTGGTCTCCCGCTCTGCGGCGGCGGTCCCGGCCGTGGCCGTCGGGCCCGGGGTGTCGGCCGTGGGCCTGGACCTGGTCACGGCGTCGCCGCGGGAGATCGCCGCGCTCCTCGCGACGGCCGGTGCCGACGTCGTGGTCAACGCGGCCGGCCGGGCCTGGCAGGCCGACGAGGCGGAGCTGGCCGCGGGCAACACCGCACTGGTCGAGCGGGTCGTCGCGGCGCTCGCCGCACTGCCCGGCCCGCCGGTGCGACTGGTCCAGCTCGGCACCGTCCACGAGTACGGGGCGGGCGCCCCGGACGCCGCCACCGGCGAGGACCACGAGCCCGCCCCGGTCACCCCGTACGGCCGCACCAAACTCGCGGGCACCCGGGCCGTGCTGCGCGCCCGGCGCGAGCACGGGGTGGACGGCGTGGTGCTGCGGCTCGCCAACGTGATCGGCGCCGGGGTTCCGGAGGGCAGTCTCTTCGGCCGCATCGCGGCGCACCTCGGGGCGGCCGCGCGCGCCGGCGCGCGCGGTGAAAAGGCCGCCGGACTGCGCCTTCCGGCGCTGCGCGCGGCCCGCGACCTGGTGGACGCCCGTGACGTCACCGCGGCGGTGCTGGCCGCGGGTGCGGCGCCGGAGGCGGACGTCGCCGGTCGGGTGATCAACGTGGGCCGTGGCACGGCGGTCCCGATGCGCGCGCTGGTCGACCGGATGATCGAACTCAGCGGGCTGGAGCTCCCGGTGGCCGAGGCGGCCGAGGGACCGGGCGCACGCACCGACGTCGCACGGCAGTGCCTGGACGTCTCCCGCGCCTGGCTTCTGCTCGGCTGGCGCCCGCTGCACACCCTCGACGACTCCCTGCGCGAACTGCTCGCCTCCGTAATGCCGCCGGAACACCCCCGGCCCGGCACACCACTCGGGATCACGGCCGGGGCTCCGGCCGAGGAAGGGACACGATCATGAGCGACCGCAAGGACCTGGTGCTCGACAGCGTCCGCGAGTTCCACCGGGAGGCGTCCCCGGCACGGGAGTTCGTCGCCGGCACGACGGAGATCTGGCCGTCCGGCGCCGTGCTGGACGACGACGACCGGGTGGCCCTGGTGGAGGCGGCGCTGGAGATGCGCATCGCCGCCGGAACCAGCTCCCGCAAGTTCGAGTCGGCCTTCGCCCGGCGTCTGAAGCGCCGCAAGGCCCATCTCACCAACTCCGGTTCGTCGGCCAACCTGCTGGCCGTGTCGGCCCTCACCTCGCACGTGCTGGAGGACCGGCGGCTGAGGCCGGGCGACGAGGTCATCACCGTCGCGGCGGGCTTCCCGACCACGGTCAACCCGATCCTGCAGAACGGTCTCGTCCCGGTGTTCGTGGACGTGGACCTCGCCACCTACAACACGACCGCCGACCGGGTGGCCGCGGCGATCGGCCCCAGGACGCGGGCCATCATCGTCGCCCATGCGCTCGGCAATCCCTTCCCGGTCACCGAGATCGCCCAACTCGCCGAACAGTACGACCTGTTCCTCATCGAGGACAACTGCGACGCGGTCGGTTCGCTGTACGACGGGAAGCTCACCGGCACCTTCGGCGACATGACGACCGTCAGCTTCTACCCGGCGCACCACCTCACCATGGGCGAGGGCGGCTGCGTCCTGACCGCCGATCTCTCCCTGGCCCGGATCGTGGAGTCGCTGCGGGACTGGGGCCGGGACTGCTGGTGCGAGCCGGGCGAGAACGACCGGTGCATGAAGCGGTTCAAGTACCAGATGGGCACGCTGCCGGCCGGGTACGACCACAAGTACATCTTCTCGCACGTCGGTTACAACCTGAAGGCCACCGACATCCAGGCCGCGCTCGGGCTGTCCCAACTGGCGAAGCTGGACTCCTTCATCGAGGCGCGGCAGCGCAACTGGCGGCGGCTGCGCGAGGGTCTGGACGGCGTTCCGGGGCTGCTGCTGCCCGAGCCCACCCCGCGCTCCGAGCCCAGCTGGTTCGGTTTCGCGATCACCGTGGACCCCGGGGCGGCGTTCGGCCGCGCCGAACTGGTGGACTTCCTGGAGGACCACAGGATCGGCACCCGCCGGCTGTTCGCGGGCAACCTGACCCGCCACCCGGCCTACATCGACCAGCCGCACCGGATCGTGGGCGAGCTGACCAACAGCGACCTCATCACCGAGCACACCTTCTGGATCGGGGTCTACCCGGCGCTGACCGACGAGATGCTGGACTATGTCACCGCCTCGATCAAGGAGTTCGTGGCCGCGCGCGGCTGAGCCGGACGGCCCTCCTCCCCTCCAGAGATCGGGACGATACATGGACGTTGTGGGAAACGGTTTCCTGGCGCGGAACCTGCGCCCGCTGGCCGGCCGGCATCCGGACACCGTCGCCCTGGCGGCGGGGGTGTCCTGGGCGAGCGGTACCTCGGACGCGGACTTCGCCCGCGAGGCCGCGCTGCTGGGCGAGGTCGCGAAGCGGTGCGCGGCCGAGGGCCGGCGGGTGCTCTTCTTCTCCACCGCGGCGACCGGGATGTACGGACTCGCCGAGGGACCCGGCCGGGAGGACGTCCCGGTGGCGCCCTGCACCCCCTACGGCGCGCACAAGCTCGCCCTGGAGGAACGGCTGCGCGACACCGGCGCCGACCACCTCATCCTCCGGCTGGGACATCTGGTCGGCCCCCACCAGCCCGAGCACCAGCTGCTGCCCACGCTGGTACGGCAGTTGCGCGAGGGGGTGGTCCGCGTGCACCGCGGCGCGGCCCGGGACCTGATCGACGTCGGCGACGTCATCACCGTCGTCGACCGGCTGCTCGCCGCGGACCTGCGGGCCGAGACGGTCAACGTGGCGTCGGGTTTCGCGGTTCCGGTGGAGCACGTCGTCGACCTCCTCGCGCGGGCCCTCGGGCTCGACGCGCGCAGGGAGTACGTCGACGCGGGCGGCCGCCAGCACGTGATCTCCACGGAGAAGCTGCGCGCCCTGGTACCGCAGGTCGCCCACATGGGCTTCGGGCCCGACTACCACCGGCGGATCCTCGGCGACTTCACGGCATCCGTGTACGTCTGAGCAGAGGGTTCCGCGGCCGTCCGCGGCACGCTCGACCCGCCCGGACCCATCGGACACGCCGCACACGCCGCACACGTCGAACACGGAGAGTTCCCTGATGCTGCCTCTCACCCCTCAACCGCGCGAAGACGCGAAGCTGCTGGCGGACCGGCTCGCCCTGTCGGCCGCGACCAGCCGGGGCGCACACCTGGCGACCGCCGGCTTCGCCGACTGGCTCGCCGCGCGGGGCCGCGCGAACGCCTTTCGCGTGGAGCGCATCCCCTTCGCCCGGCTGGACGGCTGGGCGTTCCACGACACCACCGGCAACCTCGTGCACCGCAGCGGCCGGTTCTTCACCGTCGAGGGCCTGCACGTCACCGAGCGGGGCGGCCCGTACGGCGACGGCCCCCACCGCACATGGCACCAGCCCGTCATCAAGCAGCCCGAGGTCGGCATCCTGGGGATCCTGGGCAAGGAGTTCGACGGGGTCCTGCACTTCCTGATGCAGGCGAAGATGGAGCCGGGCAACCCGAACCTGCTCCAGCTGTCCCCGACCGTGCAGGCCACCCGCAGCAACTACACCAAGGCCCACCGGGGCGCGGCGGTGAAGTACCTGGAGCACTTCGTCGGCCCGCGCCGCGGCCGGGTCGTCGCGGACGTCCTGCAGTCCGAGCACGGCTCGTGGTTCCACCGCAAGTCCAACCGCAACATGATCGTGCTGACGGACGACGACGTGCCGCTCCTCGACGACTTCTGCTGGCTCACCCTCGGGCAGCTGGCGGAGCTCCTGCACCGGGACGACGTCGTCAACATGGACTCCCGCACCGTCCTGTCCTGCCTGCCCGTCCCCGAGACGGCGGCCGACGCGCTGCTGTCCGACGCCCAGCTGCTGTCCTGGATCACGGGTGAGCGCTCCCGGCACGACGTGCACGCCGAACGCGTACCGCTGGCCGGGCTGCCCGGCTGGCGGCGCGGCGAGACGACCGTCGAGCACGAGGAGGGCCGCTACTTCAAGGTGGTGGCGGTGGCGGTGCAGGCCGGCAACCGCGAGGTCACCGGCTGGAGCCAGCCGCTGTTCGAGCCGGTGGGCCTCGGCGTGACCGCCTTCCTCACCCGCGCGTTCGAGGGAATCCCCCATGTCCTGGTGCACGCCCGGGTCGAGGGCGGGTTCCTGGACACCGTCGAGCTGGGCCCCACGGTGCAGTACACACCGGACAACTACGCCCATCTGCCCGCGGAGGAACGCCCGCTGTTCCTCGACACGGTGTTGGACGCGCCGGCGGACCGCATCCGGTACGAGGCCGTGCACTCGGAGGAGGGCGGCCGGTTCCTCAACGCCGAGAGCCGGTACCTGCTCGTCGACGCCGACGAATCGGACGCGCCCGCCGATCCGCCCGCCGGCTACGCCTGGGTCACGCCGGACCAGCTCACCTGGCTGGTGCGCCACGGCCACTACCTCAACGTGCAGGCCCGCACGCTGCTGGCCTGCCTCAACGCCGTCGCGGCGCGCCCCCGGTGAGCGGGCCGGTGCGCATCGGGGTCCTCGGCTGCGCGGACATCGCGGTACGACGGATGCTGCCCGCGTTCGCCGGCTCCCCCGGTCTCGAACTGGCCGCGGTCGCCAGCCGGGACGCGGCCAGGGCCGAGCGGGTCGGCCGGCGCTTCGGCTGCCGACCCGTCCGGGGGTACGCCGAACTGCTCGGGGCCGACGACGTCCAGGCCGTGTACGTGCCGCTGCCCGCCGCGCTGCACGCCCCGTGGGTGGAGGCGGCGCTGAACGCGGGCAAGCACGTACTGGCCGAGAAGCCCCTGACGACGGACCCGGAGAGCACCGAGCGGCTCCTGGACCTCGCCGCGAAGCAGGGCGTGGTCCTGATGGAGAACGTCATGTTCGTCCATCACCCCCGGCACGAGGCGGTACGGCGGCTGGTCGCCGACGGGCGCATCGGTGAACTCCGCTCGTTCCGTGCCGAGTTCGCCATTCCCCCGCTCGCCGACGACGACATCCGGTACTCCGCCGAGCTCGGTGGCGGCGCGCTCGCGGACGTCGGTCTCTACCCGCTGCGGGCGGCGCTGCACTTCCTGGGACACGGTCTCGACGTGGTCGGCGCGCGGCTCACCCGGGGTGCCGGACGAGAGGTCGAGACCGCGGGGGCCGCCCTGCTGGCCACTCCGGGCGGGGTCACCGCGAGCCTCACGTTCGGCATGGAGCACTCCTACCTCTCCCGGTACGAACTGTGGGGCAGCGAGGGCCGGATCACCGTGGACCGGGCCTTCACCCCACCCGCGGACCTCGTACCCGTGATCGGCCTGCACCGGGGCGCCGAGGCGGAGGAGATCCGGCTGCCCCCCGCCGACCAGGTCACAGCCACGGTCGCCGCGTTCGTCGCCGCGGTCCGCGCGGGGAGCGCCCCGCGCGCGGACACCGTGCGGCAGGCCGTCCTGCTGGACGACGTGCGCCGCCGTTCCGCATGACGGCCGTCTCCCGAGCGGGGGCGCGGCGGCACGACGTCCGCCTCTCGGCCGGGGCACGGCGGCGTGGCGGCCGGCGACGGGTCGTCGCGGTCCGTCCTGTCCTTCCCACCGGTCACGCACACGACGCCCCGCCGTGCGTGGCGCTCCCGACGCACGTGAGGCGGAACTCCCTTGACCACGATGGACGACAGGCCGCTGCCGGCGATCGAGTCCGCGGATGCGCGGGGCCGGGTGGCCGAACTGCACGAGCTCCGGGCCCGGGCGCTGGCCGGCCCGGACGAGAAGGCGACCCGCGCACAGCACACCAAGGGCAAGCTGACCGCCCGGGAGCGGATCGGTCTGCTGCTCGACCCGGGGTCCTTCCAGGAGGTGGAGCAGTTGCGCCGGCACCGGGCGACCGGTTTCGGGCTGGAGGCGAAGAAGCCCTACACCGACGGTGTGATCACCGGGTGGGGGACGGTGGAGGGGCGGACGGTGTTCGTCTATGCGCATGATTTCCGGATTTTCGGCGGTGCGCTGGGTGAGGCGCATGCGACGAAGATCCATAAGATCATGGACATGGCGATCGCGGCGGGTGCTCCGCTGGTGTCGTTGAACGACGGTGCGGGTGCGCGGATCCAGGAGGGTGTCTCGGCGCTGGCCGGGTACGGGGGGATCTTCCGGCGCAATACCCGCGCCTCCGGCGTCATCCCCCAGATCAGCGTCATGCTCGGCCCCTGCGCCGGCGGTGCCGCCTACAGTCCCGCCCTCACCGACTTCGTGTTCATGGTGCGGGAGACGTCGCAGATGTTCATCACCGGTCCGGACGTCGTCAAGGCGGTCACCGGTGAGGAGATCACCCAGAACGGCCTCGGCGGCGCCGACGTGCACGCCGAGACCAGCGGCGTCGCCCACTTCGCCTACGACGACGAGGAGACCTGCCTCGCCGAGGTCCGCTACCTGCTCTCCCTGCTCCCGCAGAACAACCGGGAGAACCCCCCGCGCGTCGATTCCGCCGACCCGGCCGACCGCCGCGGCGACGTCCTGGCCGACCTGGTCCCGGCGGACGGCAACCATCCGTACGACATGGCCGAGGTCATCGAGGAGATCGTCGACGACGGCGAGTACATCGAGGTCCACGAGCGCTGGGCCCGCAACATCATCTGCGCGCTGGCCCGGCTCGACGGCCAGGTCGTCGGCGTCGTGGCCAACCAGCCGCAGGCCCTCGCCGGGGTCCTGGACATCGAGGCCTCGGAAAAGGCGGCCCGGTTCGTCCAGACGTGCGACGCGTTCAACATCCCCATCGTCACCCTGCTGGACGTGCCCGGGTTCCTGCCCGGCGTGGACCAGGAGCACGGCGGGATCATCCGGCACGGTGCCAAGTTGCTGTACGCGTACTGCAATGCGACCGTGCCGCGGATCTCGCTGATCCTGCGCAAGGCGTACGGCGGGGCGTACATCGTGATGGACAGCCAGTCCATCGGTGCGGACCTGACGTTCGCGTGGCCCACGAACGAGATCGCCGTGATGGGCGCCGAGGGCGCCGCCAATGTCATCTTCCGCCGGCAGATCGCCGCGGCCGAGGACCCCGAGGCCATGCGGGCCCGCATGGTCAAGGCGTACAAGGCCGAGCTGATGCACCCCTACTACGCGGCCGAACGCGGCCTGGTGGACGACGTCATCGATCCCGCCGACACCCGCCGGATCCTCGTCCGCTCCCTGGCCATGCTCCGGTCGAAACACGCCGACCTGCCCTCCCGCAAACACGGCAATCAGCCACAGTGAGAAGGCACTCGACCGCACCGGCCCAGGGGAGGCACCACACCATGGCGGAACGCCCGACGACCAGGACGACCGTGCACGTCCGGATCGCCCTCGACGTGATCTGCGTCCACTCCTTCCTCGGCTACACCCGTTTCACCCGTGCGGCGGACCGGCTGCGCGCCGAGGGGCACCGGATCCAGGTGGAGTTCCTCCCCTTCGAGCTCGCGCCGGGCGCCGGCACCGAGGGGGCGCCCCTGCTGCCCGTACTGGAGCGGACGTTCGGCCCGCAGGCGGTGCGCCAGACGCTCCTGTTCGCGGAGCAGGTGGCGGCGGAGGGCCTGGAGCTGCACTACGACCGCGCCGTCGCGACCGGCACCTTCGAGGCGCACCTGCTCATCGCCCGGGCAGCCCGGCAGGGCAGGGCAGGGCCGATGGTGGAGCGTCTCTTTCGCGCCCATTTCACCGACGGTCTGCACATCGGCGACGCCGCCACCCTCGCCCGGCTCGCCGAGGAGGCCGGCGTCGCGGCGGACGACTCCGCCCCGGGGACGGCACGGCGGGCGGCGGAGACGGACCGCCTGCGCGCCGAACTGGACCGGGTGCGCCGCCTCGGCGTCACCGGTGTGCCGGTGTTCTTCGTCGGCGGCGGCCGGCTGCTGACCGGATCCCGGTCGGAGGCCGAACTGCTCGCGGCGCTCCGCGAGGCGGCGGGGTCCGCCTCCGGCGGCTGACCGGAGCGTCCGGAACCTCAACCTCCGCACCGAGGCACGACAGATCCACGTCAAGCACGTGGTGACGCGCCCCGGGGACTGCTTGGCTGAAGCCCTCCCCCGGCGCACGTCCGACATGCAGCGAGTTCTCAGCATCCCAGTACAGATTGGGCCCAACATGTTTTCGCGACGCAGGTTCCTGAGCTCCGCGACAGCGGTGGCCGGTGCCACGGTGGGGTTCGCCGCACTGCCCTCCACCGCGGCCCGGGCCGCCACCGCCCGGGTCGCCCCGGAGGTGATCGTCAGACCGGGTGACGCCCGGTACGCGGAGCTCGCGGGGCGCGGGTACAACACCCGGTTCGTGGCCACGCCGGACGAGATCTGGCTCGTGCACTCCGCCGCCCAGGTGGAGAAGGCGGTGAACCAGGCCGTCGCGGGCAACCAGCGCATCACGGTGCGCAGCGGCGGTCACTGCTTCGAGGGTCTGGTCGACAATCCGCAGTTCCGTGTGCTCGTCGACCTGTCGGAGCTGAAGGGCGTCACCTTCGACCGCACGATGAACGCCTTCGCCGTCGAGGCCGGCGCCCGGCTCGGCGAGGTCTACAAGGCCCTGTACGAGGGATGGGGCGTCACGGTCCCGGGCGGTGTGTGCCCGGAGGTCGGCGTCGGCGGTCACGTCTCCGGCGGCGGGTACGGCCCGCTGTCCCGCCGCTTCGGCCTCGTCGTGGACCACCTGTACGCCGTCGAGGTCGTCGTCGCGGACCGGGGCGGCCGCGCCCGCACGGTGATCGCCACCCGCGACGCCGACGACCCGAACCGCGACCTGTGGTGGGCGCACACCGGCGGGGGCGGCGGCGGGTTCGGCATCGTGACGAAGTTCTGGTTCCGCACGCCGGGTGCCACGGGCGGCCCCTCCTCGCTGCTGCCCAAACCGCCGACGCGGATGCGCAAGACCATCGTGAGCTGGCCCTGGGCACAGCTGACCGAGGCCAACTTCACCCGTCTGGTGCTGAACCACGGCGCCTGGCACGCCGCGAACAGCGCTCCCGGGTCCGCGTACGCGGCGATGCACAGCTCGCTCCAGCTGCACTCGTCGTTCGCGGGCACGGTCGAGCTGGAGATCCGCATGGACGCGACGCTCGCGAACACCGACAAGCTCCACGACGACTACATCGGCGCGGTGAACGCGGGTGTCGGGGTGCAGCCGACGGTCGACATCACGGAAGGCACCTGGCTGGAGATCGCCCTGGAACCGACGGCGAGCTACGGGGCGTACTCGCGCCAGAAGTCCGTGGGCGGCCACCTGCGCAAGCCGCTGACGGTCACTCAGGTAGGCGCGGTCTACCGCTCGTTGACCGATCTCTCCCATTCCGGCGTGGGACTTGTTTATCTTGCGGCCTACGGTTGCAGGATAAACACGGTGTCGCCGTCCGCGACGGCGATACCGCAGCGGGACTCCGTCATGAAATTCTGGTACACCAACAACTGGTCAGAGGCGGCACAGGACGACAGCGAGGTCAACTGGCTGCGCACACTGCGCAGGAACGTCCACTCCGCGACCGGCGGTGTCCCCGTGCCCAACGCCCAGCAGGACGGCGGTTACATCAACTACCCGGACATCGACATGCGCGACCCGGCGCAGAACACGTCCGGGGTGCCCTGGTACTTCTTGTACTGGAAGCACAACCACCCCAGGCTCCAGCGAGTCAAGGACACCTACGACCCCAAGAACGTCTTCCGGCACGCCCTGTCCCTGGACCCCACCTGACGGACCGCCCGGGCGGCCGGGCCCCGCGCCGGAAGCACACGCACCATCTCCCCCACATCCGCGCCGGTCCGGGGCGCGGCACGACAGCCCGGAGGGCCCCATGACCAGCAACAACCCCGCTGCCGACCAGACCGTTCCGGCACGACGCGCACTGCCCGTGTGGCAGGCCGTGGCGGGGGCCGCCGCCCTCGCCGTGATCGTCGACCTGATCGTCCTGTTCATCGGTGACGCCGCCGGCGCCTCACTGGTCCTGGAACTCAACGGCAAGCCCGACGAGATCGGCGCCGGTGACGTGATCTTCATTTCGCTGGCCGCGCCGGTGATCGGCATCGCGGCCACCGTGCTCCTGGCACGCTGGAAGCCGGTGTTCCTCCGGGTGGGTCAGTACGTGGGCGGCGCGGTGGCGGTGCTCAGCGCCCTCGGTCCGATCACCCTGGAGACCGACGGTGCCACCGCCGGCACGCTGATCACGATGCACCTCTTCGTCGGCCTCGTCACGGTGGCCGCGCTGGAAATAATCCGCCGGTCGCGCGTCTGACCGGCACACAGGGTTCGTTCCGGCGGCCCTCGGGAACCCGGCCGGGTTCCCGAGGGCCGTCGGCGTCTTCGGAGGAAAATCCATGACAGCAGGGGGCATCGACGCGGCCGGCGTCTCCCGGCCGGCGACCGGGCACTCGTGGCGCATCACCAGTGGCTCTCCCACGGCCGAGGAGGTCGCCGCGGTCGCGGTGGCGCTCTCCACCGTGCTCGCCGCACGCGCCTCACGGGGGCGGGAGACGGGTCCGGGTTCCCCGTCAGGGGCCCGCTGGTCGCCGTTCGCGGCCGGGCACGGGGCGGCCACGTCATGGGCCGCCAGCTCCCGGCCCGGCTGGCGCGGTGCGGCATGAGGCCGGCCCGGCCCGCGCGGCACACGGACGCCCTGCGGGGGGCCACGCCGACGCGTGGATGATCCCGGCGGTTGGATGATCCCGTCGGCAATTCCACGACGGGTTCCGGGAGGGGGCGACCCGGCCGGTCACCATTGACCGGTCGGGCCAGAATTCACATCCTGTTCCAGGAATTTCTCGCGGCTGGTACGTCCTGGAACATCAGGTGAATCCTTCGCGGGCGACGATCATCATTCCGAATTCCCCAGGTGACCGTCACGACAAAGGATCAGGCATGTCCCAGGCGGAAACCGACACCGCGGGCCGTGACGATCCAGCCGCTCGATCCGAGCTTGCTCCGCAAACTGCTGACATGCGTGTCAATAGTGCGCCCCGGCGCCGACCGGGAGTCCTTCCAGACCTGCGCCATTATCTGCCGGCGGGTGACGACACTGTCCGGGTGCGAGGCCAGCAGATACAGCAGATCGAATTCCTTGCGCGTGACCTCCACGGGCCTGCCGTGCAGGCTGATCTGCCGGGCGCGGGGATCGATTCCGAGCGAACCCACGGTGATGGTCTCCCCGGCGGAGACCGGCTCGTGCGAGGCCCTGCGCAGGACCGCCTCGATACGGGCGATCAGTTCGGCCAGGCTGTAGGGCTTGGTCACGTAGTCGTCCGACCCGGCGCGCAGGCTCAGCACCCGGTCCAGCTCCGAGTCGCGGGCCGTGACCACGATGATCGGCACGTCACAGACGGACCGGATGCTGCGGCAGAGCTCGACCCCGTCGAGGTCGGGCAGGTCCAGGTCGACGAGCAACAGGTCGACGCTGCGGAACCGCTGTAACGCCTGCGCCCCGGTCGGCACGCTCTCCGCCTGGAACCCGTGCCGGTACAGATTGCGGATCAGGGCCTTCGCGACCTGGGGCTCGCTGTCGACGGAGAGCACCCGCACCCCCTTGCGAGCCCGCCCCGTCCCGGGCCCGGCCGGCGCACCCCGCACGGCCTGCCCAGGCGAAATACCCGTCTCCACTAACCTTACGAATTGATGCCCCATCCGTGAAATCCCCCTATATTCATCCGGTTGAAGCGTGCTTCGCGCCAATCAATAGAAGGTCTTCCCGAAGGATACAGACCGCACAGCCGATCCGTCAAAGATCAATTATTGACACTGCGTAGACAAAGGAAATAGGAAACGCTGCTGAAACAGTGAAGAATTGCGGAAACATCATTTACAAGGCGGCTCGCCGAACGGCGACCGACACAGCGGTTCATGATCTCCCAATACATCGTACACAGGCACGCGTACGACGTATACGTGCGCCATCTCACCCGACACGGACAGCGAAGCGCTTGACCGCTGCCCAGAAGAGCACGCTATCGACATGTTTTTGCTAAGAAACAGGGACGAATCGGCGGCCTTCCGGCCGACACGCCCACCGGGTCGTGCTTGACACCATCCTGAGGAAAGGGAACGTGAACATGGCCTCAGCACGCGCTGCGGGCGCCCGGGCACCGGGACCGAAGGACGTCCGCCGGCTGAACCGGGTGGTCATCAGGTTCGCGGGGGACTCCGGGGACGGGATGCAGCTCACCGGTGACCGGTTCACCGCCGGGACGGCGTCGTTCGGCAACGATCTGTCGACGCTGCCCGACTTCCCCGCCGAGATCCGCGCGCCCGCCGGCACCCTGCCCGGAGTGTCGTCGTTCCAGCTGCACTTCGCCGACCACGACATCCTCACCCCCGGCGACGCGCCCGACGTCTTGGTGGCGATGAACCCGGCCGCCCTGAAGGCGAACACCGGCGACCTGCCGCGCGGTGCGGAGATCATCGTCGACGCGGACGAATTCACCGGACGGGCGCTGCGGAGGGCCGGGTACGGCGCCTCCCCGCTGGAGGACGGCTCGCTGGACGGCTACCGCCTCCACGCGGTGCCGCTGACCACGCTGACGGCAGAGGCGCTGGGCGGTTTCGGGCTGTCCCGCAAGGAGGCCGGGCGCAGCAGGAACATGTTCGCGCTGGGGCTGCTGAGCTGGATGTACAACCGGCCTCCCGAAGGCCCGGAGAAGTTCCTGACGGCGAAGTTCGCCGGGAGGCCCTCGGTCGCGGCGGCGAACATCACCGCGTTCCGGGCGGGCTGGAACTTCGGCGAGACCACCGAGGACTTCGCCGTCTCCTACGAGGTCGCCCCGGCGACCGCGGCGTTCCCGCCCGGCGTCTACCGCAACGTCTCCGGCAACCAGGCGCTGTCCCACGGTCTGATCGCGGCGTCCCGGCAGGCGGATCTGCCGCTGTTCCTGGGCTCGTACCCGATCACCCCGGCCTCGGACATCCTGCACGAGCTCAGCAGGCACAAGAACTTCGGCGTCCGCACCTTCCAGGCCGAGGACGAGATCGCGGGCATCGGGGCGGCGCTCGGCGCGGCCTTCGGCGGCTCGCTGGCGGTGACCACCACCAGCGGCCCCGGTGTGGCACTGAAGTCGGAGACGATCGGGCTGGCGGTCTCCATGGAGCTGCCGCTGGTGATCGTCGACGTCCAGCGGGGCGGGCCGTCCACCGGTCTGCCGACCAAGACCGAGCAGGCGGACCTGCTCCAGGCGATGTTCGGACGCAACGGCGAGGCGCCGGTCCCGGTCGTCGCCCCGCGCGCCCCCGCGGACTGCTTCGACGCCGCCCTGGAGGCGGCCCGGATCGCGCTGACGTACCGGACCCCGGTCTTCCTCCTGTCGGACGGCTACCTGGCCAACGGCTCGGAACCCTGGCGGATCCCGGCCCCGGACGAACTCCCTGATCTGCGGGTGCCGTTCGCGCGGGGCCCCAACCACGTCCTGGCCGACGGCAGCGAGGTCTTCCGGCCGTACGCACGCGACCCGGGCACCCTCGCCCGCCCCTGGGCGGTCCCCGGCACGCCCGGCCTCGAGCACCGCGTCGGCGGGATCGAGAAGGAGGACGGCACGGGGAACATCTCCTACGACCCGGCCAACCACGACCTCATGGTCCGCACCCGCCAGGCCAAGGTCGACGGCATCGACGTCCCCGGCACCGCGGTCGACGATCCGCACGGGGCGAGCGGCCTGGTGCTGGGCTGGGGCTCCACCTACGGGCCCGTCACGGCAGCGGTGCGCCGGCTGCGGGCGGCCGGAGTCTTCGTCGCACAGGCCCATCTGCGCCATCTCAACCCGTTCCCGGCCGACCTCGGCGAGGTGCTCGCCCGGTACGAGCGGGTCGTGGTGCCCGAGATGAACCTGGGACAGCTGGCGCTGCTGCTGCGCGCGAGGTACCTGATCGACGTGCGGTCCATCACCCAGGTCAACGGCATGCCGTTCAAGGCGGACCAACTGGCACGCGCACTGCGGGAGGCGCTTCGTGAGGACTGAACCCGAGCCCCGGAGGGCTGAACCCGGGCTCCGGAGGGCTGAACCCGGGCTCCGGGCGAAGGACTTCAGGTCCGACCAGGAAGTGCGCTGGTGCCCCGGCTGCGGTGACTACGCGATCCTGGCGGCCGTCCAGGGCTTCCTGCCGGAACTGGGCCTGGCCAGGGAGAACATCGTCTTCGTGTCGGGCATCGGCTGCTCCTCCCGCTTCCCGTACTACATGAACACCTACGGCATGCACTCCATCCACGGACGGGCGTCGGCGATCGCGACGGGGCTGGCCACCTCCCGGCGGGACCTGAGCGTGTGGGTGGTCACGGGCGACGGCGACGCGCTGTCCATCGGCGGCAACCACCTGATCCACGCCCTGCGGCGGAACGTGAACCTGAAGATCCTGCTGTTCAACAACCGGATCTACGGCCTCACCAAGGGGCAGTACTCGCCCACCTCCGAGCTCGGCAAGATCACCAAGTCGACGCCGATGGGCTCGCTGGACACGCCCTTCAACCCGGTGTCGCTGGCGCTCGGCGCGGAGGCGTCGTTCGTGGCACGGACCGTCGACTCCGAGCGCGAGCACCTCACGGAGGTGCTGCGTCGGGCGGCCGCCCATCCCGGCACGGCGCTGGTCGAGATCTACCAGAACTGCAACATCTTCAACGACGGTGCCTTCGACGCCCTGAAGGACCGGCGGTCGGCGGGCGAGACGGTGATCCGGCTGGAGCACGGCCGGCCGGTCCGGTTCGGGGCGGACCATGCGTGGGGCGTGGTCCGCGAACCGGCGACCGGTGAGCTGCGGGTCGTCGCGGTGGCCCCGGGGAACGAGGCGGCCGTCCTGGTCCACGACGCGCACGCCGCGTCCCCGGCCACCGCCTTCGCCCTCTCCCGCCTCGCCGATCCGGAGACCCTCCACCACACCCCGATCGGGGTCTTCCGCTCGGTCGAACGGCCCGTCTACGACGCCCTGATGGCCGGGCAGCTCGACACGGCCGTCGAACGGCACGGCGAGGGCGACCTGGCCGCGCTGCTCGCGGGCGGCGACACCTGGACCGTCACCGGCTGACCGTACTCGGGCGGTCAGGTGCCGTCGGCGGCGGTGACTTCGACGGCGGAGCCGAGTGGGACGCCCTTCGCGGCGGCTTCCCCGGCGGGGACGCGGTCCGCGCTCTGCGCCACGACGATGCGGAGTGGAAACGGCTGCGGCCGTTCCTGCCTGTCGGCAATGGGCAGGGCCCGTCCGCGATGTGCGGACGGGCCCTGTGATCGAGCGCCGGGCAGGCCTTGCACCTGCATTTCCCCGCAGGAAGCGGGGCGTCTTTCCTTGGACCACCAACGCAGCTCCGGTCGAAGGGAGTTATTGCGACCGGCTCAAGATCCACTATAGCGCATGCGGTTACGGTTCGCTTCCGCCTCACGACAAGGGGCGGGCATGTGGTCACCGTTGTGGTGGTGACTGGGGCCTGAGGGTCAGGCCAGGGCGCCGGTCGTGGTCACCGCGTGGGGGGCTTCGTCGGTCTCGGCCATGTACTGCTCGCCCCAGTCGGCCAGGGGCAGCAGGGTGAGGAAGAGGGCCGTGCCGAGTTCGGTGAGGCCGTATTCGACCTTCAGTGGTACCTCGTGGTGTACTTCGCGGTACACGATTCCAGCGGCCTCCAACTCCCTGAGCCGCTGTACGAGCATCTTCTCGCTGATGCCTTTCAGGGATTGGCGGAGTTGCCCGAAACGCCGTGGGCAGACGCGCAGTTCCCAGAGGATCAAGGCTTTCCACTTGCCCCCGACGACATCCATCGCTGCGTCCAAGCCACAGATGTACGGCCCCTTCGTCATACACGGCTCCCTACTCCGCAGTTCATCACCGGTGAGCAGGGACAACGGTATCGCACGGGCCTGGAGCCCCGTCTTCCCGCAGGTGGGCAGGCCGGCCCCGGGGTCCGGGTGGCGCCGGGCGCCGGCCGGTGCGGTGGCGGGCGGCGCGTCGAATGACTTCCGTGGGCCGTTTCCGGCCATTGTGGAGTGCCGGGGCTCCGCCTTTCCCGAGCAGCGGAAAGACGAGCGGGTTCCTTCTTGCTTACCAGTTGGTTACCACGCACCAGAAAGTGCGTACTTGTCACTCGGGAATGCATGGACCAGCCTGTATCCGGGGGCACTTCGGGGCGCGTTCACGCGTCCTCTTCGTGGTGCCCCACGAGCGTTACGCACTCACGAATGGGATTTTTCTGATGGCGGTTGAGAATCGAACCCCGGTCACCGTGATCGGTCTGGGCCTCATGGGCCAGGCCCTCGCCGGGGCCTTCCTCAAGGCGGGTCACCCCACGACGGTGTGGAACCGGTCCGCGGACAAGGCGGCCGGCCTGGTGGAGCAGGGTGCCGTGCTCGCCGCTTCCGCCGGTGAGGCGGTCGAGGCCAGTTCCCTGGTGGTCGTGTGCGTGACCGACTACGACGTCGTCCGCAGCCTGCTGCGTCCCCTGGCCGCCGAGCTCGTCGGCAGGACGATCGTCAACCTGACCTCCGGTGACTCCGAGACGGCCCGTGACACGGCCACGTGGGCCGCCGGGATCGGCGCCGAGTACCTCGACGGCGCGATCATGGCGATCCCGCCGATCATCGGTACGCCGGACGCCGTGCTCCTGTACGGCGGTTCCGCGGAGACCTACGGCCGTGTCGAGCCCGCCCTGAAGGCGCTCGGTGCCGGTACGACCCACCTGGGTGAGGACCACGGTCTCGCGTCGCTGTACGACGTGGCGCTGCTCGGTGTCATGTGGGGGGTGCTCAACAGCTTCCTCCACGGTGTCGCGCTCCTGGGGGCCGCCGACGTCAAGGCGTCGACGTTCGCGCCGTTCGCGAACAACTGGATCGGGGCCGTGACCAACTTCGTGACGGCGTACGCCGGTCAGATCGACTCGGGTGACTTCACCGCCCACGACGCGACCATCGACACGCACTACGCGACGATGATCCACCTGATCCACGAGAGCGAGAGCACCGGTGTCAGCGCCGAACTGCCCTCCTTCGTCAAGGCGTTGACCGACCGTGCGATCGCGGCCGGCCAGGGTGGCCTGAGCTACGCCGCGATGATCGAGCAGTTCAGGAAGTCGGCGCAGTGAGTCTGCGGCACGGCCGGTAGGTCGCCTGAAGGACGCGTGGCCCCGGGAAGCTGTCGGTCCCGGGGCCACGGCCGGTCCGTCCCCACGTCCCTCCATGTCCCGCACGTCCTCCACGTCCCGCACCGGAAAGCGAATTCATGTGCCGAGTGTTTTCACCGTGCCGGGTGAATATGAGAACCGGCTGTGAATGACCGGGCAATTCCGGGAGGGTTACTGGTACATGGACATGCGGAACCGGAGAATTCCTTTCCCATGCTAGCCTCGGCGCGGATTCCGATGAAAACCGAAAGGACGAGGGAGACGTCATGGTCGACGGCGAAATCAGGGCGGAGCTCGTGCTGGATGCCGTGAAAGGAATCGTCCCCGCGTTGCGGGCCAATGGCCTGCAGGCCGAGGAACGCGGATGGATTCCGGACGAGAATATCGCACTGATGGATAAGGCGGACGTTTTCCGGGTCGCCGTTCCGGCCGAGTTCGGCGGTGCCGATCTTCCGGTCGCGGCCCAGGTGCGGGTCGTCAGCGAGATCGCGCGGGGCTGTGGGTCCACCGGGTGGGTGGCGTGTGCCTGGGTCTCCAGTGCCTGGATCGCCACGCAGTACCCGGACAAGGCCCAGAAGGAGGTCTTCGCCGGCGGTTCGGTCCGGATCTCCGGTGGTTTCACGCCCACCGGGACGGCCGTGGAGACGGAGGGCGGTTACGTCCTCAACGGCAGCTGGCGCTTCAACACCGGTGTGCGGGGCGCGGACTGGAACATCTACGCGGCGATGCTGGAGTCGGGGCAGGACGAGCCCCGGGAGATCTTCGCCATCGTCCCGGTGTCCGACGTCAAGATCGCCGACGACTGGGAGGTGACCTCGGCGTCCGGCACCGGCAGCGTCACCACCACGGTGGAGGACCTGTTCGTCCCGGCCCACCGGGTGGTCGACGGGATCGAGGTCCTGGAGGGCACGGTCGGCGGGCGGTCCAACGGCGGTGCCACCGGGCGCAACTACGGGCTGACGGCCTATGTGATGGCGCTGTCCGTCCCCGTCTTCATCGGTCTCGCCCGGCACGCGCTCGATCTCACGCTGGAGCGTGTGCCGGGCAAGGCGCTCGCGTACACGCACTGGAGCGACCAGAGCCTGCACCCGCACACCCAGATCCAGGTCGGTCTGGCGGCCAACAAGATCCACGCCGCCGAGGCGCTGTCGGCCGACTGGTGCCGCCGTATGCAGCAGGCGGCGGACGAGGGCGTCCAGTTGTCGCTGGAGGACCGGGCTGAGCTGCGGGGGCGGATGGGGTACGCGGTCCAGTTGGCCAAGGAGGCGGTGGACACCCTGCACGCGGTGAGCAGTGCCTCGGTGATCGCCCGTACCGCGCCGTTCCAGCGTGTCTACCGCGACATCCAGGGGCTGTATCTGCACGGTCTGATGAATCCGCTCAGCAGCCTCGAGGTGCACGGGCGGGTGCTGCTCGGCCTCGAACCGGACAACGACTACCTGTGATCCCGGCCGGTGGTGACGCGCTCCGGTTCTCCGGCGTGCGCGTCACCACCTCAGTGCCGGCCCCGCACGGATCAGGCGGCCGCGATCTGTGCGGCCGCCCTGATGCCCGACTCGATCGCCCCGTCGATGTATCCGCTCCAGCCGTTGGCCATGTCCGCACTGGCGAAGGCGAGTCGGCCGCTGGGCTTGAGCAGGTCGGGGTAGAGGGTGGTCAGCTGGCCCGGCTTCCGGAAGGCCCAGCCGCCGCGGGCGAACGGGTCGCTGCCCCACCGCTGGGCCTTGACGGCGAGCACCTCCATGTCCGCTCCCAGTTGTTTGACGGCGGCGGTGACCCGGGAGAAGTTGGTCGGGTCGAAGGACGGGTCCGTGCTGAACGCGGTGTAGAGCTGGCCCGTGGAGGTCGGCTTGTCGGGGAGCAGCATGGTGATCGGCGATCCGCCCTCCGCGCCCTGGGCGTAGAACCTGCCCTGCGAGCTGCGGCCGTGGATCCAGAGCTTGGTGCCGGTCTTCACGCCGATGCCCTGGGAGGTGGCCGTGGTGTGGGCCGCCGGCAGTGCGGGGGAGAACGTGATCGTCTGCCAGACGTTGACCGGTACGGCGACGACGACCGCCGGTGCGGTGAAGATCGTTCCGGAGCGGGTGGTGACGCTGTAGGTGGTGCCGCTCAGGGCGATCCTGGAGACCGGGGAGTTCAGGACGACGGTCGGCTGGGTGGCGTTGAGCATGGCGTTGAGCAGGCCCACCGTGCCGGTGGACATGCGGTACTTCATGGTCTCGTTCCAGCCGTCGTTGTTCCAGCCGGACAGCGCCCACCACTGGGCGAGCATCGTGAGGGCGCCGGTGGCGCTGGAGCCGCCCGAGTACACCGCGGTCTGGCCGTTGACCATGAGTTCCTGCTCGCGGCTGAGCCCCATCTGGTCGAGGCGGTCGCGCAGTGAGAGCTTGTCGAGGCTCTTCAGCAGGTCCAGGCGGTGCAGGGGTTCGAAGGGGCGCTCGAAGTACTGCTGGGAACCGTCGAAGATCCTCTCGTAGACGGAGCCCATCAGTCCGAAGCCCTCGCCGGGGGCGAACTCGGCGGGACCGGAGGGGGTGGGGAAGAAGGCCCGTTCCGGGTCGGCGTCGGGGACCAGGGCGATGCCGTACCGCGTGAGTTCGGCTCCCACGTGCGGCTGGGTGGTCTCCACCCAGGTGCCGCCCATCTCGATCTGCTTGCCGGCGAGGGTGTCGGTCCAGGTGCGGCCGCCGATGCGGTCCCGGGCTTCCACGATGAGGACCCGGCGGCCCTGAAGCCGCAGTTCACGGGCGGCGGTGATGCCCGCGTAGCCGGCGCCGACGACGATGACGTCGTAGTTGTCGGCGGCAGCGGCTCGGGCGGGGGCGAAGATCTCCGACGCCGTGAGGGTCAGGGCGGTGGCGGCGGTGAGGCCCGCGCCCGCGCGTATGACCGACCGGCGGGATATCTCTCGGGAGAGCCCGGGTCCTGCGGTGTTTCGTCGCACTGTTATGCCTGCTGCTTTCCTTGAGTGAGGTCCCCGAATACCGGGCATCGACATGCCGTTCCAGTACGGCCGGTGGGCAGTTCGAACACGACTGATTCCGGTCGCATCTGACGAATTCGGAAGGAGGACGCCGCTGACCCTAGTCGACCCCATCCTGTCCTCACTCACGCGCCGGTAACGGAGCGATCCTCGCCGGATCGGCTTTCCGTCCGGTCCGAAACCTGGCGTTTACACAAGGCGCCGAATTGGTCTTCGGAATGCCACTCTCCGGTCAATGGGCCTGTTCCGGCGGTGTCGTGGCGGAACCGGCCGGGACATGCCGGTCGGGGCGTGTGCGGTGGTCGTCGGGATGGTTTTTTCACCGAGTGGAGCACTCGCCCAATAAACTCATTAGAGCGTGTATTCCAGATTGCGCCACAGGCCATCGGAGGTCCCCCGCTATGAGCTGCAACCGGTCTGTCACCCTCGTCGGGCTCGGCCCCATGGGCCGGGCCATGGCCGCCGTCCTCCTCGACGGCGGCCATGACGTCACCCTGTGGAACCGCACCGCGTCCCGGGCCGACGGCCTCGTGGCCCGCGGGGCCGTCCTGGCCGGCGACGTCGTGGACGCCGTCCTCGCCAACGAGTTGGTGATCCTGAGCCTGACCGACTACGACGCCGTGCACGCCGTCCTGGAACCGGCGTCCGACGTGCTCGCGGGCCGCGTCTTCGTCAATCTCAGCTCCGACACCCCGGAGCGGACGCGGGCCGGTTCCCGCTGGATCACCGAGCGGGGCGGGGTGCACCTCACGGGCGGGGTGACCGTTCCGCCGGCGGGCATCGGCGATCCCGGTTCGAAGACCTTCTACAGCGGGCCGCGGGCCGCGTTCGACCGGCACCGGGAGAGCCTCGAAATGCTCACCGGCACCGACTTCCTCGGTGAGGAGCCCGGTCTCGCCGCGCTCATGTACCAGATCGGGATGGCGATGTTCTGGCCGTCCATGCTCAGTTACTGGCAGGCGATCGCGCTCGCCGACGCCAACGGCCTGAAGGCGGCGGACATCCTGCCGCACGCCCAGGACACCATGCTCGCCCTGCCGCGGTTCCTCGGCTTCTACGCCGAGCGCATCGACGCCGGCAACCACAGCGGCGACGTCGACCGTCTGACGATGGGGCTGGCGAGCGTGGAGCACGTGCTGCGCACCATCGACGACGCGGGCGTGGACACCTCGTTCCAGTCCGCGGCGGTGTGCCTGTTCCGCCAGGCCGTGGACGCCGGTCACGCGGCCGACAGCTTCTCCAGCGTCGTCGAGTTGCTCAAGGCGTCCGGGTAGCCGCGGGAGGCGGGTCCCCGGTGGGAGGGGGCCCGCGGTGGACGGCTCAGAGGTAGTCGGTGCCCGGGTCGAGGCCGAGGACGACGCGGCCGTACGCCTCCAGGGAGCTGGTCGGCGTCAGCAGCCCGTGCAGGGACAGCGCGGCGATGTCGCGGAACGCCCGCTGGAAGTCGTTGCCGCGCATGATGGTGGAGGCGGAGCTGACGTCGTACAGCATGTCCACCACCGCCTTGGTGGCCTCCACCACGTAGCCGACCTGGCCCCGCACCGCCGCCTTCTCCTCGGCGGTCAGTTTCTCGCTGCGGTCGGCGCGTTCCTGGATGACCCGCAGCCAGTCCCGGGACAGCGCCTCGCAGGCGGCGAGCCGGGCGGCCGCGCGGCCCACCGTGATCTGGGTGTACGGGTGTTCGCGCTGGTCGGTCCAGTGGGTGTAGGCGATGGCCTTGCCCGCGGCGCGCTCGACGAACAGCTCAAGGGCGGAGCGCGCGACGCCCAGGTACACCGGGGCGCAGGTGGCGAGGACGTAGCTCAGCAGGTTGTAGTTGCGGCCCTTGGCGTCGGCGTTCCAGCGGTCCTTGGTGGAGGCGTCGTAGACCGAGGTGTCGACGACGCGGTGCGCCGGGACGAACACGTCCCGCACCGTGCAGGTGGCGCTGCCGGTGCCGACGGCCCCGAACACGTCCCAGTCGTCCGCGACGACGACGTCCTCGGTCGGCACCAGCGCGAAGAGTTCCTCCCGGCGGCCGTCGGGGTGTTCGGCCATGGCGGCGCAGATGTTCCACTGCGCGCCGAGCACACCGGTGTTGAACCGCCAGCTGCCGTCGAGCCGGTAGCCGCCCGCCACCGGGGTGAGCGTCCCGGACGGGGTGAAGCCGCCGGAGATCCGCACGGAGCCGTCCGCGAAGACCTCTTCCTGGGTACGGTCCGGATAGAGGCTCGCGATCCAGGCGCTGGAGACCCACACCATGGCCACCCAGCCGGTCGAGGCACAGCCGCGGGAGATGGCGTCGATGATCTCGGCCTGCTCGGCCACCGGCAGGTCGAGGCCGCCGAACCGTTCGGGCACGGCCGCGCGGAAGACCCCGGCCTTCTCCAGCAGTTCGACGTTCTCGTCGACCAGCCAGCGCCGCTCCTCGGATTCCGCGCCGTTGCGTCGGAGGACCGGCACGATGTCGCGTACCGCGTCCAGAACGTCGTGCGCTCCCGTGCCGAGCGGGGTCATTCCGCCTCCATACCGAACGTCCTGTTTCCGCGCGCACGGCCTGGCCCGCTTGCGGCGCCTCCACCGTAGGAGCGCCCGGGAATCGGCCGTCCATTCGTCGGCAACCAACCGCCCACCGGCCGACATCCGCACCCGCACCCGCACCCGCATCCGCACCCGCATCCGCGCGGACATGCGTGCACCCCGGGCCGTCGGGGGGATCGGCCCGGGGTGCACGCGGGGACGCCGCGGGCGTCGGTGTCACTCGGGGAGCAGGCTCCCCGCGACCGGCCGGTCGATGGCCATGAGCCACCGGCCGTCGTCGCCCCGGCGCAGCACGTCCGTGCAGTTGCCCTCCAGGTGCATCGGCCGGCCGTCCTGGTCCGTGCCGTCGATGACGAAGCGCACGCCGATCAGGGCGACGTCGCCGGCCACCCAGGAATGGGTGACCTCTGCCTGGAGCTTGGGGTTGGTGGCCAGGAACTCCTTGAAGAATTCCCGGCGTTCGGCGCCGGTGAGGGGCGTGCCGGAGAAGTTCGAGATGGCGTCCGCGCGGTAGAGCTTGTCGAACAGTTCGCCGTCGCCCAGGTTGAACACCTGCAGGAAGATCTCGTTCTGCGTGTCGGTGACGTCGGTCAGGTCCGGCTTGTCGAAGTCGATGTCGACGGTAAGGCCCATGGCTGGGAAACCTCCGGTGTGAACTCGTCGTTGGGGCGGGCGGTGCGGTTCAGCCCTGGCCGTACGGGTCGTCGATGGCGTAGCGCCAGTTGCCGTCCGTGCCGCGGCGCAGGACGTCGAGGCCGATGCCCTGGAGGTGTTCGGCGTTGCCCTGGTCGTCGGTGGTGTCGATGGTCCAGTCGACGACGAGGAGAGCGGTGTCGCCCGTCACGAACGACTGCCGGGGAACCGCCGTCATCCGCGGCCCGCGGGAAAGGAATTCGCGGACGGAGTCGACACGGGCCTGTCCGGTCAGCGGCTGCCCCGGCTCCCAGACGGCGACGGCCTCCTCGGTGTACATGGCATTGACCGCGTCCACATCACCGGCGTTGAACGCGTCGACATAGAGGGCGGTGTGCTTTTCGACTTCGTTGGTCAGTTGCACCATGTTCGTTGTTTCCTTCTCTCACGCGGTGACCGTGCCACTCCTATTTCCGCTGCTCCTGTCGGGAGGCTAACGAGAGGCCGACAACCGGGCGTCCACTGCGAGGTAATCGACGAGCGCGGGATCGGCGTCTCCGCTGAATTACTGGGGCGTGCTCGGCCCGTCATTATGATCGGCACCCGGTCCGGCGAGAACCGCAAAAGCGGACCCAGGACGGATTTCGTCGATGCGTACCGCCGGAATGCACGGGAAAGGCCGATCTCACCTTGCCCGCCCGGCGTCGGAACACATACTTCACACCGGGGAGTTGAGCACCATGGCGGGCGAGGAGAAACTGCGCGACTACCTCAGGCGAGCCATCGCGGATGCCCGTGAGGCGCGTGCCCGGGTGCGGGAGCTGGAGGGCGACCGGGAGCCGATCGCCGTCGTCGGCATGGCGTGCCGTTTCCCCGGTGGTGTCGACTCCCCCGACGACCTGTGGCGGCTGGTCGTGGACGGCGTCGACGCCGTGACGCCGTTCCCGGACAACCGGGGCTGGGACCTGGAGGGGCTGTACGACCCGGACGCGGAGCGTGAGGGCACCAGTTACAGCCGTGAGGGCGGCTTCCTGCACGACGCGGACGCCTTCGACCCGGCGTTCTTCGACATGTCGCCCCGCGAGGCGTCGACGACCGATCCGCAGCAGCGGCTGCTGCTCGAGACGGCGTGGGAGGCGCTGGAGCGGGCCGGCATCGCGCCGCGCGCTCTGCACGGGAGCCGTACCGCCGTCTTCACCGGGGTCATGTACAACGACTACGGGTCCCGGCCCGGGTTGCCGGCCCGGAACGCGCAGGGGTATCTGTTCAGCGGGAGCGCGGGCAGCATCGCCTCGGGGCGGGTGGCCTACACGTTCGGGTTCGAGGGCCCGGCCGTCTCGGTGGACACCGCCTGCTCGTCCTCCCTGGTCGCCATGCACCTGGCCGCACAGGCACTGCGCGCCGGCGAGTGCACCCTCGCGCTCGCCGGGGGCGCGACCGTCATGGCGACGCCGGTGGCGTTCACCGAGTTCTCGCGGTTGCGGGGGCTGGCATCCGACGGGCGCATCAAGTCGTTCTCCGCCACCGCCGACGGGACGTCCTGGTCCGAGGGTGTCGGTGTGCTGGTCCTCGAACGGCTCTCCGACGCCCGGCGCAACGGCCATCCCGTCCTCGCCCTCCTGCGCGGCTCCGCCGTGAACCAGGACGGCGCCAGCAACGGACTGACCGCGCCCAACGGTCCTGCCCAGGAGCGCGTCATCCGGCAGGCGCTCACCGACGCCGGGCTGCGGCCCGCCGAGATCGACGCCGTCGAGGCCCATGGCACCGGCACCCGCCTCGGCGACCCCATCGAAGCGACGGCGCTCCTCAACACGTACGGTCAGGACCGGCCCGCCGAGCGGCCGTTGCTGCTCGGGTCGCTGAAGTCCAACATCGGGCACACGCAGGCGGCGGCCGGCGTGGGCGGGGTCATCAAGATGGTGCAGGCCATGCGCCACGGCCTCCTCCCCCGCACCCTCCACGTCGACCGGCCCACCCCCCTCGTCGACTGGGACTCCGGCTCCGTACGGCTCCTGACGCAGCAGCACGACTGGCCCGACACCGGGCAGCCCCGCCGCGCCGCGGTCTCCGCGTTCGGCTTCGGGGGGACCAACGCCCATGTGATCCTGGAACAGGCGCCCGTCGCCGGGGACGTACCGGACGGCGAGCCCGCTCCGGCTTCGGTGTCCGTGCCTGCGCCTGCGCCTGCCGTGCTGCCCTGGCTGCTGTCCGCGAAGTCGGAGACCGCCCTGCGCGGCCAGGCCCGACGCCTGCTCGCCCACCTCGACGACCACCCCGGACACGCCCCCGGGCACCACCTCGACCTCGCCCACTCCCTCGCCACCACCCGTACCGTCTTCCGGCACCGGGCGGTGGTGCTCGTGGCGGACCACGACGGCCTGGTCGCGGGCGCGCGGGCGCTGGCTGCGGGCGAGGGAGCGCCCGGGGTGGCCCGGGGCGAGGCGGGCTCCGGCAGGACGGCCTGGCTGTTCACCGGGCAGGGCGCGCAGCGCCCGGGCATGGGGCGCGAACTGTACGAGGCGTTCCCCGCGTACGCCCGTGCCTTCGACGCCGTCGCCGCCGCCTTCGGACCGCACCTCGAACGGCCGTTGGCCGAGACCCTGCGGACCGGTCAGGGCCTCGACGAGACGGTCGACGCCCAGCCCGCGCTGTTCGCCGTGGAGGTGGCGCTGTTCCGGCTGCTGGAGTCCTTCGGCGCGGCGCCCGACTTCGTGGCAGGACACTCCATCGGGGAGCTCGCCGCGGCCCATGTCGCCGGTGTCCTCGACCTCGCCGACGCGGCCGCCCTGGTCGCCGCCCGGGGCCGCCTCATGCAGGCCGCCCGGCCGGGCGGGGCCATGATCGCCGTACAGGCCGACGAGGACACGGTCGCGGCGCTGCTGGACGGGTACGCCGACCGCCTCGCGGTGGCCGCCGTCAACGGGCCGCGCTCGGTGGTGCTGGCGGGTGACACCGAGGCCGCCGAGGCCGTGGCGGAGCGGCTGCGCGCGGACGGCCGGCGCACCACCCGGCTGACGGTCAGCCATGCCTTCCACTCGCCGCACATGGACGGTGTCCTGGACGGCTTCCGGCGGGTCGCGGTCGGGCTGACCTATCACGAGCCCTCGACCGCCGCCGTGTCGACGGTCACCGGTACGGCCGTCGCCCCGGGGCAGTGGTCGTCGCCCGAGTACTGGGTGGAGCAGATCCGGCGGCCGGTCCGCTTCCTGGACGCGGTGCGCACCCTGGAGGCGGCGGGGGTGACCACCTTCCTGGAGGTGGGCCCGGACAACGTGTGCGCCGCGATGGCGCTCGACTGCCTCGCCGAGCCGGCGGGCGGCACGGCGGTGGCCGCGCTGCGCCGGGGCCGGCCGGAGGTGCCGGAGACGCTGTCCGCGCTGGCCGGGGTGTTCGTCCGGGGTGCGGCCGTGGACTGGGGTGCCCTGTTCGACGGCACCGGGGCGCGGACGGTGGAGCTGCCGACCTACGCCTTCGACGACACGCGCCACTGGCTGGAGCCCGTGGCCGGCGGTACGGACGGGGCGGCGGGGCCGGACGCGGGCCATCCGCTGCTGGGTCCGGCGACGGCCGTCGCCGGAGCGGGCGACGTGCTGTTCACCCGGCGGGTCTCCGCGCGCGGCGGGTCGTCGGTGCCGCGGCACCACGTGTTCGGTACGGACGTCGTGACGGCCTCCGCGCTCGTCGAGCTCGCCCTGCGCGCCGCCGACGAGACGGGCTGCGGCGGCATCGGCGAACTGCGGCTGCTGTCTCCGCTGGCGTGGCCCGCCGACGGCAGTGTCGAGATACAGGTCCGGGCACTGCTGCCGGGGCCGGACGACAGGCGTGAACTGAGCGTGCACTCCCGGCCGGTGGCCGCGGCCCACGCCCAGGCGCCCGATGCTCCGTGGACCCTGCACGCGGACGGGTTCCTCCTGCCGGTTCCCGCGCACGGAGAGACCGGTACCGCGCACGAGGAGACGGACCCGGTGCGCGGGGAGACGGACACGGTGCCCGGCGCCGTGCCCTGGTCGCCGGTCGGGGGCGAGGTCCGGTTGCCCGGGGAGGCGGTCGAGGAGGCCGAGCTGTACGGCGTGCACCCGCGTCTGATCGACGCGGCGCTGCGGTCCCTGCCGCACCGGCCCGCCGCGGACCACGTCCCGGTGCCGGTGCTGTGGCGGGGTGTGCGGCTGCACTCCGTCGGGGCCACCGTGGTGCGTGCCGAGGTCACCGGGGCGGACCCGGACACGGTGGCGCTGCGGCTGACCGATCCGGCGGGGCAGCCCGTGCTCACGGTGGACTCGGTCGGGTTCGGCGACGTACCGGCCGAGGAGTTCCACGCCGCGCGGCGCGGGGCGGGCGCCCCGGCCCCGGCCCGGGACGCGGGGCAGCCGGTGGCGGTGGGCGGGGCCGGGCCGGACCGGCCCCGGGCGCGGGCGCGGGCCGCAGGGGACGACGTCGTGCCGTGGGCCGACCGGCTGGCCCGGCTGCCGGAGTCCGAGCGCAGGCGCCGGGCCCTGGAACTGGTGCGTGCCGAGGTGGCCGCCGTGCTGGGGCACGCCTCCGTGGACACGGTGGAGGCGGAACGGCCGTTCCAGGAGCTGGGCTTCGACTCGGTGACGGCGGTCGAGCTGCGCAACCGGCTCGGTTCCGCCGCCGGGACGACGCTGCCCGCCACCGCCGTCTTCGACCACCCGACGCCGGCCGCGCTCGCCGCCCTGCTGGCCGAACGGTCGGCGCCCGCTCCGGGCGGCCGGGAGGCGGGGGCGCTCGGGGACGGTCTCGACCGGCTGGAGACCCTGCTGGCCGCTCCGCCGGACGACCCGGCGCAGCGCGCGGAGATCGCCGAGCGGCTCCGGGCCCTGGCGGCCGCGCTGCACGCCCCGGACGGCCCGGGGGACACGGTGGCCGCCGAGGTCGAGGTGGACGTGTCGGCGGCGATCGACGCCGCCTCGGCCGACGAACTCTTCTCCTTCATCGACTCCCGACTCGGCCGGTCCGCGCACTGACCGCGTCGCCGAGCCCACTCCACGTACGCCGAGGAGAATCGATCTCGCATGTCCCACGAGTCCAACGAAGAGAAACTCGTCGACTACCTCAGGTGGGTCACCGCAGACCTGCACAAGGCCCAGCAGCGGATCGCCGAACTGGAGGCGGGCGCGGGTGAACCCGTGGCCGTCGTCGGCATGGGGTGCCGTTTCCCCGGTGGTGTCGCCTCCCCCGACGACCTGTGGCGGATGGTCGTGGACGGCGTCGACGGCATCTCGCCGTTCCCCACCGACCGCGGCTGGGACCTGGACCGCCTCTACGACCCCGACCCCGACCGGCCCGGCACCGCGTACACGAGGGAGGCGGGGTTCCTGCACGACGCCGCCCTGTTCGACGCGTCGTTCTTCGGTGTGTCCCCCCGTGAGGCGCAGGCCATGGACCCGCAGCAGCGGCTGCTGCTCGAAACGGCGTGGGAGGCGCTGGAGGACGCCGGGATCGACCCGGCGACGCTGAAGGGCAGTCCCACCGGGGTGTTCGCCGGTGTGATCGAGCAGAGTTACCTGGGCCTCGACGGGCCCGAGGAGTTCGAGGGCTATCTGCTCACCGGCAAGCTGTCCAGCGTCGCTTCGGGGCGGGTGGCCTACACGTTCGGGTTCGAGGGCCCGGCGATCTCGGTGGACACCGCCTGCTCCTCCTCCCTGGTCGCCATGCACCTGGCCGCACAGGCACTGCGGGCCGGCGAGTGCACCCTCGCGCTCGCCGGGGGCGCGACGGTGACGGCGACGCCGAGCGGGTTCGTCGACTTCTCGCGGTTGCGGGGGCTGGCGCCGGACGGGCGCATCAAGTCGTTCTCCGCCACGGCGGACGGGACGTCCTGGTCCGAGGGTGTCGGTGTGCTGGTCCTGGAGCGGCTCTCCGACGCCCGCCGCAACGGCCACCAGGTCCTCGCCGTCGTCCGCGGCTCCGCCGTCAACCAGGACGGCGCCAGCAACGGACTCACCGCACCCAACGGCCCCGCACAGGAACGCGTCATCCGCCAGGCCCTCACCTCCGCCGGACTCACCCCCGCCGACATCGACGCCGTCGAAGCACACGGCACCGGCACCACCCTCGGCGACCCCATCGAAGCCCAGGCCCTCCTCAACACCTACGGCCAACACCGCCCCGCGGAGCGGCCGTTGCTGCTCGGTTCCCTCAAGTCGAACATCGGGCACACGGTGGCCGCCGCGGGTGTGGGCGGGGTCATCAAGATGGTGCAGGCCATGCGGCACGGTGTGCTCCCCCGCACCCTCCACGTCGACCGGCCCACTCCCCTCGTCGACTGGGACTCGGGCTCCGTGCGGCTGCTGACGGAACAGCGCGACTGGCCCGACACCGGGCAGCCCCGTCGCGCCGCGGTCTCCGCGTTCGGGGTCAGCGGGACCAACGCACACCTCGTGCTGGAGCAGGCGCCGGTGCCGGAGCCCGCCTCCGACGCCACCTCCGGCGACGGCGACGGCCACGGCCACGGTGATACCGGTGCCCAAGTGCGGCCCACGCTCCCCTGGTTGCTGTCCGCGAAGTCCGAGACGGCCCTGCGCGCCCAGGCCGCCCGGCTGCACACCCACCTCACCGACCACCCCGCCCACCACCCCGAACACGGCCTCGACCTCGCCCACTCCCTCGCCACCACCCGCACCGCCCACGACCACCGCGCCGCGATCGTCGGCGCCGGACGCGGGGACCTGCTGGCCGGTCTGACCGCGCTGGCCTCCGGCGGCGCCGGTCCGCGCGTGCTGCGGGACACCCGTGAACACGGCCGACTGGCCTATGTGTTCACCGGTCAGGGGGCGCAGCGGGCCGCCATGGGTGAGCGGCTGTACGAGGTCTTCCCCGCGTTCGCGGCGGCGTTCGACGAGGTGGCCGCCGCCCTGGACGCTCATCTGGACCGTCCGGTGGGGCAGGTGATCCGCACCGGCGTGGGGCTGTCCGAGACGGTCAACGCCCAACCGGCGCTGTTCGCCGTGGAGGTGGCGCTGTTCCGGCTGCTGGAGTCCTTCGGGACGCGGCCCGACCTGGTGGCCGGGCACTCGATCGGTGAACTGGCCGCCGCCCATGTCGCGGGCGTCCTCGACCTCTCCAACGCCGCCGCCCTGGTCGCCGCCCGGGGCCGACTCATGCAGGCCGCCCGACCGGGCGGGGTCATGATCGCCGTACAGGCCGACGAGCGGGAGGTGGCCGAACTCCTCGCCGCGCGGCCCGGACTGGCGCTGGCGGCGGTCAACGCCCCGGCCTCCGTGGTGATCGCCGGTGACGCCGAGGCGGCGGCCGAGGTGCGCGCGGACCTGGAGGCGCGCGGCCGGCGCACCCGCGCCCTGGACGTCAGTCACGCCTTCCACTCGCCGCACATGGACGGCGTCCTGGACGACTTCCGGCGGGTCGCGGCCGCCGCGACGTACCACGCGCCGGACATCCCGGTGGTCTCCACCCTCACCGGTGGGCCGGTCCACGACACCGGGCTGCGTGACGCCGACTACTGGACGGACCAGTTGCGCGGCACGGTGCGGTACGCCGACGCGGTGCGCGCGCTGCGTGCCGAGGGCGTCACCACCGTCGTCGAGGTCGGCCCGGACGCGGTGCTGGCGCCGCTCGCCGCGCAGACCGACGACTCGCTGACCGCGCTGGCCCTGCTGCGCCGGGGACACGACGAGGCCGAGACCCTGACGGCGGGTCTGGCCGGGCTCCACAACCGGGGCGTGGCGGTGGACTGGGCGGCGTTCTTCGCCGACACGGGTGCCCGCAGGGTGGCGCTGCCGACGTACGCCTTCCAGCGTGAGCGCCACTGGGTGGCGCCGCAGGCGCAGGGCGGGCAGGACCCGGCCGGTCTGGGGCTGCGCGACGGCGGTCACCCGCTGCTCGGGGCGGCCGTGCAGCCCGCGGGCTGCGACGAGGTCCTGTTCACCGGCCGGCTCTCGCCGCACACCCGGCCCTGGCCGGTGGAGCACACCGTGGACGGCCGGGCGGTGCTGCCGTCGTCGGTGCTGGTGGAACTCGCGGTCCGGGCCGGTGACGAGGTGGGCTGCGCCGTCCTGGAGGACCTGGAGACCGAGCCGCCGCTGGTGCTCCCGGCGGGTGCCGGCCTCCAGGTCCAGGTCCGGGTGGGCGGGGAGCGGCCCGAGGGGCGCGAGGTCACGGTGCACGCGCGGCCCGACGACGCCGAGCTGCCCTGGACCCGGTACGCGCGTGGGCTGTTGGCCGTCGGGGCGCCGGAGCGGGACGCCCCTCCGGCGTCCTGGCCGCCGGCCGGTGCGGTGCGGATCGAACCGGCCGACGTGCCGGCGCTGTCGGGACGGGCGGCCCAGTGGTACGGGCCGGTGTTCCGGGGGGTGAGCGCGGCGTGGCGGCGGGCCGACGAGGTGTTCGTCGAGCTGGGCCTGCCCGCGGAGGAATCCGCGCGGGCCGCCGGGTACGTCCTGCATCCGGCGCTGCTCGACGCCGCCGTGCACGCGGGCCGGGCCCTCGCGGCCGGTGACGGGCAGGCCGGTGACGGGCAGGCCGGTCGCGGAGAGGAGGCGGAGCCGCGGACCGTGACGCGGTGGCGCGGGGTGCGTTTCACGGCCGGTGGCGCGGCCACGGTGCGGGCGCGGCTGACCGTGGACGGGGACCGGGTGACGTCGCTGGCGTTCACCGACCGGGCGGGGCTGCCGGTCGGTTCGGTCGGGTCCGTGATGGTCCGTCCGCTGGTGGCGGGCGAGGTCGCGGGGGCGGCGGCGCGTCCCGCGGACAGTCTGTTCGCCGTCGACTGGAGTGAGTGGGCGGGTACGCCGACGGCGGCGCCGGTGCGCTGGGGTCTGCTCGGCGCGGGGCCCGACGGTGTCCGGGGGACGCGGTTCGCCGATGGGGAGCGGGCGGCGGCCGTGGTCGCGGACTCGCCCGTGGACGCGCTGGTCCTCACGCTCCCGTCCGTGCACCCGTCCCTGCACGCGGATGGCGTGGCGGCGGTGCACCGGGCGGCGGGCGAGTTGCTGGAGACGGTGCGACGCCACCTCGCCGAGGAGCGGTCGGCCGACGTCCCGCTGGTCGTCGTGACACGCGACGCGGTGCGGGTGCGGCCCTCGGACGTGTGCGATCCCGGGGCGGCTGCGGTGTGGGGTCTGCTGCGGTCGGCGCAGTCGGAGGCGCCGGGCCGTGTCGTGCTGGTCGACACCGGTGACACGACGGACGCGGCGCGGGCACTGGCGGCGGCGTGGGCCTGCGGTGAGCCCGAGATCGCGTTGCGGGACGGCCGGCTGTACGTGCCCCGGCTGCGGCCCGCCGCGGTCTCCGCGCCCGCCGCGCCCGCCGCCCCGGCCGGTGCCGCGCCGCGGTTCGCCCCGGACGGGACGGTGCTGGTCACCGGCGGCACCGGCGCGCTGGGCGGGCTCTTCGCCCGGCACCTGGTGCGCCGGCACGGTGTGCAGCATCTGCTGCTGGTCAGCCGACGCGGTGAACAGGCGCCCGGGGCGGCCGAGTTGACGGCCGAGCTGAAGGAACTCGGGGCGCAGGTCACCGTAGCCGCCTGTGACGTGACCGATCGCGCCGAACTCGCGGCGCTGCTGACCGACGTACCGGCGCAGCATCCGCTGACCGGTGTGCTGCACCTGGCGGGTGTCCGCGACGACGGCCTGATCGGCGCCCAGACCCCGCGGCGGCTGACGGACGTGCTGCGGCCGAAGGCCGACGCGGCCTGGCATCTGCACGAACTGACCGCGGACGCGGACCTCACGGCGTTCGTGCTGTTCTCCTCGGTCGCCGGTGTGGTCGGCGGCCCCGGCCAGTCCACCTACGCGGCGGCCAACTCCTTCCTCGACGGGCTCGCCGAACTGCGCGCCGCGCGGGGGCTGCCCGCCACCTCGATCGCGTGGGGGCTGTGGGCGCAGGAGGCAGGCATGTCCGGCGACCTGAGCGAGACGGACCTGCGGCGCATCGCCCGCAGCGGCTTCCGCCCGGTGACCGAGGAGTCCGGCCCGGCCGTGCTCGACCTGGCCCTCGGCGCGGACCGGCCGACCCTCGTGGCCTCGCCCCTCGACCTGACGGCCGTACGCGAACAGGCGGAGGTCCCGCATCTGTTCCGGGCGCTGGTCCGCACCGCCCGGCGCCGTCCGGCCCAGGACACCGAGGCGGCCGAACCGCTGTCGGCGCGGCTCGCGGGCCTCGCGCCCGAGGAGCAGGTGCGGGTCGTCACCGAGGCGGTCAAGTCGGAGGTCGCCGCCGTGCTGGGACACACCGGTACCGGGGGCGTCGCCGTGGACCTGCCCTTCCAGCAGCTCGGAATCGACTCGCTGACCGCGGTGGAGCTGCGCAACCGGATCGGCGCCCTGACCGGGACGCGGCTGCCCGCCACGCTGGTGTTCGACCATCCCACTCCGGCGGCGCTCGCCGTCCGCCTGCGGGAACTGCTGCTGGCGGACGGGACCGGCGCGGTGGCGCGGGAGCGCGCCGTCGACTTCGCCGCCGACACGGTGCTCGCCGACGACATCCGCCCGGCGGCCGAGGTGGTGCGGTGCGTCACCGACCCGGAGCAGGTGCTGCTGACCGGTGCGAGCGGGTTCCTCGGCGCGTTCCTGCTGCGTGATCTGATGCGCACCACGCGGGCCACGGTGCACTGCCTGGTGCGGGGTGCCGACGAGGCGGGCGCGCGCGAGCGGCTGCGGCGCAACCTGGAGCGCTACGGCGTGTGGGACGACGTCGACCCGGACCGTCTGGCCGTGGTGGTGGGCGATCTGGCGCGACCGCGGCTCGGCCTGTCCGAGGAGGTCTTCGACGCGCTCGCGGCGCGCGTCGACGTCGTGTACCACAACGGTGCGCAGGTGCACTGGCTGCGGCCGTACGAGACGTTGCGGGACAGCAATGTGCGGGGCACCGAGGAAGTGCTGCGGCTGGCCGCGCGCCACCGCAGCGTGCCCGTCCACCATGTGTCCACCGTCGGGGTGTTCGCCGACGCGGCGCCGGACGGGCGGCCGCTGCGGGTGAGCGATCCGACCGGTCCCGCCGAGCGGTTGCCCAGCGGCTACCTCCAGAGCAAGTGGGTCGGGGAGCGGTTGACGGCCGCGGCGGTCGACCGGGGGCTGCCGGTGTCCGTGTACCGGGTGGACGTCATCTCCGGCGACCAGGTCAACGGGGCCTGCCAGACCAGCGACTTCGTGTGGCTGAGTCTGAAGGGCCTGCTCCAGGCCGGTGCGGTGCCCGCGGGTGTCGACGGGCGGTTCCATCTGCTGCCGGTCGACTACGTCAGCGCCGCGATCCTGGGTGTGTCGCGTCGCCCGGAGGCCGCGGGCGGTGTCTTCCACCTGTTCAACGACAGCTCGGTGAGTCTGCGGGAGTGCGTGCGCAGGCTGCGGGCGCTGGGCTACCCGCTGGAGGAGCTGGACCAGGGCAGCTGGCGGGCCAGGGTCGAGCAGGACCCGGGGAACGCGATGCTGCCGCTGCTGCACGCCTTCGAGATGATGACCGGCGACACCGACCGGTTCTATCCGCCGATGGACACCACGGAGACCGCGGCCGCCCTGGAGGGCAGTGGTGTCGTCTGCCCGGTGGTCGACGAGGAGCTGTTCGCCCTGTACGTGCGGTACTTCGTGGCGACCGGGCACTTCCCGGCGCCCTGAGCCGGCACGGGACGCGGAAGCGGTCGGCGCCCCCCGGGGTGCCGACCGCTTGCGATTACTGCGCGATGACCGTTTTCAACGACCCATCAGGTTAGCTGTTCCGAACCGGAACGAGCACCGTCCCACTCCGCCACGTGCGGTCGGCCCGCGAGACGAGGGAGGGTTCGCCGATGAGTTCACGATCCGGCCCGGAGGATCCGCACCGGCACGATCAGATTAGAAAGAACGCTCTACTGATAGTATCGGCGAGGTGAAGATGAAGCCACCGGACGAAAGCACTCGATCGAAGGCCGCCGAGGAGCCGGTACCCGCCACGCGCGAGCGCATCATCCGAGCGGCCTCGCGGCTCATGCAGCGACAGGGCTACGACGGCACGGGCATCAAGCAGATCTCGCAGGAGGCGCGGGCCACTCTCGGCTCCGTCTACCACTTCTTCCCGGGCGGCAAGCAGGAACTGGCCCTCGCGGCCATCAGCCGCGGTGACCAGGAGTTCGTCGAGGAACTGCGCGCGGCGCTGTCCAGCGACCCCGATCCGGGCCGTGCGATGGTCGTCCTCACCCGGAACCTGGTGGAGAGCCTGCGGAGTTCGGACTGGCTGGACGGCTGCCCGATCACGACCACCGCCCTGGGCACCGTCGGACGGCTCCCCGACATCCAGTCGGCCGCGGCGGACGCCTTCGCCCGCTGGCGCGGTGTGGTCCTCGACCGGTTGCTGGAGTCCGGCATCGAGGAGAGCGACGCGCGGGACCTCGCGCACACGGTGATCAGCACGCTGGAGGGCGCCGAGCTGGCCGCCCAGGTCTCGCGCAGCAGCCGCCCGCTGGAAGTGGCGGGCCTGCACCTGTCGCGGCTGATCGCCTCGTACCAGTAGGCGTTGCCGGAAGGCCGCCACCGTAAGGCCGCTGCCGGAATGCCTGTCGGTGGCCGCTGCCTGTGACTCCTGCCGACAGCCCCTGCCGGTGGCCCCTGCCGGCACCCGCGGCGCGGCCCGGGCGGCCGGGGCGCGGGGCCTCGGCCCGGCCCGGGCCGACGGGGTGTCGCAGGGCCGTCAGGCGGCCCGGGCCGGGCGGTGCTGGGACGTCCGCAGGGCACGGCCCAGCTCGCGCACGAGGTCGGCCGGCCGCACGGTGCCGACGGGGAACCGCCGCTTCTCCGCCACCGTCAGCGCGGCGCACTCCAGGAGCAGGGTGCGCACCAGCGTCTCGTGCGCCGAGGACAGCCCGCTCGGGGCCTCGGGCAGGGCCAGGGACTGCCGGGTGGTCCGCTGGACGGCCGCGGCCACGATCTCCTCCGCCCGCCGCCGCATCACCGCCTGGAGCGTCACGTCATGGCGCTGGGTGGAAGTGAGCGTGCCGGGGAGCGTCCCGTCGAAGCAGACCAGCACCGCGGTCGCGAACGGGTCGTCGGGCAGCCAGGGCTCCGCCCGCGGACCTGGGTGGCCGGCGGGGCCCGGGAGCGCCGCCCTGGCGCGGGCGAGCCCGGCGTTGAGCGCCTCGACGAACAGGCGGCCCACGGTGTCCGTGCTCATCGGGACGTCGCTCGCCCCGGTCACGACCGCTCCGCGCCGATCGAGTCGAATCCGCCGTCGAAGAACAGCAGGCCCGAAGCCCCCTCGGCGCGCGTGGAGTTGACGACCCGGCCGATGAAGATCGAGTGGTCGCCCACGTCGTGGGAGTCGGACAGCTCGCACTCCAGCCAGGCCGTCGCGCCGCGCAGCAGGGGTGCCTGGGTGACGGGGCCCGGACTCCAGTCGAGACCGGCGAACTGCTCGGCGCCCAGCGGTCGTTTCTTGTCGGCGAAGTACCGGGCCAGCGGCTCCTGTCCGGCGCCCAGCACGGACACGCCGAAGTGCCGTCCCGAACGGATGGCGCGGTGCATGACGGCGTCGTGCGCGACGCAGCACAGCACGGTCGGCGGATCGAGGGAGACCGAGCTGAAGGCGTTGGCGGTCATGCCGTGGATGTGCTCGCCCGCGACGCTCAGCACGATCACGCCGGTGGCGAACCGGGCCATCACCTCGCGCAGCGGGAACGGCTCGGACGGTATCGGGTCGGCAGTTTCCTGCGCGAAGAGGGACTCCATGGCGAACCCTTCGTCGGTGGGCGGGACGGACCCGGGCGGGCCTGTGCCGGTGGTGTCAGGTCAGGACCGCGCCCGGGTGACGGACCGGCCGGCGTCGGCGCCGGCCGGGGCTGGTCAGTCGAGTTCGTCCATCAGGGCGAACAGTTCCTCGTCGGTGGCACTGTCCAGGTCGGTGGCGCTGTCCAGGTCGGCCCGTTCGCGCGGGGCCGGGCCGCCGTCGGTCGCGTCCGGCGCGCCGCCGGTCAGCTGCGCGAGCAGTTCGCGCAGCCGGACGGTGATCCGCTCCCGGGCGCCGTCGTCCGGGGTGAGCGTCCCGATGGCCGAGCCCACCTTGTGCAGTTCGGCGAGCACCGAGTCGCCCGTGGCGCCCGCCTCCCGCTCCACGAGACCCGCGAGGTGCCGGGCGAGGGCGGTGGGGGTGGGGTGGTCGAAGACGAGCGTGGTGGGCAGCCGCAGACCGATGGCCTGCCCGAGCTGGTTGCGCAGTTCCACCGCGGTGAGGGAGTCGAAACCGATGTCCTGGAAGGACAGTTCGGCCGCCACGGCCGTGGGGTCGGTGTGCCCGAGGACCCCGGCGACCTGGCCGCGCACCAGCTCCAGGAGGGTGCCGGCGCGCTCGTGCGGGCCGAGGGCGGCGAGCTGCTCGACCGGCGAGGGCGCACCGGCCGCCGTGCCGCCGGAGGCCGGGGCCGGGTCGCGACGGGCGGGCCGTGGCACCAGGTCGCGCAGCACCGGGGCGGCCCGCTCCCCCTGGCGGCGCAGCGTGTCCCGGTCGACGCCGGTCAGCGCCACCACCGGGCGGTCGCCTGCCAGGGCCAGGTCGAACAGGGCCGTGCCCTCGTCGGCGGTCAGCGGCCGCAGTCCGATCCGGGCCAGTCGGCGCAGGTCCGTCTCGCCCAGGCCCGCGCTGAGGGTGCTGGCGTCCGCCCACAGGCCCCACGCCAGTGATGTGGCGGGCAGTCCGAGTGCGGCGCGGTGCTGGGCCAGCGCGTCCAGGAAGGTGTTGGCGGCCGCGTAGTTGGCCTGTCCGGCGTTGCCGATGAGCCCGGCGATCGACGAGTACAGCACGAACGCCGTCAGCGGTGTGTCCCGGGTCAGTTCGTGCAGGTGCCACGCCGCGTCGGCCTTCGGGCGCAGCACCGCGTCCAGCCGGTCCGGCGTGAGATCGCCGACCACGGTGTCGTCCGTGACGCCGGCGGTGTGCACGACCGCCCGCACGGGGAAGTCGGCGGGTACGGCCGCGAGCGCGGCGGCGAGCGCGGTGCGGTCGGCGGCGTCGCAGGCCGCGAAGGTGACCTCGGCGCCGAGCCCTTCCAGTTCCTCGCGCAGCCGGGCGGCGCCGGGTGCCCGCTCGCCGCGTCGGGAGAGCAGCAGCAGGCGGCGGGCGCCGTGTGCGGTGACGAGGTGCCGGGCCAGGACGCCGCCGAGGGCGCCGGTGGCTCCGGTGAGGAGGACCGTGCCGTCGTCCCAGCGGGGGGCCTCGCCGCTCCCGGCGGCGGTCGCGGCCGGCGTCCGGGTCAGCCGGGGCACCAGGAGCCGCCCGCCGCGCACGGCCGCCTGTGGTTCGGCGGCGGCGGTCGCGGCGCGCAGGTCGTCCTGAGCGCAGCCGTCCGCGCCGATGTCGACGACGGCCACACGGTCCGGGTGCTCGGTCTGCGCGACCCTCAACAGGCCCCACAGTGCGGCTCGTTCGAGGTCGTCGACCCGTTCGCCGGGTTGGACGGCCGTCGCTCCGCGGGTGACGACGACGAGTCGGGTGCCGGCGAACCCCTCGTCGTCGAGGAAGTCCTGGAGGAGGGCGAGCGCGCGGTGCAGTTGGGCCCGTGCCCGGTCGGGCACGTCTCCGTGGCCGGCGTCCTGCGGCGGTTCCCACAGCAGGACGGCGGGCCGGGCGTCGGCCGCCGCGGGCAGGTCGGGGCAGGAGGGGACGGAGGCGAGGGGGGAGGCGCCGAGGGCGAGCCAGCCGGTGGTGTCCACGTCGCCGTCCGGGGCGGTCAGCGGCGACCAGGACAGCGGCAGCATCGCGTCGCGTCCCGCCCCGGCCGCCCTGACCGCGTCCGCCGACAGCGGGCGCAGGGCCAGCGATTCCACCCGGGCGACGGGAAGTCCGGAGCCATCGGCCACCGTCAGCCGTGCCTCCAGGGTGTCGGCGGTGGGGTCGGCCGGGAGGCCGATCCGGACGCGCAGTGCCGTGGCGCCCTTGGTGTGGGTGGTCACGTCGGTCCAGGCGAACGGCAGGCGGGCCGGGGCGGATTCGTCCGCGACGCCGGGCAGCAGGGGGTGCAGGGCCGCGTCCAGGAGTGCCGGGTGGATGCCGAACCGTGCGGCCTGGTCGCGCAGTTCGTCGGGCAGGGCGACCTCGGCGAACAGTTCGTCGGCGCCGCGCCACAGCCGTCGTAGGCCGCGGAAGGCGGGTCCGTAGGCGAAGCCGTGTGCGGCGAGCCGCTCGTGGGCGCCGTCGAGGTCGATCTCCGTGGCGCCCGCCGGGGGCCACACGAGCAGTCCCTCGGCGCGGCCGGGTCCGGTCGCGAGGGTGCCGTGGGCGTGCAGGGTCCACTCGTCCTCGCCGGTCCTGGCGTGGATCTCCAGGGCGCGTTCGCCGGTGGCCTCGGGTGCGGCGACCGCGACCTGGACCTGGACGCCGTGGTGCTCGGGCAGCACCAGGGGGGCCGCGAGGTGGAGTTCGGCGACCCGGTCGGCGCCCACCAACTCGGCGGCGCGGGCCGCCAGTTCCAGCAGGGCCGTGCCGGGCAGCAGGGCCGAGCCCGCCACGGTGTGGTCCGCGAGCCAGGGGTGGGTCCGCAGGGACAGCAGGCCGGTGAACAGCGCCTCGTCGCGGCCGGCTCGGGGGACGGACGCGCCGAGCAGCGGGTGGTCCACGGCGCCCAGGCCGAGCCCGGTGGCGTCGCCGGACGGTCCCGCAGGGGCGTCGAGCCAGTAGCGCCGGTGCTGGAAGGCGTATCCGGGCAGCGGGACCCGGCGGGTGGCGGGCAGCAGGGCCGTGAGGTCGGGCCCGGCGCCGTGCAGCCGCAGCAGGGCGAGGGTCCCGACGGCGGTCTCGGGTTCCGGTCGGCCGCGGCGCAGGGCGGGTGCCAGGACGCCTGTCTCCTCGGTCAGGGACGCGCGGGCGAGGGCCGTCAGGACGCCGTCCGGGCCCAGTTCGACGAAGTGCGCGACGCCCTGTTCCACAAGGCAGCGCACGCCGTCGCCGAAGCGCACGGCCTGCCGGATGTGCTGGGCCCAGTAGTCGGGCGAGGTGAGCTGTTCCTCGGTGGCGAGGGTGCCTGTGACGTTGGAGACGACCGGGATCGTGGCCGGGTGGAAGGTCAACTTCCGTGCGGCTGCGCGGAATTCGTCGAGGACGTCGTCCATGTGCGGGGAGTGGAAGGCGTGGCTGACGGTGAGCCGCCGGGTGCGCAGTCCTCGCGCGGTCCACCGGGCGGTGAGCGCGTCGACGGCCTCGGTGTCGCCGGAGACGACGACGGCCCCGGGGGCGTTGACGGCGGCGACGGCGACCGTGCCCGCGGTGTCGCCGAGTTCCTTCAGGTCCCGGCGGACCTCGTCCTCACCGGCTTCGACGGCGGCCATCGCGCCTCCCGCGCGGGCCGCCCGCATGAGCCGGCCGCGCACGGCGACCAGGGCCGCCGCGTCGGCCAGGTCGAGGACGCCGGCCACGTGTGCGGCGGTGACCTCGCCGACGGAGTGGCCGAGCAGGACGTCCGGCCGCACACCGTGGTGCCCGAACCAGCGGAACAGCGCGACCTCCACCGCGAACAGCGCGGCCTGGGTGAAGTCGGTGCGGTCGAGCAGCGCGGCCTCCGCACTGCCCTCGGCGGCGAACAGCACGTCCTTGAGCGGTCGTTCCAGAGCGTCGTCGAGGTGGGCGCACACCTCGTCCAGGGCCGCCGCGAACATGGGTGACGTCGCGTACAGTTCGCGTCCCATGCCCGGCCGCTGGCTGCCCTGCCCGGTGAACAGGAAGGCCGTGCGGCCCGGTGCGGCGGCGCGCGAGCGCAGCACGTGCGGGGCGGTGCGGCCCTGTGCGAGGGCGAGCAGTCCGTCGAGCAGGGCCTCGCGGCCGGTGCCGACGACGGCGGCGCCGTGTTCCATGACGGACCGTCCGGTCGCCAGCGTCCGGGCGACGTCGGCGGCGTCGAGCTCCGGGTGGTCGGTGAGGTGGGTGTGCAGCCGGTCGGCCTGGGCGCGCAGGGCGTCCTCGTCGCGGGCGCTGACGATCCAGGGGACGGTGGCCGGGGCGGGCGGCGCCGCGGGCTCGGGTGGCGCGGGCGGCTGTTCGATGACGACGTGGGCGTTGGTGCCGCTGATGCCGAAGGAGGAGACGGCGGCGCGGCGCGGCCGGCCCTCGGCGGGCCAGTCGCGGGCCTCGGTGAGCAGTTCGACCGCGCCGGTGTCCCAGTCGACGTGCGACGTCGGCTCCTGGAGGTGCAGGGACTTGGGCAGGACGCCGTGCTCCATGGCCTTGATCATCTTGATCAGGCCGCCGACGCCGGCCGCGGCCTGGGTGTGTCCGATGTTGGACTTCAGTGAGCCGAGCCAGAGGGGCCTGCCGTCGGCGGGGCGGTGTTGGCCGTAGGTGTTGAGGAGGGCCTGGGCTTCGATGGGGTCGCCGAGGGTGGTGCCGGTGCCGTGGGCTTCGACGGCGTCGATGTCGGCGGGGGTGAGTCCGGCGGCGGTGAGGGCCTGGCGGATGACGCGTTCCTGTGCGGGTCCGTTGGGTGCGGTGAGTCCGTTGCTGACGCCGTCCTGGTTGACGGCGGAGCCGCGGACGACGGCGAGGACCTGGTGGCCGTTGCGGCGGGCGTCGGAGAGCCGTTCGAGGACCAGCACACCGACACCCTCGGACCAGCCGGTGCCGTCGGCGTCGGCCGCGAAGGACTTGCACCGGCCGTCGGGGGCGAGACCGCGCTGGCGGGAGAACTCCACGAAGGTGGTCGGCTGCGCCATGACCGTCACCCCGCCCGCCAGGGCCAGTTCGCACTCGCCGCCGCGCAGCGCGTTCGCCGCCAGGTGCAGCGCGACCAGGGAGGACGAGCAGGCGGTGTCGACGGTGACGGCCGGGCCCTGGAGGCCGTAGGTGTAGGAGACGCGGCCGGACAGCACGCTGGAGAGGTTCCCGGCGAGCAGGAAGCCCTCGAACTCGCCCGCGTCGAGGGACGACCGGACGCCGTAGTCGTCGTACATGGCCCCGGCGAACACACCGGTGGAGGTGGAGCGCAGGGCGGCCGGGTCGATGCCCGCGCTCTCGAAGGCGTCCCAGGCGGTCTCCAGGAGCAGCCGCTGCTGCGGGTCGGTGGCCGTGGCCTCGCGCGGCGACATCCCGAAGAATCCGGCGTCGAAGAGGTCGGCGTCGTACAGGAAGCCGCCGTGCCGGGTGTAGGAGGTGCCGTTGCGCTCGGGGTCGGGGTCGTACAGGGCCGCCAGGTCCCAGCCGCGGTTGGTGGGGAACTCGCCGACCGCGTCCACGCCGTCGGCGACCAGCCGCCACAGGTCCTCCGGGGAGGACACGCCCCCGGGGTAGCGGCACGCCATGCCGACGACCGCGATCGGCTCGTCGGCCGCCGCCCGGGTCCGCCCGGGGGCGGCGGGCGCCGGCCGGTCCGTGGCGGACACCAGTGCCAGCAGCCGGTCGGCGACGGCGCGGGGCGTGGGGTGGTCGAAGACGAACGTGGTGGGCAGCCGCAGTCCGGTGGCCCGGCCGAGCCGGTTGCGCAGTTCCACGGAGGCCATCGAGTCGAACCCGGTGTCCGTGAAGGCGCGGTCGGGTACGACGGCCCGCGTGCCGCTGTGTCCGAGGACCGCGGCGACCGTGGTGCGGACCTGGTCGAGGACCGCGTCGGCGCGCTTGTCCTCGGGCAGTGCGGCGATCCGGCGCGCCCAGTCCGAGCCGTCCGGGCCGTCCGGGCCGTCCGGGCCGTCTGCGTGCTCCGCGCGTCCCGCCACGGTACGGCGGGGTGCCCGCGTGGGCAGCAGGTCGCGCAGCAGGGGATGTGCCGGGCCGCTCTGTGCGGGGCGGACCGTGACCGGGGCGAGCAGCGGGCCGCCGGTGGCGAGCGCGGCGTCGAAGAGCGCGAGGCCCTCCCGTTCCGTCAGCGGCGGCAGTCCGGCCCGGCGCCAGCGGGCGCGTTCGGTGTCGGTGAGGGTGGCGCCCATGCCGCTTCCGGTGTCCCACAGGCCCCAGGCAAGCGACACGGCGGGCAGCCCGCGGGCGTGGCGGTGGTGGGCGAGGGCGTCCAGGTACGTGTTGGCGGCGGCGTAGTTGGCCTGGCCGGGTGTGCCGAGCAGACCGGAGACGGAGGAGAACAGGACGAACGCCGTGAGGTCGGCTCCGGCGGTCAGTTCGTGCAGGTGCCGGGCGGCGTCGGCCTTCGGGGCGAGGACGGCGGCGAGCCGTTCGGAGGTCTGGGACAGCGCCGTGGCGTCGTCCAGGACTCCGGCGGTGTGCACCACGGCGGTCAGCGGGTGGGCGTCGGGTACGGCGGCGAGGAGCGCGGCGAGCGCGTCGCGGTCGGCGACGTCGGTCGCGGCGAGGGTCACCGAGGCGCCCAGTTCGCCGAGTTCGCGGGCGAGTTCCGCGGCGCCGGGCGCGTCGGCCCCGCGTCTGCCGGCGAGCAGCAGGTGCCGGGCGCCGTACCGGGTCACCAGGTGCCGGGCGAACAGCGCGCCGAGGCCGCCGGTGCCGCCGGTGACGAGGACGGTGCCCTCCGGGTCGATCCGGGGCGGCTCGGCGTCGGGGCGCGGGCGGGCGGGGACGAGCCGCGGTGTCAGCGGGGCGCCCTGCCGGACGGCCGTCTCGGGCTCCCCGGTGGCGAGTACGGAGGTGAGCGCGGACGCGAGCGCGGAGGCGAGCGCGGCGGTCGGTGCCTCCGTGGCGGTGTCGGCGGGGTCGAGGTCGATCAGCAGCAGCCGGTCGGGGTGTTCCGAGCGTACGGAGCGCACCAGGCCCCAGACTCCGGCGGCGGCCGGGTCGGCGACGTCCTCGCCGGGCCGTGCGGCGACGGCGCCGCGGGTGACGACGGCCAGGCGGGAGTCGGCGAACCGTTCGTCGGTGAGGAACCCCTGGACGGTGTGCAGCACGCGGACGGCGGCGGCGTGTCCCGCGTCGGGGCCGCCGGTCGCCCGCAGGACGACGACCTCGGCCGGTTCGGTGCCGGTCAGGTCCTCGCCGGCCTCCGTCCACACGGGGGTCCGGGCCTCCGCGGTGCCGGCGGGGTTCCAGACGAGTTCGTGCAGCGAGCCGGCCGGGGCGGGCGCGCCCAGCCGGTTCCTGGCCACCGGGCGCAGGGTCAGCGACTCGATGTCGGCGACGGGCGCCCCGGTGGGGTCGGTGAGCTGCACGCTGACGGTGTCGGTGCCCACGGGGCTGATCCGGGCGCGCAGTTCGCTCGCGCCGCCGGCGTGCAGGGTGACGCCGGACCAGGCGAACGGCAGCCGGATGGTGCCGTCGTCGGCGGAGGGCGCGGCGGCCAGCACGAGCGGGTGCAGGACGGCGTCCAGCAGGGCCGGGTGCAGTCCGAACCGGGCGGCGGAGGCGGCCAGTTCCTCCGGCAGCCGCACCTCGGCCCAGGTGTCAGGGCCGTCCTGCCGGACGGTCACCAGGTTGCGGAAGGCGGGCCCGTAGCCGTAGCCGAGGTGGGCGAGGCGGGTGTACGGGTCGTCCGGTGCCGGTGCGTCGTCCGGCGGCAGGGCGCCCGCCGGCCGGGGGGCGGTCGCCTGCGCGGTGAGCGTTCCCGAGGCGTGCCGGGTCCAGGCGCGTACGGGGGTGTCGTCGCCGTCCGGCGCGGAGTGCACCGTGAAGGCGCGGCGGCCCGTCCCGTCGGGGGCGTCGACGCCGACCTGGAGGCGTACGGCGCCGGTGTCGGGCAGCGGCAGGGGCGCCTCCAGGGTCATGTCCTCCACGTGCGGCGTGCCCAGGTGGTCGCCGGCGGTGACGGCCAGTTCGAGGAACGCCGTGGCGGGCAGCAGCGGGACGCCGGCCACGACGTGGTCGGCGAGCCAGGGCTGGCCGCCGACGGAGAGCCGGCCGGTGAGCACGGCGTCCCCGCGTTCGGCGAGGTCGACGACGGCGGTCAGCAGCGGGTGGTCGGCCGGGTGCAGGCCCAGTCCGCGCGCGCCCGCGGCGGACTGCGGCGCCAGCCAGAAGTGCTCCCGGTGGAAGGCGTAGGTGGGCAGGTCGACAGCGGTTCCGTCCGGGAAGAAGGTGTCGGCGGCGAGCGGGGCGCCGACCGTGTACGCGCGGGCGATGCCCTCGGCGACGGTGCGGGCCTCGGGGTGGCCGGCGCGCATCAGCGGTACGGCGGTGAACGCCTCGTCGTCGGCGGCGGCGCGGGCGAGGGGCGCGAGGACGGCGTCGGGACCGGTCTCGACGGCCACGGTGACGCCCTGGCGGCGCAGTTCCCGTACGGCGTCGAGGAACCTCACGGTGGCGCGGACCTGCCCGGTCCAGTACTCGGGTGAGGTCAGCTCGGCCTCGGTGGCGAGACGGCCGGTGACCGTGGAGACGACGGGCAGCAGGGGCGGGTGGTAGGTGAGTCCGGCGGCGACCTCGTGGAACGCGTCGAGGACGGCGTCCATGTGCGGCGAGTGGAAGGCGTGGCTCACGGTCAGCCGGGTGGTCCTGCGGCCCCGGGCGCGCCAGGCGGCGGCGATCTCCTCGGCGGCGGAGGCGTCGCCGGAGACGACCACGGAGCGCGGGCCGTTGACGGCGGCGACGGCCACGTCCTTCTCCCGGCCGGCCAGGTCGGCGAGGATCTCCTCCTCCGTGGCCTGTACGGCGATCATGGCGCCGCCGGGGGTGGCGGACTGCATCAGGCGGGCGCGGGCGGCCACCAGGGTGGCGGCGTCGCGCAGGGAGAACACGCCCGCAGCGTGGGCGGCCGCGATCTCGCCGATGGAGTGGCCGGCGAGCAGGTCCGGTGTCATGCCGTGGTGTTCGAGGAGGCGGAACAGGGCGGTCTCGACGGCGAACAGGGCGGGCTGGGTGTAGCGGGTCTCGTCGAGCAGGCCGGCGTCCGCGTCGTCGGGCCCGGCCGAGATGACCTCCCGCAGCGGTCTGGGCAGCAGTCCGTCGAACGCGGCGCACGCCTCGTCGAGGGCGGCGGCGAAGACGGGGTGGGACCGGCGCAGTTCGCCGCCCATGCCGGGGCGTTGGGCGCCCTGGCCGGTGAAGAGGAACGCGGTGCGGCCGGCGCCCGCCGCGCTGCCGGTGACGAGGTGGGGGTGCGCGGGCTCCTCCTCGTCGGCCGCCGGGGCTGACAGGGCGGCGAGTGCGGACAGGCGCTCGGGCAGGCCGCCGCCGAGGACCACGGCGCGCTGCTCGAACGCGGTCCGGGTCGCCGCGAGCGACCACCCGACGTTCGCCTCGTCGGCGTCGGGGCGGGCGGTGAGGTGTGCGTGCAGACGCTCGGCCTGGGCGCGCAGGGCGGCGGCGGAACGACCGGACAGGACCCAGGGGGCGGGGAACAGGTCGGCGTCGGCGGCAGGGGGTGTGTCCCCGGTGCGGGTGCCGGGCGCGGACCCGGCGGAGGGGGCGGGGCCCGAGGCGGACGCGGGGGCGGGACTCGAGGCGGGGGCGGAGACCGGGTCCGAGGCCAGGTCCGAGGCGGGGGCGGAGGCCAGGTCCGAGGCCAGGTCCGAGGCGGGGGCGGAGGCCAGGTCCGAGGCCAGGTCCGAGGCGGGGGCGGAGGCCAGGTCCGAGGCCAGGTCCGAGGCGGG
>NZ_JBEZXS010000034.1:74621-98914 GCF_040638185.1 Streptomyces sp. NPDC026672
GGGGCGGGCCCGGTGGAGAGCGCGGAGCCCGAGGCGGGTGCAGGGCTCGGGGACGGCGGGGAGTCCGGGGCGGAGGCCGGGGTCGGGGCCGGGGTGTGTTCCAGGATCACGTGGGCGTTGGTGCCGCTGATGCCGAAGGAGGAGACCGCGGCGCGGCGCGGACGTTCCGTGGCGGGCCAGTTCCGGGACTCGGTGAGCAGGTCCACGGTTCCCGCGGACCAGTCGACGTGCGGGGTGGGCCGGTCGACGTGGAGGGTGCGGGGCAGCACGCCGTGGCGCATGGCCTGCACCATCTTGATGACACCGCCCACCCCGGCGGCGGCCTGGGCGTGGCCGATGTTGGACTTCAGCGACCCCAGGTACACCGGCTCCCGCTCGCCCCGGTCGCTGCCGTAGGTGGCGATGAGCGCCTCGGCCTCGATGGGGTCGCCGAGCGTGGTGCCGGTGCCGTGCGCCTCGACGGCGTCGACGTCGGCGCCGACGAGGCCCGCGTCGGCCAGCGCCTGCCGGATCACGTTCCGCTGGGCCAGGCCGCTCGGGGCGGTCAGCCCGTTGCTCGCGCCGTCCTGGTTGACGGCGGAGCCGCGGATCACCGCGAGCACCCGGTGACCGTTGCGGCGGGCGTCCGACAGCCGCTCCACGAGCAGCATGCCGACGCCCTCGCCCCAGCCGGTGCCGTCGGCGCCCTCGGCGAACGACTTGCAGCGGCCGTCCGGGGAGAGGCCGCGCTGCCGGGAGAACTCCACGAACATGCCCGGCGACGACATCACCGCGGCGCCGCCCGCCAGGGCCAGGTTGGTCTCCCCGGAGCGCAGGGAGCGCATCGCCAGGTGCAGGGCGACCAGGGAGGAGGAGCAGGCGGTGTCCGCGGTCACCGCGGGCCCGATCAGGCCGAGTTGGTAGGCGATGCGGCCCGACATCACGCTCGTGGTGCTGCCGGTGAGCACATGTCCCTGCACGCTGGGCGGGGCGTCCTGCATGCGGGGCCCGTACTCCAGGGCGGTGGCGCCGACGAACACGCCGGTACGGGTGCTGCGCAGCTCCCGCGGGAGGAGTCCGGCCCGTTCCACCGCCTCCCAGGAGGTTTCGAGGAGCAGCCGCTGCTGCGGGTCCATGCCGAGTGCCTCGCGCGGGGAGATGCCGAAGAACTCGGCGTCGAACCGCCCCGCCCCGGTGAGGAATCCGCCGTGCCGGGCGGCGCTCTTGCCGGGCCGTTCGGGGTCGGGGTCGTACAGGTCGTCGTCCCAGCCCCGGTCCTGCGGGAAGGGGGTGATGGCGTCGGTCCCGTCCGCGACGACCCGCCACAGGTCCTCGGGCGAGGCGATCCCGCCGGGATAGCGGCAGGCCATGCCGATGATGGCGATCGGCTCGTCGGCGTCCGCCGCGGCGGCGGTGTCGGCTCCGGTGGTGGGGCCGCCGAGCAGTCGCTCCTCGATGAAGGCGGTCAGGGCGTGCGGCGTCGGGTGGTCGAAGAGCAGGCCGGTGGGCAGCGGCAGTTCGGTGGCCTCGGCCAGCGCGGTGCGCAGTTCCACCGTCATCAGGGAGCTGAACCCCAGCTCCTGGAACGGCGTGTGCCGGTCGATCGGTTCCTCGCCGGCGTACTGGAGCACCGCCGCGACGTGTGCGCTGACCAGGTCGGCCACGGCCTGCCGGCGGGCGGCCCCGGACATCGTCCGCAGCCGCTCGCCCAGTTCACCGCCGGGCCGTGCGTCGGCCGGCGTGCCGGAGGGGGGCTCCTCGGCCGCCGGTGCCGGTCGCCCGGTCGGCCGGGGTACGGCCGGTGCCGGTCCCTCGATGTCGTCCAGCCAGTGGCGGGTGCGCTGGAAGGCGTAGGTCGGCAGGTCGACGCGCCGCGCCGTCGCGCCGTAAGGGAAGCGGCCCCAGTCGACGGACGCGCCGTGGACGTGGGCGGTGGCCAGACCGGTGACGAGGGCCTCGGGCTCGGGGCGGTCGTGGCGCAGCAGGGGCACGGCGGTCAGCTCGTCGACGGTGCGGCGGGCGGCCGGGGCCAGTACGGCGTCGGGGCCGATCTCCACGAGCGTGCCGACGCCCTGGGCGTGCAGGGCGCGCACCGCGTCGGCGAACCGGACGGTGCCGCGCAGTTGGTCGGCCCAGTAGGCGGGGGTGCGCAGGTCGTCGCCGTGGGCGAGGGCGCCGGTGAGCGTGGAGACGACGGGGATGCGCGGCGTGTGGTGGGTCAGGCCGTCGACGGCCCGGCGGAAGTCCGCCAGGACGCCGTCCATGTGCGGTGAGTGGAAGGCGTGGCTGACCGTCAGCCGCCGGGTGCGCCGACCCCGGGCGGACAGCACGGCGGCCACCTCGGCGGCGGCGTCGGCGTCGCCCGCGAGGACGGTGGCGTCCGGGGCGTTGACCGCGGCCAGCGCCAACTCCGGCCGTTCGGCGAGCAGTTCGGCCACCTCGGCCTCGTCGGACTGTACGGCGATCATCGCTCCGCCGGCCGGGGCGGACTGCATCAGCCGGGCCCGGGCGGCGACCAGCGTGGCCGCGTCCGTCAGGTCGAGCACTCCGGCGACGTGTGCGGCGGCGAGTTCGCCGATGGAGTGTCCGGCGACGAAGTCGGGGCGCAGCCCGAACGACTCCACCAGCCGGTACAGCGCGACCTCGACGGCGAACAGGGCCGGCTGGGTGTTGAGCGTGTCGTCGAGCCCGGTGCCGGAGCGGATCACGTCGGCCGGGGAGAGGGGCAGCCGGGCCGCCAGCGCGGCCGCCACCTCGTCGAACGCCGCCGCGTACACCGGGAAGGCCTCGTACAGCCCCATGCCCATACCCGCGCGCTGCGCGCCCTGACCGGTGAACACGAAGCCCACCGGGCCGGGGCGGGCGGTGCCGGTCACCACGGCCGGGTCGACCCGGCCGGCGGCGAGCGCCGCGGTCCCGTCGAGCAGATCCCGCGCGTCCCGGCCCAGCACGACGGCGCGGTGCCGGAGGGCGGCGCGGGTGGTGGCCAGGGACCGTGCGACGTCCCGCGGCTCGGACCCGGCGCCGGTGCCGGTCTCGATGCCGGTGCCGGTGCCCGTGCCGGTGACGTGGGCGTGCAACCGGGCCGCCTGGGCGCGCAACGCGGCCCGGCCGGACCCGGAGATCACCCACGGCAGCACCGCCGGGCCACCGGCTTCGGCGACTTCGGCGACGGGGGGTTCGGGGGTTGCCGATGTCGCCGGGGTTTCGGCCACCAGTACGTGGCAGTTGGTGCCGCCCATGCCGAAGGAGCTGACGCCCGCTATCAGGGGGTGGTCGGGGCGGGGCCAGGGGGCGGTTCGGGTGTGGACGGTCAGGCCGAGGTCGGTCAGCGGGATGGCGGGGTTGGGGGTGGCGAAGTTCAGGCTGGGCGGGAGCAGGCGGTGGTGGACGGCGAGCAGTGTCTTGATGAGTCCGGCGATGCCCGCCGCGCCCTCCAGGTGCCCGATGTTGGTCTTCACCGAGCCGACGTGCAGGGCCGTGTCGGGGGTTCGGTCGGCGCCGAGTTCGGCTCCGAGGGCGGCGGCTTCCAAGGGGTCGCCGACGGGGGTGCCGGTGCCGTGCAGTTCGACGTACTGCACGGCACCGGCGGCCACCCCGGCCCGGGTGCGGGCGGCCCGCAGCACCTGGCGCTGCGCCTCCTGGCTGGGGACGGTCAGGCCGGTGGTCGCGCCGTCGTTGTTGACGGCGCTGCCGAGGAGGACGCCGTAGATCCGGTCGCCGTCGGCCTGTGCGCGGGCGAGCGGCTTGAGGACGATGACGCCACTGCCCTCGCCGGGTACGAAGCCGTTGGCGCGGGCGTCGAAGACGTAGCTGACGCCGTCGGGCGACAGCGCGCCGAACCGCTCCTCGGTGAGGGTGTGTTCGGCGAGCAGGTTGAGGTTGACCCCGGCGGCCAGGGCGGCGGTGGACTCGCCGGTGCGCAGGCTCTCGCAGGCCAGGTGGACGGCGACCAGGGAGGAGGACTGGGCGGCGTCCACGGTCATGCTCGGGCCGCGCAGTCCGAGGTGGTGGGAGACCCGGTTGGCGATGACACCGCGGTTGACGCCGGTCATGGTGTGCTGGGTGACGGCGGCGGCCCCGCGCTGGTAGAGCAGGCTGGTGTAGTCGTCGCGCAGGGTGCCGACGAACACGGCGGTGCTGGTGTCGCGCAGCGAGGCGGGGACGATGCCCGCGTCCTCCAGTGCCTGCCAGGCCAGTTCGAGGACGAGCCGCTGCTGGGGGTCCATGGTGGCCGCCTCGCGCGGCGAGATGCCGAAGAACGCCGCGTCGAAGGCGTCCACGGCGTCGAGGAACCCGCCGCGTCGTACGGCCGCGGCCTCGGGGCCGGGAAAGCGTCCCTCGGGTACGTCGGTGATGGCACTGGAGCCGCTGGTCAGCAGTTCCCAGAAGGCCGAAGGGCCGTCGGCGCCCGGCAGCCGGCAGGCGAGGCCCACCACGGCGATGGGCTCGTCGCGGTCGTGGCCGGTCGCGGCGCCCGCCGGAGCTTTCTCACTCATCATGACGTTCCGCTGCCCTTTCATGGCTGGATTCCCGAGGAGGTCGGTGGCACGGGCCGATCCGGAACACCGCGAACGGTGGACGGGGCCGTGCGACCGGAGGAATTCGTCAGGCGTTTCGGTGAAAGACGGGGCGGCCGTCGGGGGATTTCCGATCGGCGCGAAATGTTTCGGCGACCGGTACCGCCCTTTTCCCGGCCGGCCGTTCCCGTGTTTCCCGGCCGGCCGTTTTCCCTTTCCGGACGGCCGGCGCGCGAGGCGTGGTGCCGGGCCGTCAGGCCGGTACGGCGAGCCGGCCGGAGGCCTGGTCGCGCACGATCTCCGCCACGTCGGTCAACGCCCGTTCCAGACGGTCGATCTCGTCGTCGGTGAGCAGGACGGAGGGTTCGAACCGCAGGGTGTGCACCGCGCTCGCCGTGGGGAAGGTGCGGATGCCGTGGGCGTGCAGCAGGTGTCCGGCGATGACGTAGCCGAACAGGCCGGAGCGGGCCGCCCCGGCGAGCAGCGGGTCCGCCGCCCCGGACTGGTCGTGGAACTCGAAGCCCTGCATCAGTCCCCTGCCGCGCACCTCCTTGACCACGTCAGGGTGGGCGGCCCCGACCCGTTCGAGCATCGCGGCGAGGGCGGCACCGCGCTCCGCGGCCTGCTGGTAGGCGCGTCCGCCGTCCTTCTCCAGCAGCTCCAGCACCTTCAGCGCGATGTGGCAGGAGAAGCTGTCCTTGGCGAAGGTGGAGCTGTGCACGATCTCGAACTCGGGCCGGTAGCGGGCCTCTCGTACGAGCATCACGGACGCCTTGGCGATGCCGCCGCCCAGGGCCTTGGCGAGCGCGTAGTAGTCGCCGCGCAGGCCGAGCGCCGCGCTCGCCAGCAGCGCGCCGGTGCGGCCCATGCCGCTCTGCACCTCGTCGACGACGATCGGGCAGTCCGCCTCGCGGCCGAACTCCTGGATGTCGGCGGCGAACTTGGCGGACAGCGGCCGGATGCCGCCCTCGCCCTGGATCGGCTCCAGCAGGAACGCGCAGAAGGCGGGGTGGCCGTGCTCGGCCAGTTCGACCCGGCCGTCGCGGTGGCGGATCTCGTACAGGGTGTCGCGCTCCTGCTCCAGGATCTCCTTCAGCACGTCGGGGCGGTCCATGGGCACGAAGCGGGTGCTCAGTCCGAGCGCCGCGAACGGGGTGCGGTAGCCGGGGTTGTGGGTGAGCTGCACGCTGCCGATGAGCTTGCCGTGGAAGCCGTTGTCGAGGGCGAGCAGCACGGGCGGGCGCCCGGCGACCGCGGTGTTGCGCCGCTCGGCCTCGGCGATCAGCAGCTCGATGCCGTCCTCGTCCCGCGCCGGACGCGGCACGTCCAGCCGCTCGTACACGCCGGCGGGTATCGCCGCCCGTCCGCCGAGCACGGCCGCGCGGGTGTCCTCGGCGCTCGCCGCGCTCTGCTCCAGGAGGGCCGACAGGCGGAGGCCGCGGTCCAGTTCGGCGTGCTTGACGGCGGCCTCGACGGCCTCGGCGCCGCTGTTGGCGAAGGTGGCGTAGTACGGCTCGTCGACGCCCAGTTCGCGGTGGACGATGCGGTTGAGCTCGGCGGCGAGGCGGTTGGCGTAGGGGTGGGAGGAGAACTGGGCGTGCACGGGTGTGCGCTCGTCGAGCAGTTCCCGTGCGCGGGCGACGATCTCGGGGTGGTTGTGGCCGAGGATGAGGGAGCCGTAGCCGCCGGCGAAGTCGAGGACGGGCACGACGCGGCCGTCTCCCGCGCGGCGGTACAAGGTGTTGCCCTGCGCGGACACGTACTCGACGTCGAGCCCGGCGGTGCCCAGCAGCCGACGCAGATGGGGTTCGGCCAGTTCTGGTGCTGCGGTTTCCGAATTCATGTCGCTCCTTGTCGTCATGACATCCTGCGCCTGCGGAAACCAGTGCGCAGTCATGGCGAAGTCATCCGGAGAACCGGTCGGGCGATTACCGGGCGATGGATTTCGCGGGGAAATCGGCGCGCCTTACCGGCCGTTCGCGGACATGCCTCGGCGTGGACCGGCCTTTTCGGGGCCGGTCCACGCCGTTCGGTCCGTGGTGCGGGTGGGTCAGTTGCCGGCGGTGGAGCGCAGGAACCCGGCCAGGTGCTCGGTGGTGACCCGTTCGGGGTGGTCCAGGGTCACCGTGGTGGCGTGGCGTTTGCCGCCGCCCCAGGACGGGCGGCGCAGCAGCAGTTCGGGGCCCGCGGTGACGACGACGAACAGCCGGCACGAGCCGAGGAGTCCGGCGCACTCCTCCATGCTGTCCAGTACGCGGTCCGGGGCCCGGTGCAGGTCGTCGACGGCGAGGACCACGGGCCGTCGGCGTGCCACCTCCTGGAAGAACATGCACCAGGCGTGCAGCGTGTCGGTGAGCCGGTCGTCGTCGGCGAAGGCGCCGGACTGTTCCTCCGCGCCGCGGACGAGCGGCAGCAGCCGGGGCACCATCCAGTCGACGGTCCGCTCCGACCGGAACAGCGAGCGCGCCTTGCGCACCAGGGCCGCCTCCGCGTCGTCGCCGGGGCGGATGCCGCAGTAGGCGGTCAGCATCTCCGCCTGGGCCTGCAGGGGGTCGTCGTCGGGGGCCGCGGGGGCGTGCCCGGTGAGGAAGAGCACCCCGTCGGGCTGGTGCGTGGTCCAGTCGCGGAAGTCCTCCAGCAGCCGGCTCTTGCCCGCGCCGGCCTCGCCGAGGACGGTCACCAGGTGCGGCACGGACCGGTACCAGGTCCGCCGCACCAGCCCGCGCAGCACGTCGAGTTCGCAGAGCTGCCAGGCCCCGTCCCCGTCCGGCAGGTCCTGCGGGCTCTCGCGGCGGCCGGTCGCCCGCCACAGGTGCGGGGCGTCCTCCAGCTTGCGGTAGGCGATGGTGCCCACGGTGGCCCGGCGCACCTGGTCGTGGACCCACACCTCGCCGGCGGGCACCTCGGAGAGCAGGGTGTGGGACTCGTCGAGGACGGTGCCGACCACGGTGGGCGCGTCCCGGGGGTCGGCGTACCTCAGTAGTACGTCGCCCACGGTCACGGCGGCGTGCACGGTCAGCGGCGCGGACTCCGCTCCGCCGTCGAGGACGTCCCTGAGGGCGAGCGCGGCGAGCACGGCCCGGCCGGCGTCCTCCTCCCCGGGGTCGTCCAGGCCGAACACGGCCAGGGACACCGATCCGATGGCGGCCGTCACCTTCCCGCCGAACCGTTCGATCTGCTCGCGGACCATGAGGGTGGTGCCGTCGAGGAGGTCGTCCCGGTTGGCGCGGGCGCCGCCGCCCAGTGTGGGGGCGAGCCGGGTGCCGACGGACAGGACGCCCACCCGGCGGCGGGCCGGGTCGGCGGGCCGGACCTTGGTGTTCCGGTCGGGCGAGGGCGTCGGCCCGGCCGCCGCGGTGACCGGCCCGGTGCCGGTGCGCACGCCGAGCCGGACGGCCTCCCGCGGTCTGCCGGCGCCGGCCGGCTCGGGCAGCCGGGTGCCTCGGCCCGGGGAGAGCGAGAGGTCCTGGGTGAGGATGGCCTGCTGGAGGTCCTGCAGCTCACGGGCGGGTTCCAGGCCGAGGTTCTCGACGAGTTCGGCCCGCAGCCGGGTGTAGACGTTCAGCGCGTCGGCCTGTCTGCCGCACCGGTACAGGGCGAGCATCAGCTGGCCGCACGAGCGTTCCCGCAGCGGCTCCGCCTGCACCATGGTCTCCAGCTCCGGCAGCACGTCGTAGTGGCGGCCGCAGGCCAGTTGGGCGTCGAAGTAGTCCTCCATGACGTCCAGCCGGGTCTTCTCCAGGGCGGCGAGTTCCGGCCAGTCGATGCCGGCCTCCACCACGTCGGCGAGGGCGGGGCCGCGCCACAGGCCGAGCGCCTCGCGCAGCAGCGCCGCCGCCTGCTGGGGTGCCTGCGCGCGCTGCTCGCGTCCCTGGGCGACCCGCCGGTGGAAGCAGTGCACGTCCACGTGTTCGGGTGGCACCCGCATCATGTAGCCGGCGGTCTGGGTGAGCAGTGCCGGGCCGGTCTGCGCGTAGGTGTCGGGCTGTGAGGCGGGGGCCCGTGGGGTGAGCAGCCCGCGGATCCCGTACACCGCGTTCTGCAGTATCTTGCGGGCGGTCGTGGGGGCCTCGTCCAGTCGCCAGAGGGCGTTCAGCAGCTGGCTGGTGGGAACCACCCGGTTCGCGTGCAATAACAGGAATCCGAGTGTGGCGCGCTGCTTGGTGCCGCGCAGGACGACCGGTCTGTTCTGATCCAGTACTTCGAGCGGGCCCAGTATGCGGAACTGCATTGCTCCCCCAGGTGGTACGGCTCGGATTTCCCGGCAGTGATCTCAAGGCGCCGCACTGGCAAGGTGTCCGCGTCGCTGCGGTCTGCGGTCCTCGTGTTCCTCGTGTTCACCGCACCGTGGCGCCGTTGCTCACGGGCGGCCCGTCGCAGGACGGATGGCGCACGCTCTTCAGGCGGCCCGGCGGTCCGGCCGGCGGAGGTCGGTGGTGCCGGCCGAGGTCAGGATCTCGGTCTGGACGCGCTTCAGTTCGGCCGAGGGCTCCAGGCCCAGTTCGGTCCTGAGGATGGTGTAGAGGTTCTGGTAGGCCTGGAGTGCCTCGCCCCTGCGGCCCACCTGGTGCAGGGCCCGGATGAGCTGGCCGTGGAACCATTCGTGCAGGGGGTACTCGTCGACGAGGGCGCGCAGGTCGGGCAGCATCTGCCGGAACTGGCCGCGGGCACTCGCGATCTCGACGCGCAACTCCAGGGCCCTCAGCCTCAGTTCCTCCATGCGGGCGGTGCGGCCCGCGAGGACGGCACCGACCGGCAGATTGCTCAGCAGTGGGCCGCGCCACAGCGCGAGTGCCCGGTTGACGTGCCGTGCGGCGGCGTCGAGGGCGTGGTCGTCCAGTTCCCGCTGGGCGCTGCGGACGCGGAGTTCGAGGGTGCGGACGTCGACGTCCTCGTCGTCCACGTCGAGGCGGTAACCGGGTCCCCTCGTCACCAGTAACTGGCGTCCGGGCGGGCCGGGCCGGATGTCGGCGAGCAGACGGCGGGCGTGGTAGACGTGGGTCCGCAGGGTGCGCAGGGCGCCGGCCGGGGGCGTCTCGCCCCACAGTTCCCGGATCAGGGTGTCGGTGGCGACCACGGTGCGTGGCTGGAGCGCCAGCACGGCCAGGAGCCGGCAGACCTTGGGGGCTCTGGGTGCGTGGACCCTTCCGTCGTCGGCGACGACTTCGAAGGGACCGCTGAGCCTGAATTTCACAACGCACGCTCCTGTTCCGGTGCGGCCGGTGCTCGTTTCGGGGACCAGGTGGGATTCCGGGCGACGGAGACGACGAACAGGACACGGGCCGCCGCACGGGCGGCACCGTCGTGCCGGGGTAGGTGGGCGTGGCCGTCGGCGGCGCTGGCGACGGCGACGGCAGACGACGTGGGCGAGGCGGGTGCACACCACATCGCGAAGCCCCCACTGCATCGCCCGACGACCGAACTAGAACGAACGCCCTTTTCAGAGAGCCCCGCTCTGCACGTCCGAGGAAACCATCCGCGCAGGGCTTTGTACAGCCTGAACTACGCCCACAGCGCTCATATATAGGGGCAAACAGCCGTTAAGTGATCGTGAATATGCCTGATAACTATGGGGAGGAGGAAGATTTTCAGTCAAGTAAGAACAAAAAGCCAAGTGGTAACTAGAGCGACCGTCCAAGCAGCAAAAGGATCGCGCTCAGCACCTCTCCAGAACGGCGCAGCCGAAGCCCCGCCGGTCGCCTCCGGCCAGCACGACGATGTCCCCGCGCCGCAGCGCTTCCTCGTCCAACAGGCTTACCAGGACGGCCATCTCGTCGCACGACGGCGTGCCGCCGCCGGCCGCAGGAAGGGCGAACCGCACCACGTCGGCCATCTTCCGTCCGCACTCCGCCAGCGCCAGCCGGACCGCCTCGTGCTCCTCCGGCCCGAGCCCGTCGACGCCCTCCCGCCGGTCGACACCCTGCTGCCGCCCGGCGGCCGTCCGCCGCCCGCGGTCACGGACCCACGCGGGCGTGCGCGGGAACGTCCGTGCGGCGGGCACCCGCCAGGCGAGGTCGGAGCGGAACAGGGCGCCGTGCGACTGGTCGTCCAGCACGGCGGTCGACAGCACCCGCGCCACGCCGGCCGTCGTGCTGAGCAGCAGTCCGGTCGCTCCGGGTCCGGCACCGCGGCCACCCCGCGTCCCCGGCCGGTCCGTACCGCCCTCGCTGGTGACCAGGGCGGTCAGCGGGGTCCACGGGCGGCCGGAGACGTACCGCGCCGCCAGGTGCAGCGCCAGCACTCCCCCGCCCGCGGGCCGCCACACCTCCCACGCGGTGGCGCCGCGGCAGCCGAGGCCGTGCGACACCCGCGCCGCCGTGCCGCCCCGGGCACGGTCGCGCCCGGACGCGGCGTGGACGACCAGGTCCAACGCGCCTGCCGGCGCCCCCGGCCGCTCCCGCGCGGCCCTCGCCGCGCGCAGCACCACGTCCGCCGGGCCCGCGGCACCGGCCGGCCGGAGCACGGAACGCGCCCTGTCCCCGCCGCCGGTGGCCTCCTCCCGCGCCCCGGGAAGGGTGACCGCGGCGCCGATCCACACGTCCGGCCAGCGGGTCAGCTCCACGTGCCACCGGACCCGGTGTGCGGGGTGCCCGCGTACGCCGAGGGCCGGTCCGGCGCCACGGCGCGGGCCGGCCCGGTCAGCGCGGCCCCAACGATGCGGGCGATGTCGTCCAGGTGATCGTCGAGATAGAAGTGGCCGCCCTCGAAGACCAGCAACTCCGCGTCGGCGGCGGTGAGTTCGTGCCACGCGGCGGCCTCGTCCACGGTCACCACGGGGTCGCGGTCACCGATCAGCACGGTGAACGGCAGCCGCAGTCGGGGGCCGGGCGCCCCGACGTGGCCGGCGAGCGCCCGGTAGTCGGCCCGCAGCGCGGGCAGGACCATGTCCCGTACCTCCGGGTCGTCGAGCAGATGGGACGCCGTGCCGCCCAGGCGGGCCGCGACGGCAAGGAGTTCCGCGTCCGTGCCGATCCGGTCGTGCGGGCCGGGCCCGGCGCCGGGCGCCCCGCGGGCGGAGAGGAACAGCCGCGCGGGAGCGGGCGCGCCGCGCTCGTGGAGCCGGCGGGCCGTCTCGTGGGCGACGAGCGCGCCCATGCTGTGGCCGAAGAACGCGTAGCTCCCCGGGACGTGCCGTACGACCTCCTCGGCGAGGGCGTCGGCGAGCCGGCCGATGTCCGCGACCGGCTCCTCGTGCCGGCGGTCCTGCCGGCCCGGGTACTGCACGCTCAGGACCTCGACGTCCGGCGCCAGGCGCCGGGCGAGCCGCACGTACGCGCTGGCCGCGCCGCCCGCGTGCGGGAAGCAGACCAGTCGCGCAGCGGTACCCGGGCCAACGGGCCGCCCCTCGGCCGACGTGTACGTCCGGAACCAGTCGCTGCCCACTTCCACTCCCCTGCCCAGCACCGACGACGTGGTGGCCCCGCGGGCCCGGGACCATGCTGGGGGCGACGGCTCAAAGCGCGGACAAGAAACGCACAAAGCAAGCGGGCGGCGGGTCAGCGGGCGGCGGCGGGCAGGGTCACGGTGCCGGTGAACACACCGCGGTTGGTGGCCCGTAGCTCCTGGCTCATCGTGATGTCCCCGCCCTGGAACGGCACGAGGAAGGTGAAGGCGTAGCGGTGCGCGGTGGGCCGGTAGCCGTGGGCCGCGTCCAGGTCCCAGGTTTCGGTGAAGCTCCGCAGGGTGATCCGGGCCTCGGTCGCCGTCACGCCCGCCGCGCGCAGCTGGGTGAGCGTGGGCTGCGCCTCCCGGACCGCCCGCCGCAGCGCGGGACGCGTCCGGGCGGCCGACAACTGCCAGCCGGAGGCGGTGACTCGGAGGCGTACGCCGCCACCCGTGCGGCTCACCTCCGCGCTCCTGGCGTACGCCGCGAAGTCGTCCAGGTCGGCGACGGGGTCCTCGACGGTGTCGGCGATGCCGGTGTCGGACAGCGGTCCCCTCTTCCACGCCGCGACGCCCCGCTTCACGTACCCCGTGCCGCCGACGACGTAGACCAGTTCCCGCTTGCGCTCGCCCTTGCCGGTGGTGGTCGTGCCGGTCTGTTCGAGCGCCCTGGTGCCGGTGGTGCGGTGGACGGTGCCGCCGTAGGTGGCGGAGGTGGGCGCCTGTCCGCGCAGGGTGACGGACTCGCTGCCGATGAGGGCGAAGGTCCATCCCTTCTCGCCGCGCAGGCTCTGCCGGGCGCGGGCGACGAACTGGACGGCGGTCCTCGGCGGCCGGGTGGGAGCGGCCTTCGTGTGGGACGAGGGCGTGGCGCCGCCGGACGCGGTCTGCCCCGGGCCGTGGCCCTGGGCCGGACTGTCCTTCCCGGCGTGCGCGGAGCATCCGGACAGGGCCAGCGCGACGGTGGCCAGCACGACGGCGGTACGTCTTGGACGGACACGTGTTCCGGGCAGCACGGGACGACCCTTCGGCGGGGACGGGAGGCGATCGCGGCCGGTTATACAACTACGGGAGAACCCCGGGCGAGCGACCGAACAAAACGGGAGGAAGCAGGAGGAAGCAGGGAGGAAGCTGACGTCGTACCGAGCGGTCCGCGGCAGCCGGAGCGGCAGCAAGGGCAGCGGCGAGGGCGGCGGTCAGGTCAGCAGGGCGGCCGTGAACGTCTCGCGTCGGGCTGTGAGCCAGGTCTGGATGCGGTCCCAGCGTTCCCATCCGCCGTGTTCGGCCAGCGACCGGAGGTACACGGGGTCGCCCTGGGCCACGCGGGCGGCGACGAAGGCCCGGCAGACCTCCGTGGCCTGCTCGATGACGCCGGGCAGCGCGGCGCGGTCCTGCGCCGAGAGGCCGTAGCCGTCGGCGAGGACGCGCAGCCGTGCGGGGGCGTCGAGTCCGGCGGGGTGGAGGACGGCCGCGGACACGGGATCGATCGCGGGCACCCAGTAGCGGGCGGCCATGGCGACGTCCCAGAGGGGGCGCCCCGGGGCCGACATGTCGAAGTCGATCAGGGCGGCGGCGCGGCCGTCGCGGAAGACGACGTTCTCCGGGCACACGTCGTTGTGGCACAGCATCGTTCCCCCTTCCGGGTCGGCCAGGTCCCGCGACCACGCGGCGCGGGTGTCGGCGGTGCGGCCGACCGGGACGGGGGCCGCGTCGAAGCCGCGCTCCCCCAACGCGCGGAGATGGGCGTGCAGGGCACGGGCGTTGCGGGGCGCCGGCCGCTCCACCAGCGCGCCCCGGCGGAAGACCGACCCCGCGTTCACCATGCCGCCGGGCAGCGCCTCGCCGTCAGCCGTCATGACGGTCACGCTACGCCGACCGCCCGCGCAGCGGGGTCGCTCGATGGGGCGACTTCCCCTTCGCATCGGGTGCACAACCATTCAGTGAGGGAACGTGTCTGACCTGTCAGGAGTAAGGAGCTCCTAAGACCACAAGGGGGATATATGCGACTCAGCCGTTCTGTGCTGTCCGGTGCCGCGATCGCGGCTCTGGCGGTCGGAGGTACGACCGCTCTGGCGGCACCCGCCTCCGCCGCACCGAACACCACGCCGCAGAAGGTCTGCGGGAGCAGCTACAAGACCGTCAACTCCGCGCCCATCGGGTCGCAGGGCACGGTCTACCTGACCTACAACGCCTCCAACGGCAAGAACTGCGTCGCGACCATCCGCACCAACCCGGGCACCGCGAAGGACATGGGCGCGTGGGTCTACGTCCCCGCCACCGACGAGTACGCCCAGGACTACGGGCAGTTCACGTCGTACGCCGGTCCGGCCTCGGTGTACGGCAAGGGCTACTGCGTCGACTGGGGCGGGCACATCGACAACGTGTACGTGTACGTGACGGGCTCCAACTGCGCCGCGCTGAAGGAGCACCGGGTCACCACCGTCCGCTGACCACCGCCCCACCCCACCACCACCCGGTCCGCCTCCACCCCTGGAGGCGGACCGGGTGGTTCGTCGAGTGTCCCGCTCCGCGTCCGACCCCGACGTCGTCCACGTCACCGAGGGCTGGACCAGCGAGGAGGACCACCACCGGGTCTTCGCGACCGAGGCCGCCCCGGCCATCGTGGCGCAGGTCGAGGGGCTGCTGGACAAGGAGTCCGTGTACACGGACTACGTCCCCGTCCGGGGCAAGGCCAACTTCTGAACCACGACCGCTCCTCCCCGGCCCTCTCCCCTTGCTCCAAGCCGTGCTCGACCAGTGCAAACTCCTGGCCCACCGGATCGAAGAAATCGCATCGTCCGGGCTGTCTCCGGCATTCGGCACTGGCCTCGCCCGCTCCGTTGCTTCCACCTTGGTGACCGCCGCCTCATAGAACGCGGTGAGCAGTCGTACGGACACGGTTGTTGTGGCCTCGTTCCCTGCCGGTGCCACTCCCCCTCCCCCTTCCTGACCTCAGCCGACGAACGGAAGCTCGGAGGGCCTTGCGGTGGAGTGCTTGGTGCGGAGGCCACCCGAGCCACCCACCCTGATCAGCCACGCCCGTTGATGCCGTTCGTCCGTTGGATCAGCCCATGGGGACAGTGGCGATGCGGGGAACGGGTGCGGGTGTTGATGCCTTATAAGAGGGCGCCGAACTTGCAGAGCTCTGACCTGCGGAAATGGTGATTCCTAGCCGATCCTGGGATCGGGTAACCCGATCCTGGGATCGGTTGCACCCGACCTTAGGGTCGTTTCAGATGAACCATAAGTACATGTTGAAACCACGGGAATTGTGCGTGGAGGTCATGCGACACGACCGAGGAGAGGGCATGCATTGACTAGGCAGCCATGTACGTTAGGTTCATCTCAACCGATCTCCGGGTCGGCTCGCATGATCCGATCAGCAATGCCCGAGGTTCGGAGGTACGTTGGCAGCAGCACGGCCAGTACGGCGTGTGGTGGACGAGTTCGGCAACAACGTCCCCACGGCGCCCTATGCCTACAGCGGCTGGCACGCGACCGTCGACAAGGAACGGGTGCGAGCCATCACTCGGAAGTCGTCCGGGTTCACTCCCGCCGAGAAGTTCATGGTGCTCTGGTTCATCGGTGTCTCGCCCCCGGGTATGGAACCGGTGCGGCGTACGGGCAAGGACATCGCCGAAGAGGTCGGGATGACCGCCGATGCTCTGGGGCGCATCATCAAGAAGCTGGCCAGACACCGTCTCATCGTCGAGACTGGGAAACTGGGTCGTATCAAGCTCTACAGGATCAGTCCTTATATCGCGTTCCACGGTCCGGGCCTCGAACAGCGGGAAGCGGTCAGGGGCTGGAACCCGCCGGACATCCCCGGATGGTCCGAGCCAGTTGCCCGGGGTTGGGAGGGCCAATGAAGGCACACGAGGGTCAGTACTACCGATCGCTCCTACGGCGTACAGCCGGCCTGTCCGCTAGTCAGCGCCTGATCGTGCTGATGTACGCGATGATGCCGACCGACCGTGCGGGGGCCGTGCGGATGACAGGTCAGGAGCTGGCGGCGGAGGTCGACATGACTCCGACCGTGTTCTCCCGGATGCGGCGGCAGCTGGTGGAGGCCGGCTGGCTGGAGCAGTCGGACCGGTTCTCCAACATCGTCTACTACCGGCTCACTCCCCTGGCGACCGGCGAGGAGAACGTCGTACCCATGCGGCGTGTGATGTGAGGTCCTCGACCGTCGGCAGGGTCGGTTCAGATGTACTTTTCGTTCATGTGAACCGACTCCTCGGCCGGATCGCATGAACGTTACGCTCATGTCCGAGGTCGGCGGCTGAGGAAAGCTATTACGGCGTAATGGCCAACAGCGTGGGGGCCCTACCGGAACTGGTAGGGCCCCCACGCTGTTGGCGTTCAGTGGTCCGTGGTGGTGCGTTGGGCCTGGTGCTCGTTGAGGATGTGGAGCATCTTGTCGAACTCGGTGTCGGTCATCTTGCGGATGAGGTGCATCGCCAGGAACGCACCGTCGTCGTAGGGGAGCTTGGGCGGGTTCGGGGAGTCGGTGCGGGGTTCGGGGACGGCCGGGGGGTCCGCGGGGGCCTCCGGCGTAGCGGCGGTGGCGGCTTCGGGTTCGGGTTCGGGGGCTGGGGTCGTGGGTGTGGTGGCAGGGGGCTCGGGTGCCTCTGGCGTGGGGTCGCTTATTACGTCGTAATAGGTGGGGGACTCCGGGGGTGCGGTGGGTGCGGGGCGCTTGCCGGGCTTCTGGGGGGGCTTCTCGGACTCCTTGCGGGCTCGTTCTTCCTTGAGTTCCTTGAGGGCCGTCTCCTGGTGTTCGGCCGGCTTGTTGCCCACCGCGCGCAGAAGGTCGATGGGGTCCTGGCCGATGCGGGACTGGAGTTCCGGGGTGAGGTTGAGGAGGGCGAGGCGCTGGGAGACCCAGCCCTGGGAGCGGTGGAGGCGCTTGGCGAGGGCGGTCTGGCTGCCGTGGATGGTGAGGAGCCGGTTGAGGGCCTTGGCCTCGTCCAGCTCGTCGAGGTCCTGGCGGTGGATGTTGGCGACGAGGGCGGACTCCAGGAGTTCCTCGGAGGTACTCCCCTGGTCGTCGCTCACCATCACCTTGACCGTCGTCAGGCCGGCTTCCCTGGCGGCCGCGAGACGGCTGCTGCCGTCGATGACGACGTAGTGGGTATCGGGTTCGAGGTCGTCCTCGTGGGTGGGGTTGGCCTTGATGTAGCTGTCGCGGTTCATGACCGTGATGGCCTGCTTCTGGCCGTGGGTGCCGAGGCTGCCCGCGAGGTCCGTCAGGTCGCCGAGGGTGGAGCGGGGGTTGTCGGGGTTGAGGCTGACGCGGTGGGTGGGGAGTTCGGTGGGTGGGGCGACGCCGTCGGTGGGGACGCCGGTGGCGGCGGCGACGGCCGCGCGCCGGGCGCTGACCGGCCGTGCGGAGCCGCCGAAGCGGCCCGCGCCGAGCTGCTCGGCCTTCTTGGTCATGAGATCTCCCGCGCGAGGGCGCGCATGCTGACGGCCTGCTGGGACTTGGGGGCGTAGGACAACAACGGTTGCTTCATGCGTACGGCTTCTTTTTGTTCCTTCAGGTCACCGATGAGGCCGACGACGCGCGGATCCTTTATGTCCACCCAGCCCTGGAGGGAGGAGGTGGCGATGTAGCCGCGGCGGCCGTCGTAGAGGTTGACGACGATGCCCAGGTAGTCGATCTCGAGGGAGAGGTCGGCGCGGAGGTCCTCGATCTGGGTGGTGAGGAGCTCGTAGGCGTCGGCGGAGCTGTCCTCGGCCTGGACGACGATGAGGGCGCCGGACTGGCCGGGCTTCTCGTTGTCGCGGCGGCGGCCGTAGTAGGCGGCGGCGTCCATGCTGAGGCCGAGGCTGGGCGGGCAGTCGATGAGGATGACGTCGTAGTCGGACTCCAGCGGGGCCAGCGCGCGTTCGAGGGCGGCTTCCCGGGCGCGGACGGCGGAGAGGCGTACGTCGAGGAGGAAGGCGTCGTTGCAGCCGGGCAGGAGGTGGAGGCGGCCTGCGAAGTGCTCGTCGTTGATGGAGACGATGAGGTCGCGCAGATCGCCCTTGGGGTCGCCCGCCATGTGATTGGTGAGGCTGTCGCCGTGCATGGGGAGGGGGGCGGCGCCGAGTTGGTTGGTGAGGTGGCTCTGCGGGTCGAAGTCGACGAGGAGGACGCGCATGCCGAGGCCCGGGAGGTTCTCGACGTCCAGGGGGTTGTCGGGGGCGTCCTGTTCGGCGGTGGCCGCGCGGAGGGCGGCGACGAGCTGCTTGGCGACGCGGACCGAGTAGAGCTTGTTGGGGTCCTCGGCCATGGCTTCGCCGGTGCCGGCGGTGATGGCGGTCTTGCCGACGCCGCCCTTCTGGTTGCAGACGACGATGCGCCGGGTGACGGCGGGTCGGACGACGTCGGGGGCGGGGTTGGTGTCGAGCCAGAGCTTGACCGACTGGGCGAGTCCCTGGATGAGGGAGACGCCGCGGTCGGTGGCGATGCCCTTGAAGGCGTCCCACTGGCCCTGGGGGAGGAAGGTGGAGAAGGAGTCGGCGCCCGAGGTGTCGACGGTCTCCCTCGCGGAGGCCAGGTCGCACCAGGCGGTGATGCCCTGTTCCACGGCGGTCTGGATGTCGAGGCCGTGTTGGGCCGCTCTGACTTTGAGGTCCTGCCGGAGCCATCCCGGCAGCTTGGACACGACCTTTTCGCGGTCGCTGGAGGTGGCTGGAGAACTCATGCGGGCTACCTTACTAACGCGCAAGATCCAGATGGCGACCGACACGTTAGTTAGGGAAAGTTGACTGCCCGGAGTGGGGAGTGGTGGTCCATTTGCCCGGTAGGGGTGCGGTGGGGTGGGGGTGGGGTTAGGTCGGGTGGAGCTATTACGGCGTAATAGGTGGGGGAGTGGTGGAGCGTCAGGTGATGGTCCAGGGGCTGGGGGGCCTGGACCGGGGGAGTGCCGGGGGTCCTCCCGTCGGCCTCGTCCGCCTGGGGGCAGTGAGGAGAGGTGGGTGGGAGGGCTATTACGGCGTAATAGCCCTCGGTGTTGATGGCCTGGCGGGCGGGGGAGGAGAGCGACTGAAGCGACTGGGGGACGGGGTTGGGCGAGGAAGGGGGGGAGCGGTTTTTGCCCAAGTCCGTTTAAGCGTCGCTTGAGTCGCTGCGGTGTGACCCGACGGGGCAGGGGGTGCGGGCGAGGTGGACAGCGACTGAAGGGGAGCGACCGAACCCGATGGGCGGGGCTTTGGGTCGCTGCGGAAAAGTCCCTGGCCAGATGGGGGATTGGAGAGGAAACAGCGACTCAAGCGACCGAAGGTCCGGGTATATCAAGACATTCGCGTGTGTGCGTGTGTGCGTGTGTGCGTCATATATAGGGACCTTGAGTCGCTTCAGTCGCTATTCAGGAGGGTGGGTGGCCTGTGACCTGCGGTTTTGTCGAGCGACTGGGGAAGCGACCGAAAGGCGTAGGGTCGCTGGGACACAGGGTGTTCGGTCGCTGAGTGACTGGAGCGACACGCGTGTTTATTTGTTCCCCAGTGTGTCCCCTTCTGTCTTCGTGGTTCGCTAACCTGTCCCAATCGTTGAGTCGCTTCGGTCGCTGGTGGGGGAAATGAATGGCTCCTGAGCTGCGGGTTTCACGCAGCGACTCAAGGCAGCCCTCTTCAGCTTCAGCGCGGGTGGCTGCCCGGTCCCTCGCGACCGCGCGGTGGTGTGTCGGCCGGGGCTGGCCCGTGCACCCGCTCTCCCCGGGACGCAAGACGCCCGCGGGCAACTGCGACGCCTGCCGGGAACCCGGGCACACCCACCGCGGATGCGCGTGTCTGGCCGCCGGTCGCTGGTGCCACGGGTTCCGTGCGGCCACCCTCGACTACGCACGCGTCGAGCAGTGGTGGGGGGCCAACCCTGGCTTCGGTGTCGGGATCGCCTGCGGCCCGGCGGGTCTGGTGGTCATCGACATCGATGCCCACGGCCACGCGCTGCCCGACCGGGACCGGCTGCTGCCCGGCATAGAGATCTCCGCCGACGTCGACCTGACCGGGCTCGACAACGGCTTCCACACCCTCGCCGTGCTGGCCGCCCTCAGGGACGAGCACAGCCCCGCCGAGGACGAGGCCACCCTGCGGGTGCGGACGCCCTCGGGGGGCCTGCACGTCTGGTACCGGGCTTCCGGCGGGCAGCACTGGCAGTGTTCCGCCGGGTCGGGCGGCAGCCGCGCCCTGGCCTGGCAGGTGGACGTACGGGCGCACGGCGGGTACATCGTGGCGCCGGGCACTGTCACGGGTGCCGGGGTGTACGAGCCGGTCGGGCCGGTGCGGGAGCCCGCCCCCCTGCCGGGCTGGCTGGCGCGGGAGCTGGAGCGCACGGGTCATCTGCCGCCCGCGCACGTGCCGGTGCCGCGGCCGGTGCCGCCCCGGGCCCGGCAGGCCGTGCTGGCCGCCGGGGGAGGGCGAGTGGCCGCCGAGCGCGCGCTGACCGCCGTACTCGCGGAGGTGGCCGCGTGTGCCGCAGTGGTGGAGGGGGCGGGGTTCTCCGAGAAGCTCAACCGGGCCGCGTACACCGCCGGAGGGCTGGTGGCCGCCGGGCACCTGACGGAGGAGGAGGCCGAACGGGTGCTGGAGGAAGTCGCGGAGCATGCCCGGCCGGGGCAGCAGCGCCGCTACCACGCCATCATCCGCGGTGGTCTGAGCGCGGGCCGGCAGCGCCCGCTGTCCCCGGGAGGCCGTGGGTGACCACCGACGACAACGCGCTCTTCGACGCCCAGGCCGTGGCCGCGCAGATCCTCGCCCAGCGCAGTATGCCGTTGCCGCGGCAGCGGCCTGAGGTCCGTGTCGCGGACGGGGTGCCGGACGGCGCGGCCACGGCCGACGGACTGCTGCCCGACACACTCAGCGACCGCGGCAACGCCAAGCTGTTCGTGAAGCTCTACTCCAACGACTACCGGCATGTGCCCGGGCTCGGCTGGTACCGCTGGGACAGCACCCGCTGGCAGATCGACGAGGACGACACGGTGATGTGGGCCGCGGGCGACCTGGCCGAGTCGCTGGCGACCGACGATCCGCGCGGGGTGCACAGTTCGGCCGCGCTGCAGCAGCACCGCAGACGGGCGCTGAGCACCAGCGGGATGAACGCGATGCTCACCCAGGCCAAGTCGGCGCCGGGCATGGTGCTCAACGCGGCTCGCCTGGACGCCGATCCGTACGCGCTGTGCACGCCGGCCGGGATCGTCGACCTGCGCACCGGTCTGATCCGTACGCCCGACCCGGACAAGGACTTCCACTCGCGTTCCACCACCGCGGCTCCCCAGTCGATGCCGACGCCGCGCTGGGACCTGTTCCTCGCGGACACCTTCGGGGACGGGCCCGAGGGCGCGGAGATGATCGACTTCCTGCACCTGCTGCTGGGGTACTCCATCACCGGGGACGTCGGCGGGCAGGTCATGCCGTTCCTGTTCGGCTCCGGCAAGAACGGCAAGTCGGTGCTGCTGGACGTCGTGATGAAGCTCGTCGGGGACTACGCGGACGCGGCGCCGCCCGGATTCCTGATGGCCCGCCCGTACGAGGGACACCCGACCGACCTCGCCGAGCTGCACGGCCGGCGGGTCATCGTGTGCAGCGAGGTCAAGCCGGGGGACCGGTTCGACGAGGCGCGGGTGAAGCTGCTGACGGGCGGCGACCGGATCAAGGCGCGGCGGATGCGGCAGGACTTCTTCAGCTTCCAGCCGACGCACAAGCTCTGGCTGCTGGGCAACCACCGGCCCGAGGTGGGCACCGGCGGTTTCGCGTTCTGGCGGCGGATGCGGCTCATCCCGTTCGAGCGGGTCGTGCCCGACAATCGCAAGATCGACAACTTGGCTGACATCCTTGTCACCGAGGAGGGGCCCGGCATCCTCAACTGGCTGATCCTGGGCGCCCGCCGCTATCTGAGCGGCGCTCGGGACCTGGCGGGACCCGAGCGGGTGCTGATCGCCACGACGGCGTATGCGGAGACCGAGGACCACACGGGTAGGTTCCTGGGTGAGTCGTGTTGTCTTGGGACGGAACTGAGGGCGGAACAGGCACAGCTCTACGCCGCCTACAAATCCTGGTGTCAGAATGAAGGGGCTCCGGCGGTCTCGTCCCGGGCCTTCGCGGCGCGGGTACGCGAAGCGTTGGGGCTGGCGTCTCCGAAGGAGATGATCCTGTCCAACCAGCGCAAGTACTACCCGGGCATCGGACTGGTCGCCGACGAGGAGACAGCATGAGCGCCCTCATAGAAGAGGACGAGATCATCCACGAGGTCGACTTCATCTGGCTCGAGGACGTCGACAAGCTCGACTACGTACGACAGAGCCTCGACCGGCTGCCCACGCGCCGGGGCCGACCCGCCTACCACCGCGACGGGCGGATGGTCGGGTACGCGCTGCTCGGTCCGGAGGCCAAGCCGTCCCGCTCCTCGGGCACCTTCCGCCGCCGGGTGTTCTGGCTGCTGCCGCACGACCGGGACGCCGTCCCCGACGGGCTGTACGCCACCGGGGCGCCCGCCGAGGCGGTTGATCCGACCACGCTGGCGCCCGGGAGCAAGGGGCGCAAGACGGAACGGTCGGAGGGCGGGCCCACCTCGTCGCAGGAGTGGGAGCAGGGGATCTCGCTGCCCCTGTAGTCGTCCGTGTAGTTGTCTGGGGCCGTTCTGTGGTCGTCGTGGTGGAGTGAGTGTCTCCACCCGGCTTTTTTTGCGGGCGCCGGGTACCTTGAGCCGCGCCTCGAACCGTGTGCCGCGGGCCGGTGGCTGGTCGGTCGCCGCGTGGCGTGATTGCTCCCTGTGGGGCCGGGGAATCCCGTCTGTTGAGGGAGTAAGGTACGTCACGTCCGGTTTGGATTTTGCACATGGGAGGGTCCATGGCGCGGCAGGAGCGTGCGGTACGTACCCGCCGTGCTGTTATTCGCGCCGCGGCCGAGGTCTTCGCCGAGCGGGGCTACGCCGCCGCCACCATCGCCGAGATCCTCGCCCGGGCCGGAGTGACGAAGGGCGCGCTGTACTTCCACTTCGACTCCAAGGAGTCCCTGGCGCGCGGGGTCGTCGAGGCACAGCCCGCCAACGACTACTGGGCGCCGCGGGAGTTGAAGCTCCAGGAATGGGTCGACGCCGGCATGGCGCTGGCGCACCGGATCCCCCAGGACGTCGTCCTGCTCGCCGGAATCCGGTTGTCGGGGGACCTGGAGGGCCGACGCCTGTTCGGGAGCGTCTGGCCGGCCTGGACCGAGGTGTCGGTCAAACACCTCACCGAGGCCAAGGAACGCGGCGAGGTCCTGCCCCATGTCGTGCCGTCCGAGACCGCGGAGTGTTTCCTCGGGGCGTGGCTCGGCACGCAGATGGTGTCCGAGGCGTCGTCCGGGTGGTCGGATCTCGGTGAGCGCGTCTCGGTCCTCTTCAACCACATCCTCCCCGCCATCGCCACGCCCGCGGCGCTGATCAGGCTCGATACGGCGCCCGACCGGGGGGCGCGGATCGTCGCCGAGGCGGAGCGGGTGGCCGACCTGGAGGTCGGACAGGTCTGAGGGGCCGGGGTCGGCCTCTCTCGTCCGTCCCGTCGTAGGCGTCACCGGCGTCACCGGCTCTGTCCTGCTGTCAGTGGTGTCGTGCAAACCAGGAAGCTGGTTTGTTATGGGGTCCTGTGTGCTCTCGGGGGGCTGTGCGATTCGGTCTCGTCGGGGATCGACGGGGATTCGATCGGGGCTCAAGGGTCCCGAAAGCGAGCCTTGAGTCCGCTGACGGACGGTGGCCGAAACGCTGGAGGAGGCGGCATGGACCGCGAGGAGTCGGCCCTGCGTGTCGTACGCGGGCGGGCGAGCGAAGAGGAACTGGCCGCGATCACCGTCGTACTGCTCGCCCTGCGAGGCCGGAAGGCCGCCGGGGGCCAGGACAAGCGGCCGGTCAGCAGCTCCCGTTGGTGGCGGCGACCGAGGCCGGACGGCCCTCGGGGAACGCGCGGCTGGCAGTGACGGGAAGCTCGGCCCCTCAGAAAGGGATCTGACGAGATGTCGATGACGATAACCCCCGCCGCGGCCGAGGACGGACCGACCGACATCCGTGGTCGGGTCGCGGAGTTGCACGAGATCCGTGCGCGGGCTGTTGGGGGTCCGGGTGAGCGGGCGACTGAGGCGCAGCATGCGAAGGGCAAGCTGACGGCTCGGGAGCGGATCGAGTTGTTGCTGGATCCGGGGTCTTTCCAGGAGGTCGAGCAGTTGCGTCGGCACCGGGCGACCGGTTTCGGGCTGGAGGCGAAGAAGCCCTACACGGATGGTGTGGTCACCGGGTGGGGGATGGTCGAGGGACGGACGGTGTTCGTCTATGCGCATGATTTCCGGATTTTCGGTGGTGCGTTGGGTGAGGCGCATGCGACGAAGATCCATAAGATCATGGACATGGCGATCGCGGCGGGTGCTCCGCTGGTGTCGTTGAACGACGGTGCGGGTGCG
>NZ_JBEZXS010000035.1:0-94526 GCF_040638185.1 Streptomyces sp. NPDC026672
CGGCTGAACTCCACAAACGCACCCGGCGTCGACATCACCGTCACACCACCGGCCAACGCCAGATCACACTCACCCGACCGCAACGCCTGCGCCGCAAGGTGGAGGGCGACCAGGGACGACGAGCACGCCGTGTCCACCGTCACCGCCGGACCCTCAAGACCCAGCACATACGACACCCGCCCGGAGAACACACTCGCCGCATTCCCCGTCCCCACATAACCGCCGAAGTCACCCTCCGACAACGACAACAACGCCGGATAGTCCTGGCCGTTCGTCCCCGCGAACACACCCGTCCGCGAACCCCTCAACGACCGAGGATCAATACCCGCCCGCTCCACCGCCTCCCACGACGACTCCAACAACAACCGCTGCTGCGGATCCATCGCCAACGCCTCACGCGGCGACACACCAAAAAACCCCGCATCGAACGCGTCGACATCGGCGAGGAAGCCACCGAGGCGGGTGTGGCTGGTGTAGGGGCCGTCGGGGGCGCTGAGGAGGTCGAGGTCCCAGCCGCGGTCCTGGGGGAAGCCGACGATGCCGTCGCGGCCCTCCGCCAGCAGACTCCACAGGGCCTCGGGCGAGTTGGCGCCGCCGGGGAAGCGGCAGGCCATGCCGACGATCACGATCGGGTCGGAGGACACGGCCGCGCCGGTGACCTGGGGGAGGTCGCTCGCGTCGGAGACGACGCCGCCGAGTTCGCCGTACAGGAAGTTCGCGAGCGCCGCCGGAGTGGGGTGGTCGAAGACGACCGTCGCCGGCAACCTCACCCCACACTCCGCGCCAAGAACGTTGCGCAGCTCCACCGCGATCAGCGAGTCCACGCCCAGGTCACGGAACGCACGGTCCGCGGGCACCGACTCCGGACCCGGGTATCCGAGCACGGCGGCCGCGCGGGTGCGGACGGTGTCGAGGAGTTGGGCGCGCTGCGCCTGGGCGGTCAGTCCGGTGAGGCGGTCGCGCAGGGCGTTGGCGGGGGCGGGCCGGTCGGCCGTGGCCTTGGGCGCCGCGTACAGCTCGGCGAGGAGCGGGCTGGTGCGTACGGCCGTGAAGGCGGGGCCGAAGCGGGTCCAGTCGATGTCGGCGACGAACGCGACGGCGGCCGACGCGGCCGCGGAGACGGCGAGGGCGTCGAGCCCGGCCGCCGGTTCCAGCAGGTTGACGCCACCGCGGCGCTGCCGGTTCTCGGAGGAGCTGTCGGCGGCCATGCCGCCGCCGGCCCACGGCCCCCACGCGACCGAGGTCGCGGGCAGCCCCTCCGCACGACGCCGCTCGGCGAGAGCGTCCAACATGGCGTTGGCGGCGGCGTAGTTGGCCTGCCCCGCGGAGCCGACGGTGCCGGCGAAGGAGGAGAAGAGGACAAACGCCGACAGGTCCCGGTCGCGGGTGAGCTCGTCCAGGTGCAGGGCGGCGTCGACCTTGGCGCGGACGACCGTGTCGAACTGCTCGGGGGTGAGGGTGTCGAGGACACCGTCGTCGAGGACGCCCGCGGTGTGCACGACGGAGTCCACGGGGTGGCTGGCCAGCAGCGCGCGGACGGCGTCGCGGTCCGTCAGGTCGCAGGCGACCAGGGAGACCTGGGCGCCCGCGGCGGAGAGTTCGGCCTCGAGTTCGGTGGCGCCGGGGGCCTCGGGACCGCGGCGGCTGACGAGGACGAGGTGCGCGGCGCCCCGTTCGGCGGCCCAGCGGGCCACGTGGGCGCCGAGGGCACCCGTGCCGCCGGTGATCAGGACCGTGCCCTCGGGCGTCCAGGGCGTCTCGGGTTCGCCGGTGACGGGGGTCAGCCGACGGGCGAGTACTCCGCCCGCGCGCACGGCGACCTGGTCCTCGTCGGTACCGCCGGACAGGACGGCGGCGAGCCGGGAGACGGTACGTCGGTCGAGTTCGGCCGGGAGGTCGATCAACCCGCCCCAGCGGTCGGGCTGTTCGAGCGCGGCGACCCGGCCGAGGCCCCAGACGGCGGCGGCGGCGAGCAGCGGCGGGGCGTCGTCGCGGGTGGCGGCGACCGCTTCGCGGGTGAGGGTCCACAGCGGCGCGGTGACTCCGCTGTCGCCGAGGGCCTGGATCAGCAGGGTGGTGGCGAGGACGGCGTCCGGGGTGCCCGCGCGCTCGCCCGGCGTGAGGGCCAGCGTCGACACCACTCCCCCGACGGGGGTCTCCCCCGCGGCGGAGGCGAGGAGCGCGGCGAGGGTGGCGCGATCGGCGTCGCTGGGGCAGGGCACGGTGACGAGCTCGGTGGCGCGGCCGGCCAGGGTCTCCGTCAGGGCACCGTGCCAGCCGTCGTGGTCGAGGCCGGCCGGGGTGACGAGCAGCCAGCGGCCGGCCAGCCGCGCCTCGCCGGGCAGCCCGGTCACGGGGCGCCAGGTCACCTGGTGGCGGTGGCCGCCCTCGGCGGGGTCGGCGGCTGAGCCGTCGGCGCGGTAGGAGCGCTCCAGCCAGTAGCGGTCGCGGCGGAAGGCGTACGTCGGCAGCTCGACCCGGCGGCCACCGGGCAGCAGGGCCGACCAGTCGGGCGTACGGCCGTGGATGTGCAGGCGGGCGACGGCGGAGGTCAGCGACTCGGCCTCGGGGCGGTCCTTGCGCAGGACGGGCACGAACAGCGCGTCCGTGTCGTCCGGGGCGCCGGACTGGGCGAGGGCGGTGAGGGTGCCGTCGGGGCCGAGTTCGACGTAACGGGTCACGCCCTGCTCGGCGAGGGTACGCACACCATCGGCGAACCGAACCGCCTCACGCACGTGCCGCACCCAGTAGTCCGCCGACTCCAACTCCCCTGCGGCGGCGAGCTGTCCGGTGACATTGGAGACGACCGGGATCTGCGGCTCGGCGTAGGTGACACTCTCGGCGACCGCACGGAACGCGGCCAGCATCGGCTCCATCAGCAGCGAGTGGAAGGCGTGCGAGACCCGCAGCCGGGTGGTACGGCGGCCGAGGGCGCCGATCTCGTCGGCAACGGCCTGCGCGGCAGCCTCCGTACCGGAGATGACAACGGCGCGGGGGCCGTTGACCGCGGCGAGAGACACGTCACCGGTCAGCAGGGGCAGGACTTCGTCCTCGGTGGCCTCCAGCGCGAACATCGCGCCACCGGAGGGCAGTTCCTGCATCAGACGACCACGCGCGGACACCAGACGAGCCGCGTCCTCCAGCGACAGCACACCCGACACATGCGCGGCAGCCAGCTCACCGACGGAGTGCCCGACGAGGAAGGCGGGACGTACGCCCCACGACTCCACCAGCCGGAACAGCGCGACCTCGATCGCGAAGAGGGCCGGCTGCGTCCACCCGGTCTCGTTCAGCAGCTCGGCATCGTCACCGAAGACGACACTGCGCAGGTCACCGTCGAGGTGCGCGCATACGGCGTCGAAGGCTTCGGCGAACACCGGGAAGGAGTCGTACAACTCCCGCCCCATACCCAGCCGTTGCGCACCCTGACCCGAGAAGAGGAAGGCCAGCTTGCCCTCGCCCTTGGTGGTGCCGGTGTGAGTGTGGTCGGCGGGGCGGCCCTCGGTGACGGCGGTGAGGGCGGCCAGCAGGTCGGTGCGGTCCTTGCCGAGGAGGGCCGCGCGGCGCGGGAGCGCGGCGCGGGTGGTGGCGAGGGACCAGGCGAGGTCGTGGAGGTCGGTGTCGGGCCGTTCGGTGAGCAGGGCGGCGAGCCGGGCGGCCTGCTCGCGCAGGGCGTCCTCGTCCTGGCCCGAGAGCACCCAGGGCAGGACGGGCAGGGCCGTGCGCTCGGTGGTCTCGGCGGCCGGTTCGGCGGCGGGGGCCTGCTCGATGACGGCGTGGGCGTTGGTGCCGGAGACACCGAACGCGGAGACGGCGGCGCGGCGCGGGCGGTCGAGCTCCGGCCAGTCGCGGGACTCGGTGAGGAGCTTGACGTTGCCGGCGCTCCAGTCGACGTGGGAGGAGGGGGTGTCGACGTGGAGGGTGGGCGGCAGGACGCCGTTGCGCAGGGCGAGGACGGTCTTGATGACGCCGACGACGCCGGCGGCGGCCTGGGTGTGCCCGATGTTGGACTTGGCGGAGCCCAGCCACAGGGGGCGGTCGGCGGGGCGGCCCTGGCCGTAGGTGGCGAGCAGTGCCTGCGCCTCGATGGGGTCGCCGAGCGCGGTGCCGGTGCCGTGCGCCTCGACGGCGTCGATCTCGGTGGCGGGCACACCCGCGTTGGCGAGGGCGGCGAGGATGACGCGCTGCTGGGAGGGGCCGTTGGGGGCGGTCAGGCCGTTGGAGGCGCCGTCCTGGTTCACCGCCGAGCCGCGCACGACGGCGAGGATCTGGTGGCCGTTGCGGCGGGCGTCGGAGAGGCGCTCGACGACGATGACGCCGACGCCCTCGCCCCAGCCGGTGCCGTCCGCGTCCTCGGAGAACGCCTTGCAGCGGCCGTCGGAGGCGAGGCCGCCCTGCTGACCGAACTCGATGAAGGCGCCGGGGCTCGACATGACGGTGACGCCGCCGACGACGGCGAGGGAGCACTCGCCGGAGCGCAGCGACTGGGCGGCCAGGTGGAGGGCGACGAGGGAGGAGGAGCAGGCGGTGTCGACGGTGACCGCGGGGCCTTCGAGGCCGAGGGTGTAGGCGACGCGGCCGGAGACGACCGACATGGAGGTGCCGGTGAGCAGGTGGCCGCGGACGTCGTCGGGGACCTCGCGCAGTCCGCTGGTGTAGCCCTGGTCGCTGCATCCGACGAAGACGCCGGAGCGGCTGCCGCGCAGGTCGGCCGGGTCGATGCCGGCGCGTTCGAACGCCTCCCAGGTGGCCTCCAGGAGCAGGCGCTGCTGGGGGTCCATGGCCAGGGCCTCGCGGGGCGAGATGCCGAAGAAGGCCGGGTCGAAGCGGTCGGCGTCGAAGACGAAGCCGCCGCGGCGGTGGCCTTCGCCGTCGGACCCGTCGGCGTCGGGGTCCCAGCCCCGGTCGGCGGGCCAGTCGGTCACGGCGTCGGTCCCGGACACGAGCAGGTCCCAGAAGTCCTCGGGGGAGCGAACACCTCCGGGCAGTCGGCAGCTCATGCCGACGACGGCCACGGGCTCGGTGTCCCGGGACTCCAACTGGCGCAGTCGGCTGCGGGTTTCATGCAGATCGACGGTGAGCCGTTTGAGGTAGTCCCGAAGCTTCGCTTCATTCGTCATGGACTGCCCCCATGCTGTTGTGGTGACGGAACGGTCGCACCTCGTGCGGCTTTGGACAGCATGTCTCGCCGACAACCCGTTCCCGGGGCCCCGACGGGCTTCTCTGGGGAAACCCTTGAAAATCATCACCGCAGGCCGGAGGGGTACGGGAAACCTCAGGCCGTACCGCCGCCACAGGGGTCGTACCCGCTCGGCTCACGCAGGGGCTTCGGCGCGCACTTCGCACCGCCGGCTTCAGTCCCGGGTCGCTGCGTCGGAGAGATCGTCTTCGCCTTCGCGGTCGGCTTCGCGTCGCCCTCGCCGTTCGAGCTGCCCGCAGGCGCCGTTGTGGGCGCGCATCGAGCCGCGGTCGCCGGTCTGCCGATTCGGTGTACCTGCGTACCTCGACCCCGCGCGGGGCGGGCCGGGATCAGGGTTCGGTCATGGAGGGCAGCAGGTGGTCGCGGATGAACTCCCTTGCGTTGATCTCCTTGTTGACGCTGTTGTCGCTGGTGTTCTCGCTTGTTACGAGCACGACGTCCGCGCCGGGGATGACGTAGACGAACTGGCCGCCGTATCCCCAGGCGAAGTACATCGAGCGTCCGGAGACGGTCTGCATCCACCAGCCCTCGGAATAGGCGAAGGTGTCGTCGACCTGTGTGGTCCGGGCTTGCGCCGCCCGCACCGCAGCACGTGGTACGAGCTGCCGGCCGGCCCACTTGCCGTCGTGCAGGTAGAGCAGGCCGAACTTGGCCAACTCCCGTGGCGTCAGGTAGACGTTGTACCCGCCGGAGAAGACGCCTTGCGGGTCACGGCCCCAGTGCTCGGCCGTGATGCCCATCGGTCCGAACAGGTATCTGTGCGCGAACTGGCAGGTGCTCATGCGAGTGGCCTTCTGCAACACGGCCGAGACGACGTGCGTATTGCCACTGCTGTAGTTGTACGTCGTGCCAGGAGCGGACACGAGCGAACGGCCGAGAATCGCCCGGACCCGGTTCGACGCCTTCTCGACACGGCTCTCGGTCGAATCCTCGGTCCAGTCGAGACCCGACGTCATGGTCAGCATGTGCCGGATGGTGATCTTTTTCTTGTCCGGCGACGTACTGCCGAAGTACTCCGGCAGATAGTCGGCCACCGGGTCGTCCAGGCTTCCGATGTAGCCCTTCGCGATGGCGATGTGGACCAGTGCCTGCAGAATACTCTTCGACACCGAGTGGACGTTGTTGCTCCGCCGTGCGCCACTCCCGCGGTAGTACCGCTCGGCCACGAGACGGTCGTGCCGGACGACCAGCGCGCTGAACAACGACGCGTTGTTCCCGAGCTTGGTCAGCCCCGTACGCAACAGGGTCGAATCCATCCCCTGCTTCTCCGGCGGGGTCGGCGACCAGTCCGCACCGTCGTCTCGGGGATCCGTGTACGTCGGATTGCTCTCGTAGAACGCCCGGCCGTCACCTGCGATCCGGTCGCAATCGACGGCCGTCGTCCTGGCCGCCTCCGTGGCTGTCGACTTCGAGGACGCCGCCCCGGCGCACCCGGCCAACGCCAGGAGCGACAGCATCGGCACCACCCAAGCAATCCGCCGTACGTCCGACCGGCCCGCCCGGACGTACGCACCGGCGGCGACGGCAACGGCGACGGCGCGGGAGCGAATCCGCCGCGATCTTTTCTTTCGCGATCTCATACCTGGCTTTGCTTCCCTCAATACGAAACGACGGCGCCGACCTCGCCGTTCCTCTTGGGCACCCGGCCCTGCCGTCACTCATAGCGCATCCGATCGATCAGCCACTCGCAATAACCGAAATTGAAGGAATCTGACCGTTCCGAGTTGCAATCTGACCGCACTCCCGAAGGGGCCGCACAGTGGCCGAGGGGCAGTCCGCCGAGGGGAGGGCGTCGAGGGCGGGCTCCCACGGGTGGGCACGGCGATGACCGCCTCGCGCAGCTCGGCGACACTGCGCCGAACGGCCGGGTGCCGGTCCGGGGACGACCCGTCCGAGGGACCCGATCAGATAATGCACGTGAACCGGTATCGATTCGCCAACTGCCTTGCCACTCAACGTAAAACCCGCCGGGGCCGGTGGGCCGGTTCGGCTTGTCGGTAGCCTTTGTCGTCGTGACGCGTGTCTGGATCCTGCCGATGCTGCTGGTGCTCTGCGGCTCAGTCCTCGCGGCCGGACTGATCGTCGGCGGAACCCCCGGCGCAGCCGTAGCGCTCCTGCTGGTCTTCGTGCTGCTCGCGGGCGTGAACTCGCCTCTGGTCTTCCCGAGGTCGATCAGCGCGTCGGAGGCACAGCGCCGCAGCGCGGTCGACGGCCGGCCGGTCGTCTTCTGGCGGCCGGGCTGCACTTACTGCATGCGACTGCGCATCCGGCTGGGCCACAGCGCCCGACGGCTGCACTGGGTCGACATCTGGCGCGACCCGGCCGGAGCCGCAGTGGTGCGGGCGGCCAACGACGGCAACGAGACCGTGCCGACCGTCGTCGTGGCGGGCCGACCGCACACCAACCCCGACCCCGCATGGGTACGCGAGCAACTGCCCCGCTCCACATGATCGGAAACGGTGCCACATCACAGAGGCGTCCGCATACTCGGTGGGCCGACCCTCACCGGAGAACAGGCATGCTGGCGCTGCGCCAGTCGTTCAGGCGCTTGCGGATGCTGGAAACCATGGGCAGGGCATCGGTGTCGGCGGGTGCGAACCAGGCCACCTCCGTGGACTCCTCGGACACCGTCGGCCGCCCTCCCACCATCTGTGCCGTGAAGCAGATCGAGAACTCTTGCCGGACTTCACCATCGTCGTAGGCGAACACATGACCGGGGTTGGTGTAGGTGCCGACAATGCCAGTCAGCCGCACGTCGTAGCCGGTCTCCTCCCGGGTCTCCCGAACAGCGCAGTCGGGCAGGGACTCCCCGATGTGCATGACACCTCCGGGCAGGGCCCACATCCCGTTGTCGCTGCGGCGCTGGAGCAGGATACGGCCCGCGTCATCGACCACCACGACGGACGCAGCGGGTACAAGACTGTTCGCCGCGGGTGCATCCGGATCGTCCTCGTAGTCACGCCGTCCCATCTGTCTCCTCCCACACTGGCCTGCCCCGACCCCACAGTTCTTCGACGTGCGCCGCGAAGCGGTCGAACATCCCGTCGTCCTGGTACCGGCGCAGGTGAAGGGTGGGTGCGTCGTGCCCCACCGAGTGCGGAAGCAACGGCGTGACGATCATGTCGTCATCGAATCGGAAAACGGAAAGGTGCGCGTGCCCGCCACTGAACCGCGCATCGATGCCCGGCTCACTGCGGATCTTCTCCAGTTCTGCCAAGGTGACGCGGATTCGTGTCGACAGAGTGAGCGCAACGCCCTCGTCCGTATGCCTTGGCCCCACTAGAGGCCACTCGGTCAGTTTTCCTGTGCCTGATGCAGAGGGTCGCGCATCATTGTTGCGAAGACCGGTGAGTCGTCGAACGGCTGCTGGCTGCCGATCTGCTGATAGCCCCAGGACTCGTACACGGCCTTCAGGCGTCCCTCGGACAGAGCCGGATTGACCAGCAGGGTGACGCGTTGTTCCGTGCGCCGCGAGAGCAGTTCCTCATGGAGGGCTCGGGCCGTTCCCTTGCCCTGGGCACCTCGCCACGGCCGACGCACAAGGATCTCGTTCAGGGCCAGGGTTCTGGCACCGTCTTCCTTGACGTACGCGTCGGGCAGAGACACCCGTTCCGAGGACCACCATCGGGTGTCCTCGCCGAGCGGTACGGCAAAGACGTAACCGACCGGTTCACCGCCCTGGTACCCGACGACAGCTTCCCAGCCGGGGCGGGACGAGTAGGCCGTCAGCCGCTCGTCAAACCTGTCCCGGTGGTAGAACGGGCGTTCCATCAGGCCGAATTCACCACGCACTTCCACGTGAATGTCGACGATGAGCCGACGTACCTCCGCCACGTCTGTGGTGCGGTGGTAGACCGTGCCGCTCATGCCGCTGCCCTGTGATCGAGCCACGCACCAGTCTGGGAGCTGAGTGGCGCCACAGCTGTGAGCCGGGTGGTGAAGTCGTTCAAGAGCATGTGTACGCGACCGCGCCCGGCCATCTCCGCCGGGACCCTACGGGCCGACGCGACAGCAGGCTCCACGTCACCCTGGCCCAGCTGGGCCAACGCCAAGTTGGCGTAGGTCAGGGCCCGGTTCCGCTCCAGGTCGGGCCGCAGCCCGCCGAGGCATCGGTGCGCGTGCCGCTCGGCGTCTTCCCACTTCCCGAGCCGGAGGTAGGCAAAGGTGGCCAGGCTGTCCAACTCGGCCTGGTCGTAGAAGCTCATCCACGACGGGCGGTGCTTCGCCCTGTCGGCGCGGTCGAAGCTGGCCTGCGCCAGGCCGATCGCACGCAGTGCGCTGCGGTCGTCGTTCATGTCCGCGTGAAAGGTGGCGAGCCGGGCGAGGGCGAGGGATGCGTACAGCGGATCGCTGCGCGTGATCGACGTGGCTCGGGCTGCCTCGCCGGCGGCGATCGCATCGGCGGGGCGACCGAGGTGGCGGTACATGATCCCGGCGTGGCCCCACACGCGATACAGGATGTGCCGGTTGTTGGCCAGGCTTGCGAGGGTGACGGTCTGGTTGAGGTAGGGCTCCGCCTGACTCAAGCGACGTCCGTCGACAGCGGCCCACATCGCGCTCGCGGTGAACGCCGCGGCGACACCGTACAGCTCGGACCGGATGCGACTGGACGCGAAGTGACTGTTCTGCATGCGCATGGTCTCTTCGGCGAGCGTGGCCGCATGCTGTTGCAGCTCCTGCGTTCCTCCGTACTTGTTGTCCATGCTGACGACGGCTGCCAACTTCGCGTTCATCCTGTCCACATCGGCCGAGCCCAGTCGGCGCTGAGTGTCGGAGGGCGCGGTGAGTGAAGCGCCGGCGGCGGTGGCGGCGGCCAGAAAAGCGCGTCGATACACGGGGTCGTCCTCGGGTACTGGGGGAAACTCTGTGTTCTTGATCCCCCGAGGAACGAAGCCTAACTCCGCGGCCGTTCGCCCCGTCACCCTTTGAAGCGCCCCCCTCAGGAGGGGGTTCGGTGATCGATGTTCGCCGTTGAGGAGCTTGTAGATGTGTCTCTCGTGGACCGTCCCGTAATGGCCGGTCAGATCGCTGATTGCCGTGTTGACCAGGGATGTCAGTTCCCTGATGGGCATTTTGTGGTCGTGTAACCACGACGAGAAGGCATCGTTCCGTGTCCCCGACATAACAGAACGTTAGGGTCTACGGCTCCAGCAAGAGTAAAGAGATAGTCAAAACGGCAGGGGGGTTGCACCCGACTCCGAGCCGATACGGCATCCACGCGAGTGCCCGGACCGCGGTTACCTGGCTGTACATGAGCCAGCAGGCGGTGCGGCATGCCCCTTCCGCTCGCTCCCTCCTGCCCCCAGAGGACGCTATGACGACGACAGCCGTACGGCTGTCCCGCGCGGTCCTATACCGCGACCGGGACGTGATGGACGAGCGGATCGAGCTCCGGTCCAGCACCCGTGGCACTCAGCCCTGCTCTGAAGACGCCGCCCGCGCAGGCGCCATACGCCGGATCGCCGCCGCGCGCCTTCGGTACTGCAGCCTGGACGCCCTGCGCGACGACGTGATGCTGGTCGTCTCCGAACTGGTGACCAACGCCGTGCTCCACGCCGGTACGAGCGAAATCCGCGTGACCATGGCAGTCCGGGACGGCTTCCTGGTCATCACGGTCGTCGACGGCGTTCCCGGGGCTGCGGCGACCAGGCACACGGACGGAAACTCGGAGTCCGGCCGGGGCCTGGAACTGGTCGAAGCCGTGGCAAAAGAACATGGCGGTTCCTGGGGAACGAGCAACGCCGGCGCGAAGACATGGTGCCGCCTCGCACTGCCCCCGCAGACACAGCCGTGAGCGCGTACGTCATCGCCCTCCAGCTGGGCGATCGATGCCCCGCCACCGGCCATTCCTTGAAATCCAGGCCCCCGCTGACAGTGAAGAAGAGATCGTCCGTGACCAACATCAACGCGCTGGACCCGGGCGCCTCGCCACTCGATTACTACGGATCCGAACTCCGCCGCCTCCGGGAAAAAGCGGGCCTGACACAGCGACAACTCGGTGACATCGTCGCCTACACGGGATCACTCGTCGGCCAGATCGAGACCGCCAGGAAACTGCCCACGGCGGAATTCAGCGAACGGGCCGACACCGCCCTGGAAACGGGCGGATCGCTGTCCCGGCTCCTGGACCTGGTCATGAGGAGCCAACTCCCCCGCTGGTTCCAGCAGACCGCGGAGCTGGAAGCACGGGCGACCGAGATCTGCGCCTTCCAGCTGGGCATGGTCCACGAATTGCTGCAGACCCGGCCCTACACCCATGCCGTGCTCACCGCGTTCCACCAGACCGGCCCCGAGGACGCGGCCACCGCGCGACCGACCCGGCAACACATCCTCGACAAGGAGAAACCACCGGTCCTCTGGATGGTCCTCAGCCAGGCCGCACTGCACCAGCAGATCGGAGACCGGGAGACCATGCACGGGCAACTCACCCACCTGGCCTCCTTCGAGTGCCACACCCGGGTCAACATCCAGGTACTGCCCTTCTCGGCCGGAGCACACCCGGGACTCACGGGCCCCTTCACCGTCTACCGATTCGCGACCGACCCGGCCGTCATCCGCACCGAGGGATACGGCAAAGGCCACCCCACGGCGGAACCGGAGACGGTCGAGACCTGCTCACTCCGATACGACCACCTCCGGGCCGCCGCACTCTCCATCAAGGACTCGGCGGAACTGATGCGACGAACAGCGGAGTATTGCTACGGAGACGCGACATGAGTCCACCCGCAGCAGCGACCAGGACAGCAATGATGCCGGGCTGGATCAGCTAGCGCACCCGCAACCCCCGCAGGAGCAGGTCGACCGCCGCCTCGAAGTCCCGGTCCGCGTCCGGGCGTTCCCACTCCCGTGCGTAGCAGGGGTCGTGGTAGCGGCCGGAGAGGTGGAAGAGCGTGCGGCCGGTGGACGCCGGGTCGCCGGGGGCGAAGACGCCCTCGGTGATGCCCGCCGCCACGATCCGGGTGAGCTGGGCGGTCAGTTCGGCGATGTGCCCGGCGACCGCGTCCACGTTCTCCCCGGCCAGCACCAGATAGGTGGCGAACAGCTCCGGGTCGTCACCCGTCTGTCCGTCGACCGCATCGGCCGGCACCTCACCGCCCGGTGGAACCTCCCGGCGTGCGCGGGGCGGCCGTTGCTGGATGCTGCGGCCCGCGACCGCGCGTTCCGCGACTTCGGCGGTGCGGTCGAGGTGGCCCGCGCGTTCTACCTCGGCGCTCGCGCGGACACTCCGACGGTCTCCGTGGGGACCGGCTCGTGTGCGGACTGCCCGGCCAGGGCCAGGGTCCGAACCTGACGGATCAGCAGCGGAACGACGGCGGCGAGCACAATCACCAGGGCGCCGCCCGCGAGGGTGGCGCGGACTCCGACGGCGCGGGAGACCGGGCCCGCGAGGAGGTAGCCGAACGGTACGGGGACGAGCTGCCCGAGCGTCGAGTACGACAGTGCCCGGCTCAGCCGGTCGGCCGGGATGCGCTCCTGTACCAGGCCGGACCATACGGTCATGCTGACGGCGAGACCGGTTCCGGCCGCCACCGTCGCGGCGACGAGCACCGGCAGCGGGGCGGCGGCGCCCATCGCGGCGAGCGGCAGCGCGAGCGACCCGGTACCCGCGCACACCACGCGGCCGACCAGCCGGGGCCGCCACATCAGCGCGACGGCGGCCCCGACCACCAGTCCGGCCGTGAACCCGGAGACGACCAGGCCCCACAGTCCGGCGCCGCCGAGAAACCGCTCCCCGTAGACCGGGCCGAGGAGCTGGTACCCGACCATCCACACCGGCACGACGAAAGCTCCTTGCACGACCATCACCCACAGCCAGCGGCGAGAGCGGAAGTCGCTCCAACCGTCCCGCAGATCGGCCAGGAAACCCGTCTTCACCTTCACCACGCCCGGCTTGAGGTCGATCCGGGCGAACAGGAGGGCGGAGGCCGCGAAGGTGGCCGCGTCCCATCCGATGGCCCAGGCCGACCCGACCGCGGCGACGAGGAAACCGCCGATAGCGGGGCCGCCGACCTTGACGAGGTTCTGCGCGATCTTCAGGAGGGCGTTCGCCGCGTGCCGGGCCTCGGCCGGCACCACTTCCTTGACGATGCCGCCCGCGGCCGGGGTGAAGAACGCCGAGGCTGCGCCGCAGATCCCGGACATGAGCACCAGGTGCCACACCCGGGCCGTGCCGGACCACAGCAGCACCGCGGCGAGGCCCTCGGCGAGCGCACACACGATGTTGGACCACACCATGACCCGGGCGCGCGGGAGCCGGTCGGCGACGACTCCGCCCACCAGGAGTAGAAGGATCTGGGGCGCGACGCTCGCCGCCAGGACCAGGCCGAGGGCGCCCGCTCCCCCGCCGATGTGCAGCACCGCGAACGCCAGGGCGATCGGCGAGACCGCCGATCCGGTCCACGACAGCACGCGCGCGGTGAAGTGCAGCCGGTACGGCCGCAGCGCAAGGGGCGCCCCTGCCTCCCGGACCCGGGACGCCCAACCAATTCGGGGGCCAGGCCCCGCCGTCCAGTTCAGCAGCCGCGCTTTTCGCAAGATCCAACTCCGCCCAGGAACAACGAAATCCCGGCGGCGAGACGCCACCGGGAAGACTGCCCCGACTCTAGGGCACAAGAAAGATCGCCTGTCGCAGACGCAACAGCCCGCACCCGAAGAACTCCGGTCCAGCCAGATATCGCCCCACGCACACGGCACAGCCGGTCACAGACGACCGACGAAGACACCAAGGTGATCACGCTCACTGCACAGAACGGCCCGGTCTTCTGAAGACCAGGCCGCTCTGTGCAGGGTGCCACGCGTTGATCCTGCTGTAGCAGAAGTAACGCTGTAAACATTTGACTGCGGAGGCGACGGGTGTCGTCCGTTCAGTCGCTGCGCCGGCCTTCGTCTCCTGGGTTCTCGTCCCGCCTCTGGCGCTCGGCGTCCACCAAGGCGTCCATGATCGTCACCATGTCCCGCAGCGATGGCGGCTCCTCCCCGGTGTGCCGAAGGGCCATCTGGCCGCCGCGGAGGAATTCGATGCTTGAGTGCAGGACACCTGCATAGAGGCCGTTGATCTGTGACTTCAAGTAGTCGGCGAGGGCTGGTCCTTCCGGCCTCGACAGGTATCCGTGTTCCACCTCGTAGTACTGCTCCAGCGGCGAGCTGTATTCGACACGTGCGCTGCGCTTTCCCTTGACGAGGTACTCGATCAGCGTGTGGGTGAGGTCGACCTCACTCCCGATCTGCCGGTAGCTCCCGGGCTGCGGCGTGGTCACGAACTTCCGGCCGCCGCTCGCGTCGGCCGGCGCCAGGGCCCGCTGTCTCAGGTAGTCGAGCCGCTCGCTGACCAAGTCCCGGTAGTAGAACTCCCGGGGCTCGCGCTCGCGGGGCGGCTGCACCGGCTCCGCGCCGCGCAGAAGCGCCCGGATGCGGTGCGGCGGGATGCCGGTCTGCTGGCGGATGTGCTCGACGTCGAGCACATCGTCGCGCCCCTTGCCGTGACGCCCGGCCGCCTCATCGAGCTCGCCGAGGAGCCGGGCGATGTCGGCGGCGGTTACCTCGCGGGGCGCGTTCACCTGAGGGTCTCCAGGGGGCCAGGGCAGACGGGTGTGCGCAGGCAGCGTATCCGTGCCAAGGCCACCGAAACCATCGCTCACGGATACGCCGAGGGCTGTAGTCATTTGTTGACAGCGGTGCGGCGGGTGAAGAAGGATCTCGATCGCTCCACCAGCGGGATCGGCCTGCCGCTCTCCGGCTGTCTGTCCCGTTTCTCCCTGTTCCCCGCGACACGGAATCCGGTGTGATGACACCCCATGCAGACCATTCCCCCCGTACCCCGGCCTCGCGGGCTGCGGGCTGTCCTGTCCGTCACGGCAGTGCCGTGCCCCTGTCGAGCCGGCAGATGGTCGGTGATCCTGCCCAGTTCTACGCCGGACTGCGCCGGCAGGCCCGGGGCAAGGGCGTGGTGCAGGTGGCGTTGGACGGCGATGTTCCGGCCTATCTCGTCATCGGGCATGCGGCCTGCGAGGCCGTTCTCAAGGAGCCCTCCCGCTACACCCGCGACCTCAGGCGGTGGCGCGTGCTGAAGGAGGGCAGGCTGCCGCCGACGTGGCCCCTGGCGCCGCACGTCCAGTGGATGCCCAACATGCTGCACGTCGACGGCGAGGAACACCACAGGCTGCGCGGCGCCTTCACGAACAGCCTGGCCAAGGTCAGCGCCCGCCGCCGGCAGGCCGTCACCAAGAAGGCGGCCAACAGGCTGATCGACAACCTCTTGGAGGCGGGGCATCCCCGGCTCGGGGCGGGGCATGCCGATCTCGTCAGCCAGTACGCCCGCCCGCTGCCGGTGCTGGTCCTGAGCAGGATCTTCGGCTTTCCCGAGGAGGATGAGCCGCAGCTCCAGGAGGGCATCAAGACGCTTCTGGAGGGAGGTGAGGGGGCTCTCGCTGCCCACGCGGAGATCACTCAGATCATCCGTGCCCATGTCGAGCGGCGCCGCTTCGTCCCCCGCGCGGACATTGTCTCCTGGCTGCTGGAGGCGGGGCTGACCGCCGACGAGGTGGTGTGGACGGTATGGCTGGCGTTCATCTCCGGCATCGCGTCCACCACGGCGTGGCTGGCCAATACGGCCGATCTTCTGGTGCGGGCCGACGGCACGCTGTCCCATCTGCGCAGCAAAACGCAGGACGAAGCGGGTGTCATGGAGCGGGTGCTGTGGGACCACACTCCGGTGCAGCAGGTCATCGGCCGGGTCACCACAGTTGACGTGGAGCTGGGCGGACTCGCCGTCCCCGAGGGGGCGTTGCTGATCGTCAGCCTGGCCGGCGCCAACCTCGATCCCCGCTTCGGCGAGACCGAGGCTCTGCGCCGCTCCTACACCGAGGGCAACCTCTCCCATCTGTCCTGGGGCCTCGGTAGCCACGAATGCCCTGCCGAGCCGCTGGCCCGCTCCACCGTCCGCGGGGGAGCCGAGCAGTTGCTGACCCGCCTGGACGACCTCGCCCTGACCTACCCCGACCAGCCCACGCAGTGGAGCCGGTCGATCATCGTGCGCGTCCCGGACGAGGTCGTGGTCTCCTACGACCCCGCTCGGGCACGTGAACGCGCCCACACCCTCGACCTGACGGGAGATCACTGATGGACCTTGCCACCGAGTCGGAGCTGTTCCAGCTCGACGGAGAAGCCACTGATGTGCTCGGGGAGGCACGCCGCCTGCACGCCCGCGGTCGCCTTGTCCCGGCAGTGGCCGACGGGATCAGATGCTGGGCCACCGGGGACCACGAGGTCGCCATGGCGGTGCTGAAGGGAGACACGTTCAAAAAGCATCCCCGTCACTGGGCGGACCTCCGCAACGGCCTCGTCCCCGACACCGTGCCGATCCTGGAGTTCGTCACGATGCCCGGCATGCTCAACGAGGACGACCACCGACACCGCGAGCTGCGCGGTCTGGTCAGCAGCGCCTTCACCCCGCGCCGTGTCGAGGAACTGCGCCCTCGCATCGAGGCCATCGTCGACGAGCTGATAGCCGAACTCTCGCAGGCATCACCGGCATCACCGGACTCGTTCATCGACCTGCGCCACCGCTTCGCCTTCCCCCTGCCCATGCAGGTCATCTGCCACCTGTTCGGTCTGGACCTCGTCAGCAGCGAGACCCTCGCCTGGGACTACGCCACCCTCCACGACAGCCGCAGCAGCCCCGAGCAGGCCGCCGAGGCAAAGGCCGCTGTGCTCGCCGTCATTGCCGGTCTGATCGCCGACAAGCGGCAGAACCCCGGAGACGATCTGGCCTCCGCTCTGATCGGGGCCACCAACGGCGAGGGCGCCACGCTCGATGACGAACTGCTGCTCTACACGCTGATGCTGTTCCTCTTCGCCGGGCACGAGACCACGACCAACCTCATCAGCAACGCCCTGAAGGCCCTGTCGCAGCATCCCGACCAGCTCGCCCGGGTCCGAGCGGGCGAGGTTCCCGTCAAGGACGTCGTGGAAGAGGTGCTGCGGTACAACTCGCCGATCCACTCGATCATGTTCCGGTATGCCACCGAGGACACGGAGGTGCCCGGCACGGATGTCACAGTGAAAAAGGGCGACGCAGTGGCCGTCTTCGTGGCGGCCACCGGCCGGGACACCGCGGTCTTCGGCCCCCAATCGGACGTCTTCGACCCGTCCCGCCGGCCGGCGGCGAGTCATCTGTCCTTCGGCCAGGGCGCCCACTTCTGCATCGGCGCCCCGCTGGCCCGCATGATGGCCACCACCGCACTCACGAAGTTCCTGCGCCACTTCGACTGGGACCCGACCGGCGCCCCCGCCACCAGGCCGATCAGCTCGTACTCCTCCAATGCGGACACCGCGTACTTCGCGCGGCTGTCCCCGCGCAAGGACGTGCCTCTCGCCGCGTGACGGCCACCGGGGCGCGGCATACCTGCGAAGGCCGCGCCCCTTACGCACGAGAGGTGAATCCCACCGACACGATCAAACCCGGCTGATAGTCTCGCTCCGCAGGTCAACGGGCACAGCCCGTCACCAAGTAGCAGGGGAAAACGGGGAACGGGGAGCGTGAGACCAATGCACCACAGCCGTCCGGGCGCTCGACCAGGCGCCGCGAGCGGAGCTCGCTCCGGCACAGCAGTTGAGCCGACCAGCGCATGAGCCCTACCGGCGCACAGCCCCCACGCCGCGCCGGCCTCGCACGGCTCACCGGGACCGCCACCCGCGTCAGGACAGCCGTCCGGGAGCACCGGTCCTGGTCCCGTGAACGGCGTGACGCACTCGCCTACTTCCACGACGAACTCGGACTGTCCGCGGGCGCAAACGTCCAAGACGTCCTGGACATCATCGGCGAGCAGCGTGGCCGCCGCCTCCGGACCCATGTGCTGTCCTCCCTCCCGCCCACCGTGAGCGGCGTGGCCCTGCTGGGAACCACGGACGAGGACATCATCGGCATCAGTGACCGGCTGAGTCCCTGGCAGCAGGCCCACGTCAAGCTCCACGAGGCGCGGCACTTCGGCCCGAGCGGCTTCGCCCGTACCGGGTCGGCCAACGACCATTCCACCACCGTGCACACTCACTTCGCCGGCGTCAGCCTCCAGAGCCTGGAAGCCCACATAGCAGCCCTGCCTCCGCGGCTGCGGGAGGAAATCCTGTCCCGCCCCATGCGACTGCGGGAGACCTTCACGGAGGACGAGGAGCGCATGTGCGAGGTCTTCGCCCATGCCGTGATGCCTCTCCTTGCCCTTGATGCCACCGACAAGCGCACCGGCCCCCTGACCACCGCCTTCAGCAACCGCAGGTCTATCTGATCATGGTGCCGCTGCGGCTCCTCACCGTCGCCAACCTGATCATCGCCGTGTCCACCATCGGCCTCAGCACGGTCAAGGCACTGGCACTGCGTCGGCAGCGCCGGGAATGGTCACTGCGCCTTACCGCCTCAGTCCTGATCTGCGCCGGCATCATTTTCCTCCTCGCCACCCCCGGCCCCTTCCGGCTGGTCGGCGCCCTGCTCCACTCACCCAACATCTGCGCCCTGATCGTCCCGGCCGCCACACTGGCGTGCGTCGCCCACGCCCATGCCCTCAGCCAGCTCTGGCAGCCCGACAAATCCGACCCGGCCTCCCTGCGCCGGACTGCCTGGCGCTGGGGACCCGTCTACGGCGGCGCCATCACCGCCATGACGGCCCTGTTCTTCCATGCGCCCCTGGGGCCGGCCGCGCCGCTCAAGTTCGCCGCGGTGTACGCCCACGTGCCGGAGGTCGTCGCCCTCCACCTTGTCTACTGGAGCACGCTGATCCTGACCGTCGTGGTGACCGTGCGCGAGTGCCGGAAGGTCACCATCCCCGGCCGCCCCGAGCTCCGCGAGCATCTCGCGCGGTGCATGGCCGCGTTCGGTCTGGCACTCGGCTTGGACCTGGTGAATGTCGTCTTGACCGCGACCGCGCTGTTCGGCACCGCTGCCGGCCCCCACCGCCTCGATGCGCTGGCCGAAAGCGCGTGGCTGGCCACCATCGCCAGCTGTATCGCCGCCAACGCGGGCCTGGGCGCCATGGTCCTGTACTCGCGCCGCGCCGAGCGCCGCGACAAGCGCCTTGTCACGCCCCTGCACGACCTCGTGGTCAGGAACGACCCCGCGGCCCAGGCGGACCCGAGCATCGTCCTGGCACCGCGGTGGTCACTGTGGGCAGGCTTCAACACGGCCATGGAACTCACGTCGGTCATGGCCGAGCTGGAGGACGGGTTCGGACGACTCAGCCCGTGGTGGAGCGCCCTTGCCCCGATGGCAGTCACCCGCCTCGCCCAGGACCAGCCGGACGGGAGACAGGACGCAATCGCCGACGACACGGCAGACATCTGGGACCTGACGGCCGCCCAGGTGGCCGCCACCCTGCTCTACGCGGCCCACGCCCGCAACCAGGGCCTCCCCGCCCTGCCCCCGCAGATCCAACTCACCCGGTTGCCCGGCTCCGACACCGAACCCCACGCCTGGCGCCAGCACCTCGTCCGCGTATCCCAGCACCTGGACCATCCAGTGGTCACGAAGGCCGTCACCCTCGTCAGCAAGGCCCAGGAAGCCAGCCCCACCCGCTAGGCACGCAGCGGATTCCGGTCATGCTCCGCGTCACTCCGTGTTCTCCGGCCCCCCCAGGGAACGGCTCTACCGAATCCACCACTCGGGAAGGGCCGTGCCCATGGGAATGCAGGCACCGAACATCGGAGCACTGCGAGCGGCGCTGTTCGGCGAGCTGCTGCGGAAAATCGCGGCACCGGTCAGGGCACTGCGGCGACGCCGGTAGACGGCACCGCCCCGTTCCTCCGGCGCCCTGGACGGGCTCAGCACTTCCGGAGAAACGGGGCCACGGTGAGTACCGTTACGACTGTTCCTCGGCGGGCAACAGCCGGAGCATGACCCCGAAGTTCGGGCTGTCCGGGAACGGACGCCGGGTGCCGATCCTGCGGTACCCCCAGGTCTCGTACAGGGCCTCCACCTTGGGGTGATCAGGGTCGACCAGGAGCACCGCCAGGGCTTCCGGCCGGCCGGCGATCAGTGCCTCGTGCAGCCGCTTGGCCGTGCCGGTCTTGCGCCACCGTGGACGCACCATCAGCTCCGAGACGGAGAAGGTGGAGGCGTCCGCCGGCGGCTCGGGCAGGTGCTCACGCCACCACTCCCTTCCCTCGCCGGCCGGGGCGCCGTAGGCAAACCCGACCGGCTCGTCCCCGTCGTAGCCAATGACGCAGACGTATCCCGGGTGGCCGCCCCAGTGATCCACGAACCACGAGAAGCGTTCATCGAACTCGGTCATGCTGTCGGCGTAGACGTCCGCGTGCACGTCCAGGAGCGTCTGCCGGATGGTCGGCAGGTCCTCGTGGGTGAAGCGTCGGAGTTCGACGGCGGTGGTCAAGGGCTGCTCCATTCGGTCCGGTAGCGGTCGGCCCACTCGTGTGCGATGCGCACGGAGGGAGCACGGGCGATCAGGTCGCGCTGGAAGTCGCCGAGGAGCTGCCGCAACCGCCAGGGAAGCGGATCGCCCTCCATGATCGTGAAGACGCTGCCGCTGGTGGCACACCCCTGCTCGACCTCGTCCTGATGCAGCTGCGCAAGGGCAAGCCGGGCTGTGGTGAGCGCCTTGTTGCGCCGGTAGGGCTCGGGCAGAGCGGCAAGGGCCCGGTAGGAGGCCGCTTCGGCCTCTGCGGGGTGGCCCATGACGTCTCTCACGATGGCGGTGAGGGAGGCAAGCTCGGCCGGCCCGTAGAAGGCGATCCACGCCGACGGGGGCCGCTCATCCACCCGCGACATGGCGTCCTCAGCACGCTCCAGGCAGGTCAGAGCCCCGCCATGGTCGCTGCTGTGGGCCAGGCCGACCGCGGTCCGGGCGTGGGCGAGCGACGCGTGCAGCGGACTGTGCCGGGCGATCTCTGTCCCCTGGGCGGCCTGCGAGGCGGCAAGGGCCTCGGTGAAGTCGTGGCGCTGCCGCGCGAGCATCGCCCGCAAGTTCCACACTTTCATGGTCATGTCGGAGTCCTGCGCCATGCCCGCGAGCGTCAGGGCCCGATCCAGGTGGCGGTCGGCCCGATCGAGCCGCCCCGCGTCGATCAGGAACCATGCCGCTGCCGAGGTGAAGTCCGCGGCGACCGCGGACAAGTGGCGCTGCACGTGCTGCGTCGCCGCGGAATCCTTCCGGAGAGCGAGCGCCTTGGCGGCTCCGTCGAGGGCGGTCTGTTCCAGGCCGTGGCCACCGCGTTTGTCGTCCAGGACGATCAGACGCTCCACCTCTTCGCGCAGCCGGATCACGTCGGACATACCGACCTGCAACGGCCGGACCGGGGCGGGAGAATGGGGGAGGGCAGCGGCGGCTGCGGCGCCGGCGGCCGTGCCGATGAAGGTGCGACGGTCCGGCGACGGTCCAGGGCGGGACGGGGGAATGAAGCCCAGTTCTTCCGGAGTCATACCGAACTCGTCCCGCAGCACGCGCCGTTGGCGTTCACGCGGCCAGCGGATCGTTCCATTGAGCCAGTCCCGGACGTGCCGACCGGAAATTACCCCGGGCGACCCTGTCAGTTGCTCGATGCGTTTGTTGAGCCGGTCGGCTAACTCGCGCTGCTTCAGTCCTGCTTGGTGCATGGCCGCCGCCAGGCGGAGGTTCTTCGGCACACCCTCACGGTAGCCCCGCCCTGGGGTGCTGTTCCCGCGTAGGTAAAAACTTCCGGTCCACCACCGGAAGAATCCTGTACTCCTGCTGTAGTCATTTGTTTACTGGTGGGGGCGAGGTAGCCGGAGTTCTCGAATCCACCGGCCTCGCCTGCCAGATCCGTCGATCCGGAGACCTAGGGCATGACGCTGACTGTGCTGGACGGCATGAGGGCTGCCTGTATGCGGCCTGGGCAGGCTGTCTATGAGGTGTCGATCGCCCGTGACCGGGCGTCGGACCCGGGCCGCCTGACGCAGGCCGATGCGGTCTGGCCCGGTCGGCTGCGCCGCATCGTCCGGGCGGCGCTGGCCTACTGGGGACGGCCGGATCTGATCGAGCCGGCCGAGCTGCTGACGACCGAGCTGGCCACCAACGCGCTCCGGCACGGCACCGGCACCGTCGGATTCCGCCTGTGTGTGCGTGACGAGCATCTGGTGATCGAGGTCCGCGACGGTTCGCCGCAGCGTCCCGTACTACGCCGTGCCGCCCTGGACGACGAGAGCGGCCGGGGGCTTGTGCTCGTCGATGCGCTCGCCGACGCATGGGGCACCAGTCCCGACGGCACCACGACCTGGTGCCGTCTCAGTCTCCGTAAAGGACCTGACGCCGTGGACCGTGTCGAGCCCCTGCCCCTGGTACGCAGGTACCCGACCATCAGGCTGGCAGCGGACGCCAAGTCCGTCATACGGGCCCGCCTGAACGCCCGTACGAGCCTGACCGTCATCGGGTGGGCGGGCAGCGTCGACGCCGCCGCCGCGGTTCTGGCCGACCTGGTGCACAACGCCCTCCTCCACGGCCTGCCGCCGACCAGCACCGCAACGATCAGCGTCGACCTCGGCATCACCGAGGACGGACGGCTCGTCATCGACGTCTGCGACCCCACCCCCCGCTTCCCCGACTTCACGGCGGCCTTGCAGAACGGGCGAGGTCTGCAACGAATCCAGCAACTCGGCGCTGGACTCACCTGGTTCATTGACCCCACGCTCTGCGGGAAGACAGTCCGCGCCACCCTGACACCGGGGCCGGTGGACCTGTGACAGCCGCCATGCCGAGTACGACCGTCACGGCCACGCCCGCGTGCCGGCCGGCCTCTGACATGTACAGCCGCCGCGTGCTCCTCGGTCACCGCTACGACGTCGTGGTCACCGGCGGCGGCCCGGAAGGCCGCACCATGGCCGTCGTGCTCGATGAGTACCAGCATGGATGCGGCCCCGTCATCGAGGACCCCGAAACCGGCTGGCTGTACTGGCTGGTCCCCCCGGGGTCCGCCCGCACCTGGTCTCCGCACACCCATGGCGTGTGCCTCGGCAGCCCACGCACGATCAGGCTGCCCTCACCCCAGCGGACGGCGCCGTCCGGCGCGTACTGGCTGCGGCCGTACGCCCACGACCGGCCGGTGCCCGTCCAGGCGCTGCGCGAGCTCCTGGCCCGCTTCCGGCCCGTGCCGACCCCGCACACCACCCTCGCCGCTCACCTGAACCAGATCACCCGTTCAGGCACCATTCCTCCGCAGGCATCCCGCGCCGACACGAAAGGGCCTGGTCGATGACACACCACAGACCCGATCTCGACTGGGCCCTGCGTGACCTGGTCGAGAGCATGCACGAGATCCGCCTGGCGCTCACCGCTTCCAGCGACGGCAAGGCACTCGCGGTGTACGGCAGCGGCAGCCGGGACGATGCCGACCGTTTCGCTGCCGTCGTCGCGGGCTTGCAGGCCCTGTCCACGCCGGTCGCCGAGCAGTTCCCCCGCGCGGGGGGTCTGCTGCGCCTGGCCATGATCGAGGTCGACGGCGGTCATCTCTTTGTCGTCCGCGCCGGCACCGAGTCCTACCTCGGCGTGCTCGCCGAAGAGGGGCTCGATCAGGGGCTGCTCGGCCATCAGATGCGGGATCTCGCCCGGCGGATGGGCGAACTGCTCGGTACTTCCCGGCGCGACAGGCCCGCCCCTTAAGCCCCGTGCCTCCGGTGAGTGCCATGCCCTTCCCCCGGGGCGCCGGAGGCACGGCCAGACGGCCCACCGCTGCCGGTAGGCACCATGCCTACCTCCCCGAGGCAGCGGTGGGTCCCCCATTCCGCATCACGAGCCGGGCCCAAGGACCGCACGACGACCAAGGAACGCCAGGTGCGCCACCTGTGCCCAACGGCTTCCGGCGTCCGACCGTCCGCGTGTGGTCGCCGCGGGCGGGGTCCACAGCCGGCGCGAGGCATTAGCCCCTATTTCCCTCTCTGTCCCTTTTCCTAACGAAAGACATGTCATGGCCATCAATACGGACGAACTATGTGTGGCGTCATGGAACGTCGCCCACAACGGACGCCGACTCGACAGTAAGGATTCGCGACGCCGTCCTGCGCACAGCGTCCTCGCCCGCTTCGTCCCTCACGTCGTGTTCCGCCACGAACTGACCGGCGCCTCGGCCAACAGCCGGGCCGAGCTGTACGAGGAAGCGAACAAACTCGCATTGCTGCCGTTCATGCCCGAGACGAAACCTGGCCGCAGTCGCAACCCGCCGGGAATCATGATCGATCCCCACCTCTTCGAGGTCGTGGCCCAGACCGATCACGACCTGCCGTGGAAGCCGGTCTGCCATGTCCGAGTCCGGCTCAAGGGCTGTCCCAAACCACTGGAACTGGCATCAGCCCATCTAACCCATTTCGATCCCACGATGCGTGCGACGGAGGCCCGGAGACTCACCGTGCTCGCCGACCACGGCCGCACTGCCCTGATCGGACTCGACGCCAACAGCTACCCCCACCGAAGTGCCGACGAGACCACCGACCCCCTCGTCTGGAACGCAGTCGACGACCCCGTCCACTTCCAGCAGCGCACCATCGAGCGCCACGGCCGACGGGTCAGCGACACCCGGCCCTCCGAGATTCTGACCGGCGGCCGGCTGCCAGTGTTCACCGACCTCGCCCATCACGCCGGTACCACCCTGCACCAGGCCGGTGCCATGGAGGCCACCGCGAGCCTGACCCGTACGGATCAGGGGCCGCCGCAGCGTATCGATTGGATCATCGCCACCCCTGACCTGACACCCGCCCTGCGCAGTGTGGAGGTCGTCGCAACCGAGGAGGTGCGGCTGCGGACTGACCATGGACTCCTGATCGCCCGGTTCAGCCTGTCCGACATATGCGACATCCTCATGTCCTGATGACGGCAGACACGCGAGGGCTCCGCTACGTGGAGCCCTTTCCCTTCGTCGCGGTCAGCCGGAAGCCCCGCAAGCCCATGGCCGGAAGGACAGGTCGGCCAGTCGGGGTGACGAACCAAAACCCGCTCCACAGGACTCAAGGAAGACCGCAATTGCCCGTGACCAACATCAACGTGCTCGATCCGGGCGCCTCGCCGCTCGATTACTACGGTTCCGAACTCCGCCGGCTCCGGGAAAGAGCGGGCCTGACACAGCGACAGCTCGGTGACATGGTCGCCTACACGGGATCACTTGTCGGTCAGATCGAAACCGCCCGGAAGCTGCCCACGGCAGAATTCAGCGAGCGGGCCGACACCGCTCTGGAAACGGGCGGATCGCTGTCCCGGCTCGTGGACCTGGTCATGAGGAGCCAACTCCCGAGCTGGTTTAAGGAGATCGCGGAGCTGGAAGCACGGGCGACCGAGATCTGCACTTTCCAGATGGGCATGGTCCATGAACTGTTGCAGACCCGGCCCTACATCCATGCGGTACTCCGCGCGTTCGAAGAGACCGAACCCGAGGACCGGACCGCCGTGCGGCTGACCCGGCAGCGCGTCTTCGAGAAGGAGAGACCGCCGGTCTTCTGGATGGTTCTCGGCGAGGCCGCACTGCACCAGGAGATCGGGGACCGGGAGATCATGCGTGGGCAACTCGCCCATCTGGCCACCTTCGAGTGCAACACCCGGGTCAACGTCCAGGTCCTGCCGTTCTCGGCCGGAGCGCACCCGGGGCTCACGGGCTCGTTCACCGTCTTCCGGTTCGGGACCGACCCGGCCGTCGTCCACGCCGAGGGGTACGGAGGCGGGCACCCGACGGCAGACGCGAAAACAGTCGACAACTGTTCGCTCCGGTACGACCACCTCCGGGCCGCCGCACTGTCCATCAAGGACTCGGCGGAACTGATGCGACGCATGGCGGAGGACCGCTACGGAGAGCAAGTGACGTAAGTCCCCTTACCGCAGCGACCAGGAAAGTGATGGTGACCGAGCCCGTCACCACCCGGTGTCGGCCCCGGGTGAGGTCGTCGACGCTCGCCCGGGGCCACTCGAACGGAAGCAGGGAGCTCAGTCGTACGGGAGCCCCGTGTCCTTTTCCAGGGTCGTGCGCAGCGCGGAGAACGCCTGTTGGAGGGACGTGAGGGCCTCGCCGATGCGCCAGGCCGCGCGGTCGCGCGGGCCCACGGTGTTGGAGACCGTGCGGATCTCCAGGACGGGCACGTCGTGCGCGGCGGCGGCCACGGCGACGCCGAAGCCCTCCATGGCCTCCGCGCCGGCGCCGGGGTGCGCGTCCGCGAGGGCGCGGGCGCGTTCGGCGGTGCCGGTGGCGGTGGACACGGTGAGGACGGGGGCGTGGAGGGCGCCGAGGGCGCGGGCGGCCTCGGCGGCGAGCCGGGGCGGGCTGTGGACGGTGGTCCTGCCGAAGCCGAGGGTGTCGACGGACAGGAAGCCGTCCGGGGAGTCGGCGCCCAGGTCGGCGGCGACGATGCGGTCGGCGACGACGACGGCGCCGAGGGGTGCGTGGGGTGCGAAGCCGCCCCCGATGCCGGCGGCGATCACGAGGTCGTAGGGCTCCTCGCGCAGCGCGCCCGCGGTGAGGGCCGCGCTCGTGGCGGCCGCCGCCGCGGCGGGGCCGACCCCCGCCGCGAGCAGGTCGGCCCGCAGCGGCCCTGGGGCGCTGCCCGTGCCGGTGCGCTTGAGCACATGGCCGGGCAGCGCGTGGTCCGCGGGGGACGCGGCGGGGTCCAGGCCCCGGGCCGCGGCCTCGCGTTCCGCGGTGACGGCGGTCACCACGAGGAGGCGCAGGGGCGGCAGGGCCGTCGCCGTCATGACGGGAGCTGCACGCGGCCGTGGTCGCCGATGACGAACCGGTGGGCGGCGGGCAGCCGGGGGGCGAGGGTCACCTGGACGTTGCGGCCGATGAGGGACGCCTCGACGCGCCGGATGCGGTCGAAGGACGAGTCGCGCAGCACGATGGAGTACTCGATCTCGCTGGCCATGATGCGGCAGTTCTCGGCGACGGAGGTGGAGGGGCCGATGTAGGAGTCGGTGATGATGCTGCCGGCTCCGATGACGGCGGGTCCGACGATGCGCGAGTTGCGCACCTCCACGCCGGCGTCGAGGTGGACGCGGCCGATGATCTCGCTGCTCTCGTCGACGTAGCCGTCGATGCGGGTCTCCAGGCGTTCCAGGAGGGTGCGGTTGACCTCCAGCATGTCGTTGACGTTGCCGGTGTCCTTCCAGTACCCGGTGATCACGGTGGAGCGCACCGTGGAGTCCTCCTGCTCGACCAGCCAGCGCAGGGCGTCGGTGATCTCCAGCTCGCCGCGCGCGGAGGGCTCGATGGCGCGTACGGCGTCGTGCACGCGCGGGGTGAAGAGGTAGACGCCCGCGATGGCGAGGTCGCTGCGCGGCTTGCTGGGCTTCTCCTCCAGGTCGAGGACGTTGCCGCCGTCGTCGATGATGGCGACGCCGAACGCGGTGGGGTTGGGGACGCGGGTGAGCAGGATCTGCGCGTCGCAGCGGTCCTTGCGGAACTCGTCGACGACGTCGGTGATGCCGTCGAGCACGAAGTTGTCGCCGAGGTACATGACGAAGTCGTCGTCGCCGAGGAAGGGGCGGGCGATGAGGACGGCGTGGGCGAGCCCGAGGGGCTCGCTCTGCGGGATGTAGGTGACGTCCAGTCCGAAGGCCGAGCCGTCGCCGACGGCGGCCCTGATCTCGTCGGCGGTGCCGCCGACGATGATGCCGACCTCGGTGATGCCGGCCGCGGCGATGGCTTCGAGGCCGTAGAAGAGGATCGGCTTGTTGGCGACCGGGACCAGTTGCTTGCTGGAGGTGTGGGTGATCGGTCGCAGTCGCGTACCGGATCCCCCCGCGAGCACGAGAGCCTTCACAGTTCCAGTTCCGTCCGGTTGACGTTGACGTGGGGCCGGGGCGGCGGCCGGAGCCGGCCGCCGCCCCGAGGGATCGGTCAGGCGCCGCCGAGTTCGTTCTCCAGGAAGCGGCGCAGTTCGTCGTCCGACACCTCGTCGGGGTGAGTGGTGCCGGTGGCCTGCCGCGCGGCGGGCGCGGCGGCGTCGAGCTGGTCGAGCAGCCGCTGGAGCCGGCTGCGCAGTTCGTCGTGCAGGTCGGCGTCGGCCAGGACCTCGGTGAACTGTCCTTCCATGTGGTCGAGTCGGACCAGCACCGAGTCGCCGTCGGCGGCGGTGCCGGCCGCGGCGGTGAGGGCGGGAGCCATCCGGGTCAGCAGGTGGTCGGTGAGCCCGGCGGGCGTCGGGTAGTCGAACAGCAGGGTGGCCGGGAGCCGGACGCCGGTGAGGGCGCCGAGCCGGTTGCGCAGTTCGAGGGCGGTCAGGGAGTCGAAGCCGACCTCCAGGAAGCCCCGTTCGGGGTCGATGGTGTCGGCGGAGCCGTAGCCGAGGACGAGGGCCGCCTGGGTGAGCACTGTCTCCAGGAGGGCGCCCTGCCGCTGGGGGGCGGTCAGGTTCGCGAGGCGGGCCAGCAGGGCGTCGGCGGAGTCCGTCCCGGTGCCGCGGGCGGGGGCCGTGGCCTGGCCGGCGGCGCGGGCGGCCCGCGGGGTGCGGGCGGGGACGAGGTCGCGCAGCAGGTCGGGCACGGTGCCGTCGGAGGAGCGCAGCGCGGCCGGGTCGAGCGCGGCGGGCGCGAGGAACGCGTCCGGGGTGGCGAGGGCCGCGTCGAGCAGGGTGAGGGCGTCGGGCGTGGCCATGGGCTGCAGGCCGCCGCGCCGCATCCGCCGCAGGTCGGTGTCGCCGAGCTTGCCGGTCATGCCGCTGCGTTCGGCCCACAGGCCCCAGGCCAGGGACAGGGTCGGCCGGCCGTCGGCGCCGCGCCGGGCGGCGAGGGCGTCGAGGAAGGCGTTGGCGGCCGAGTAGTTGCCCTGTCCGACGCCGCCGAAGGTGCCGGCGAGGGAGGAGAACAGGACGAGGGTGACGGGTCCGGCGTCGCGGGTGAGGGTGTCGAGGTGGAGGGCGGTGTCGGCCTTGGCCCGCAGGACGGTGTCGAGCCGTTCGGGGGTGAGGGCCTCGACCACGCCGTCGTCGAGGACGCCCGCGGTGTGGACGACCGCGGTCAGCGGCCGGTCGGCGGGCACCGTGGCGAGCAGGGCGGCGAGGGCGTCGCGGTCGGCGGTGTCGCAGGCGGCGACGGTGACCTCGGCCCCGTGGCCGCGCAGTTCGGCGGCGAGTTCGCTCATGCCGTCGGCGTCGGGGCCGCGCCTGCTGGCCAGCAGCAGGGAGGCGGCGCCGTGTTCGGTGACGAGGTGGCGGGCCACCTGCCGGGCGAGCACGCCGGAGGCGCCGGTGACGAGGACGGTGCCGGGGCCGGCGAAGCCGGTGAAGTCGCCGGTGTCGGTGTCCTGGACGCGGGTCAGGCGCGGGGCGAGTGCGGTGCCGTCGCGCAGGGCGGTCTCGTTCTCCCCGCTGGTGAGGACCCCGGGCAGCAGGTCGAGGGAGGCGGTGGTGCCGTCGTGGTCGAGGAGGCCGAAGCGGCCCGGGTTCTCGGCCTTGGCAGTGCGGATCAGCCCCCATACGGCGGCCTGTGCCGGGTCGGTGGCGGCGGCGTCGGCGGGTCCGGTCGCGACGGCGTGGCGGGTGGCGAACACCAGCCGGGCCGGGGCGAACGTGTCGTCGCGCAGCCACTCCTGGGTGAGCCGGAGGGCGTGGTGCGTGGTCTCCCGTGCCGCGGTGGCGTGGTCGGTGCGGTCGCCGGTGGCGGGCAGGGCGGCCAGGACGGTCTCGGGCACCGGGTCGCCCGCGGCGATCGCGGCGCGCAGGGCGTCGAGACTGTCGTACGGGGTCAGCGGGCCGGTGTGGCGGGCGGCGAGGGCGGTGAGGTCCTCGTCGGCGCCGACAAGGGCGAGCCGTGCAGTGGCGGTGCCCACGGAGGCGGGCACCCAGCGCAGCCGGTGCAGGGCGGCCGCGGAGGAGCGGCCGGCGGCCACCCGCTCGGTGTCGACGGGCCGCAGGACGAGGTCCTCGACGGCGGCGACGGGGGTGCCGGCACCGTCGGCGACCTCGACGGCGTACCGCTGTCCTCCCCGGGGGGTGAGGCGGACGCGCAGGGCGGCGGGCCCGGCGGCGGTCACCGTCACGCCGGTGAAGGAGAACGGCAGGAGCGTGGGTCCGTCGGGGTCGGCGTCGGGGGCGAGGGCGACGGTGTGCAGGGCGGCGTCCAGGAGCGCGGGGTGGACGGCGAAGTCCTCGGCGCGGTCGAGGTGTCCGCCGTCGGCCGGGGCGATCTCGGCGTACACCTCGTCGCCGAGGCGCCAGGCGGCGCGCAGTCCGCGGAAGGCGGGTCCGTAGTCGAAGCCGTTGTCGGCGATGCGCTCGTAGAGGCCGCTCACGTCGAGGGGCTGGGCGCCGGCGGGCGGCCAGGCGGCGGGGGCGGCGGCCGGCGCGGGGGCCGGTTCGTCGGTGAGGGTGCCCGAGGCGTGCCGGGTCCAGGGTTCGGCGGACCCCTCGAAGGCGGAGAGCGGCCGGGTGTGGACGCTCAGGGCGCGGGCGCCGGACTCGTCGGCGGGGGCCACGGTGACCTGGAGCTGGACGGCTCCGGTGGCCGCGAGGACGAGCGGGGTCTCCAGGGTGAGGTCGGCGACGCGTGCGGCGCCGGCCCGTTCCAGGGCCTGGAGGGCGAGTTCGAGGAACGCCGTGCCCGGGAGGAGCACGGTGTCGCCGAGGGCGTGGTCGCGCAGCCAGGGCTGGCGTTCCACGGAGACGGTGCCGGTGAGCAGGACGCCGTCGGAGCCGGCCAGCGGGACGGCGATGTCGAGCAGCGGGTGCCCGGCGGCCTCCAGTCCGGCCTGCGCGATGTCCCGGGCGCCGGGGGTGGCCTGGAGCCAGTAGCGGTCGCGCTGGAAGGCGTAGGTCGGCAGGTCGACGCGGTCGGCGGCGAGCGGGGCGAGCAGCGTGGCCCAGTCGGGGGCGTGGCCGCGGGCGTGCAGCCGGGCGAGTCCGGTGGTGAAGGACTCGGTCTCGTCGGTGTCGCGGCGCAGCAGCGGGACGAGGGTGGCGTCGCCGGTGACATTGTCGCCGGCGAGGGCGGTGAGGACACCGCCGGGGCCGATCTCGACGTAGGTGGTGACGCCCTGTTCCTCCAGGGTGCGCACGCCGTCGGCGAAGCGGACGGCGTGGCGGACCTGGCGGGCCCAGTGGCCGCGGTCGTCGCGTTCGGCGTCGCCGTAGGGGGCGCCGGTGACGGCGGAGACCACGGGCACGACCGGTGCGCTGTGCGGGAGTTCGGCGGTGCGGGCGGTGAACTCGTCGAGCATGGGGTCCATGCGGGGCGAGTGGAAGGCGTGGCTGACGTTGAGCCGGCGGGTCTTGCGGCCCTGGGCGGCAAGCGCGTCGGCGACTGCGGTGACCGCGTCCTCGTCGCCGGAGACGACGGTGGCGAGGGGGCTGTTGACGGCGGCGACGGAGGCCCGTCCCTCGTACGCACCGAGCAGGGCGAGCACCTCGTCCTCGGCGGCCTGTACGGAGATCATGGCGCCGCCCTCGGGCAGGTCCTGCATGAGCCGGCCGCGGGTGGCGACGAGCAGGCAGGCGTCCTCCAGGGTGAGCACCCCGGCGACGTGGGCGGCGGCGATCTCGCCGACGGAGTGGCCGAGGACGACGTCGGGGGTGAGGCCGGTGCTCTCCACGAGCCGGTAGAGGGCGACCTCGACGGCGAACAGCGCGGCCTGGGTGTGGACGGTCTGGTCGAGCAGGGCTGCCTCGGGGGTGCCGGGTTCGGCGAACAGGATGTCCCGCAGGGGGAGTTCGAGGTGGGGGTCGAGGTGGGCGCAGACGGCGTCCAGGGCGTCGGCGAAGGCGTCGTACGCGGCGTACAGCTCGCGTCCGGTGCCGGGCCGTTGGGCGCCCTGGCCGGAGAAGAGGAAGGCGACCTTGCCGGAGCGTGCCCGGTCCGTGGTGAGACGGGGGTGTTCGCGGCCCTCGGCGAGGGCGGTGAGCGCCTCGGTGAAGGAGTCGAGGTCGCCGGCGACGACCACGGCGCGGTCGTCGAGCACGGCCCGGCCGGTGGCCAGGGACCAGGCGATGTCGGCCGGGTCCACGGCGCCCGGCCGTGCGGTGAGGTGGTCGAGCAGCCGGCGTGCCTGTCCGCGCAGGGCGGCGGCGCCGCGGGCGGACAGCAGCCAGGGCAGGGCGGTGGCGGCAGCGGCCGGGACGGCCGGAGTGACCGGGGTGACCGTGGTGGCCGGGGCGGTGGCCTCGGCCACCGGGGTCCCACCGGCCGGCAGGGCGGCGGCCTCGGCCACGGGGCCGGCGTCGGGTTCCTGGAGGATGACGTGGGCGTTGGTGCCGCTCACGCCGAAGGAGGAGACACCGGCGCGGCGCGGGTTGTCACCGCGCTCCCACGGGCGTTCCCGGTCCAGGAGGCGTACGGCGCCGGAGGACCAGTCGATGTGCGAGGACGGGTTGTCGGCGTACAGGGAGCGGGGCAGCACCCCGTGCCGCATCGCCATGACCATCTTGATGATGCCGGCGACGCCGGAGGCGGCCTGGGTGTGGCCGATGTTGGACTTCACCGCGCCGAGCCACAGCGGCCGGTCCCCGGGACGGTCCTGCCCGTAGGTGGCGAGGAGGGCCTGGGCCTCGATGGGGTCGCCGAGCTTGGTGCCGGTGCCGTGCGCCTCGACGGCGTCGACGTCGGCCGGGGTGAGGCCGGCGGTGTCGAGGGCGGCGCGGATGACGCGCTGCTGGGCGGGGCCGTTGGGGGCGGTGAGCCCGTTGGAGGCGCCGTCCTGGTTGACGGCCGTACCGGCGACGGTGGCGAGCACTTGGTGGCCGTTGCGGCGGGCGTCGGACAGGCGCTCCAGGAGGAGCAGGCCGACACCCTCGGCCCAGCCGGCGCCGTCCGCGTCGGCGGAGAACGCCTTGCAGCGGCCGTCGGGCGACAGGGCGCGCTGCCGGCTGAACTCGATGAAGGTCTCGGGGGAGGAGATGACGGTGACGCCGCCGGCGAGGGCGAGCCCGCACTCACCGGAGCGCAGGGCCTGCACGGCGAGGTGCAGGGCGACCAGCGAGGAGGAGCAGGCGGTGTCGACGGTGACGGCCGGGCCCTCCAGGCCGAAGGTGTAGGAGATGCGGCCGGAGGCGACGCTGCTGGCGCTGCCGGTGGCGATGTAGCCCTCCAGGCCGTCGGGGGCCTGGCGGACGCGGCTGCCGTAGTCGTTGTAGTTGGATCCGACGAAGACGCCGGTGCGGCTGCCGCGGACGACCGCGGGGTCGATCCCGGCCCGTTCGAACGCCTCCCAGGAGGTTTCGAGGAGCAGCCGGTGCTGCGGGTCGACGGCGACGGCCTCGCGGGGCGAGATGCCGAAGAAGGCGGGGTCGAATTCGTCGGCGTCGTAGAGGAATCCGCCGTGCCGGGCGTAGCTGTGGCCGGCCTTGTCGGGGTCGGGGTCGTAGAGGGTCTCGACGTCCCAGCCGCGGTTGTCGGGGAAGGGCGAGATGGCGTCGGTGCCGTCGGAGACGAGCTGCCACAGCTCCTCGGGCGAGGTGACGCCGCCGGGGAAGCGGCAGCTCATGCCGACGATGACGATGGGGTCGTCGGTGAGGACCTGCGGGCGGACGGCGACCGCGCCGGCGGAGGCGGCGGTGTCGGCGCCGAACAGTTCGGTGTCGAGGTGGGCGGTGAGCGCGGCGGCCGACGGGTGGTCGAAGGCCATGGTGACGGGCAGCCGCAGGCCGGTGACCTCGGCGAAGCGGTTGCGCAGCTCGACGGCGGTCAGCGAATCGAAGCCGAGGTCGCGGAAGGCCCGGCCCTCCGGGACGGCGTCGGCGTCGCTGTGGCCGAGGACGGCGGCGGCCTGCTTGCGGACCTCCAGCAGGAGCGCGGTGCGGCGCTCGGCGGGGGCCAGCCGGGCGAGACGGGCGGGCAGCGGCGGCCCGTCCTGCGCGGCGGTCTCCTTCTCGGCGCGCTCGGTCTCGCCGGCGGCGGGGCTGTCGGGCAGCTCGGGCAGGGCCGCGAAGGCGCGGGCGGTGACGAGCTTCCAGTCGACGTCGGCGACGACGAGGAACTCGTCGTCCTGGTCGAGCGCCTGCTGGAGGGCGGAGACGGCCAGTTCGGGCTCCATGGGCGGCACGCCGTCGCGGCGCAGCCGCTGGGCGACCTCGTCGCCGACCATGCCGCCGCCGGCCCAGGTGCCCCAGGCCACGGAGGTCGCGGCGAGGCCGTCGGCGCGGCGGTGCGCGGCGAGCGCGTCGAGGAACGCGTTGGCGGCGGCGTAGCTGCCCTGGCCGGAGCGGCCGAGGGTGCCCGCCATGGAGGAGAACAGGACGAACGCGGAGAGGTCGAGGTGCCGGGTGGCCTCGTGCAGGGCGAGTGCGGCGTCGACCTTGGGGCGCAGGACGCCGTGGGTGCGCTGTGGGGTGAGGCTGTCGATGACGCCGTCGTCGATGACGCCGGCGGTGTGGAAGACGGCGGTCAGGGTGCCGCCGCCCGGCAGGTCGTCGACGAGTCGGCGCACGGCGTCGGGGTCGGCGACGTCGCAGGCGACGACGGTGGCGGGGGTGCCGAGTTCGGCGAGTTCCGCGACGAGCTCGGCGGCGCCGGGGGCCTCGGGGCCGCGCCGGCTGACCAGGACGAGGTGTTCGGCGCCGCCGCGGGCCAGCCAGCGGGCGACGTGGTGGCCGACACCGCCGGTGCCGCCGGTGATCAGGACGGTGCCGCCGGGGGTCCAGGCCGGCCCGTCGGGGCGCGGTCCCTCGCCGGCCCGGACGAGCCGGCGCACGAACAGACCGGAGCCGCGCAGGGCGACGTGGTTCTCCTCCATGCCGCTGGCGAGTGCGACGGCCAGGCGTCGGCCGGCGCGCTCGTCGATCGTCTCGGGCAGGTCGATGAGACCGCCCCAGCGCTGCGGGTACTCGGTGGAGGCGATCCGGCCCAGGCCCCAGGAGGCGGCCTGGAGGGGGTGGTGGAGCACGTCGTTGCGGTGGACCGAGACGGCGCCGCGGGTGGCGCACCACAGGGGCGCGTCGACCTGGGCGTCGCCGAGGGCCTGGAGCAGGGTGGTCATCAGCACGAGGCCGGTGGGCAGCGCGCAGCCGTCGTCCCAGGGCCGTTCGTCCAGGGCGAGCAGGGACAGGACGCCGCCGTCCACCGGGCCCCGTTCACTCTCCTGCCGCAGCAGGTCGGCGAGGCGCCCGCGTTCGGCCTCGGCGGTGCCGACGACGAGGGTGCGCGTCTCGGTGGCGCGTGCGGCCACGGCGGAGGTCACGCTCCGTACGAAGGCGTCGTCCGCGTGTCCTTCGGGGACGACGACGAGCCAGGTGCCGTCCAGGGTGGTGGCGGAGGCGATCCGTTCCGGGCGGGGGTGCCAGGCGATGCGGTAGCGCCAGCTGTCGACCGCCGAGCGTTCACGCTGGTTGCGGCGCCAGGAGGAGAGGGCCGGGACGACCTCGCCCAGGGCGGAGGCGTCGTCGAGGCCGAGGGTACGGGCGAACTCCTGGAGGTCGCCGTCCTCGACGGACTTCCAGAAGGCCTCGTCCACCGGGTCCACGACACCGCCGGCCAGGACGGAGGCGGAGGTGAACACGGGCGCGGGCGACTCCAGCCAGTAGTGCCGGCGCTGGAAGGCGTAGGTGGGCAGGTCCACACGGCGCGGGTCGTACGGGGCGAAGGCCGGCGTCCAGTCGACGTCGACACCGCGGGTCCAGGCCTCGCCGAGGGAGGTGTAGAAGCGGGTCAGACCACCCAGACCACGGCGGAGGGTGCCAGTGACCAGGGCATCGACACCGGCCGACTCCACCGTCTCCTGAACCGGCACGGTCAGCACCGGGTGCGGGCTCATCTCCAGGAACGCGCCGTGCCCGGAGCCGGCCAGCTTCCGTACGGCGGGCTCCAGCTGAACCGTCTGCCGCAGATTGGTGTACCAGTACACCGCATCCGTGACCGCGGACTCCAGCCACTCCCCCGTCACCGTCGACAGGAACGGCACCTCGGGAGTGCGCGGCTGAACGTTCGCCAGCTCCCGCAGCAACTCGTCCTGGATCAACTCCACATGGGCCGAGTGCGAAGCATAGTCCACCTCGATGCGGCGCACCCGCACCCCACGACCCTCAGCCTGCCCAACCAACTCGTCCAGGGCATCGGCATCACCCGAAATCACCACCGAGGTCGGCCCGTTGACCGCGGCGACGGAGATACGACCGCCCCAGTCGGCGATGAGCTCCTCGGTGTCGGCGACGGACAGCGACACGGAGACCATGCCACCACGACCGGCCAGGGCGATGATCGCCCGGCTCCGCAGCGCCACGACCCGCGCACCGTCCCGCAGCGACAACGCACCCGCCACCACGGCAGCGGCGATCTCACCCTGCGAGTGACCCACCACCGCGGCAGGCCGCACACCGAACGACTCCCACAGCGCGGCAAGGGACACCATCACAGCCCACAACACCGGCTGCACCACATCCACCCGGTCGAAACCGGGAGCACCCTCGACACCACGAACGACGTCGACCAGCGACCAGTCCACGAACTCGCCCAACGCCGCCGCACACTCGGCGAACCTGGACGCGAACACCGGCGAAGAATCGAGCAGTTCAACGGCCATGCCGACCCACTGCGCACCCTGACCCGGGAACACGAACACGGGGTCGACGGTCTCGCCGGTGTGCTGGGTGGCACCGCGGACGAACGCGGGGGTCTGCCCGGAGCCCTCGGCGAGGGCGGCGAGGGCGGCGAGGAGTTCGTCGCGGTCGGCGCCGACCACCACGGCCCGCTCCTCCAGCGCGGCACGGCCGGTCACCAGCGAGTGTGCGACGTCCACCACACTCAGGTCACCGGCCTCCACGGCCGACATCAGCCGCTCCGCCTGCTCCACCAGGGCCTTGTCCGACCGTGCCGACAGCAGCCACGGCAGCGCCGGCGGGGTGCCGGCGTCGGCCAGGGCGGCCGGCTGCGGTTCGGGCTGTTCGAGGATGACGTGGGCGTTGGTGCCGCTCACGCCGAAGGAGGAGACGGCGGCCCGCCGGGGGTGTCCGTCCTGCTCCCAGGTGCGGGCCTCGGTGAGCACCTCGACCGCGCCGGTCGACCAGTCGATGAAGGGCGACAGGGACTCGGAGTGCAGCGACTTCGGCAGCACGCCGTGGCGCATCGCCTCGACCATCTTGATGATGCCGGCCATGCCCGAAGCGGCCTGGGTGTGACCGATGTTGGACTTCACCGAACCCAGCCACAACGGCCGGTCCTCCGACCGCTCCTTGCCATAGGTGGCCAGCAGCGCCTGCGCCTCGATGGGGTCACCGAGCTTGGTACCGGTGCCGTGCGCCTCGACCACGTCCACGTCACGGCTGGTCAGGCCCGCGTTGGCGAGGGCGGCGCGGATGACCCGCTGCTGGGAGATGCCGTTGGGGGCCGTGAGGCCGTTGGAGGCACCGTCCTGGTTGATCGCCGAACCCCGCACGACCGCAAGGACCTCGTGCCCGTTGCGGCGCGCGTCGGACAGCCGCTCCAGGAGCACCATGCCGACGCCCTCGGCCATGCCCATGCCGTCGGCGTAGGCGGAGAAGGGCTTGCTGCGGCCGTCGGTGGCGAGTCCGCGCTGCCGGCTGAAGCCGACCAGGCCGATGGGCTCGCCCATGACGGCGGCGCCGCCGGTCAGGGCGAGGGAGCACTCGCCGGCGCGCAGCGCGCGGATGGCGAGGTGCATGGCGACCAGGGCCGAGGAGCAGCCGGTGTCCATGGTGACGGCGGGGCCTTCGAGGCCCAGGGTGTAGGAGATGCGGCCGGAGGCGATGCTGGTGACGGTGCCGGTGATCAGGTGGCCTTCGAGGCCGTCCGGGATCTCGGCGCGGGCGCCGTAGCCCTGGTGGGAGACGCCGACGAAGACGCCGGTCTGGCTGCCGTGGAGGCTGTCGGGCGCGATGCCGGCCCGCTCCAGGGTCTCCCAGGTGGTCTCCAGGAGGAGGCGCTGCTGCGGGTCCATCGCCATGGCCTCGCGGGGCGAGATGCCGAAGAAGCCCGCGTCGAACTCGGCCGCGTCGTGCAGGAACCCGCCCTCGCGGGCGTAGGTCTTGCCGGCCCGGTCCGGGTCGGGGTCGTAGAGGTTGTCCACGTCCCAGCCGCGGTCGGTGGGCAGCAGGGAGACGGCGTCGGTCTCCTCCAGGACGAGGCGCCACAGGTCCTCGGGCGAGGTGACGCCGCCGGGGAAGCGGCAGCCCATGGAGACGATGGCGATGGGCTCGTCGTCGTGCGGGACCGCGACGACGGTGGCGGCCGGCCGGTCCGCGACGGCGGCGACGTCGTCGGGGACGAGGGACGTGCGCAGGAAGCGGACGAGGTCGCGCACGTTGGGGTGGTCGAAGACGATCGTCGCCGGCAGGCCGAGGCCGGTGGCGGAGTTGAGGCGGTTGCGGAGTTCGACGGCGGTGAGGGAGTCGAAGCCCATCTCGCGGAAGGCGCGGGTGACGGCGATCTCCGAGCCGTCCGCGTGGCCGAGGACGCCGGCGACCTCGGTGCGCACCAGTTCGGACAGGGTCCGCTCGCGTTCGGCGGCGGCCATGCCGGCGAGTTCGGCGCGCAGGGTGTCGGCGCGGCTGACCGTGCCGGCGACGACGGCCTCGTCGGCCTTCATCACCTCGGCGACCTCCGGCACCTCGTGCAGGAAGGGGCGCGGGTGGGCGGCGGTGAAGACGGGGACGAACCGCTCCCAGTCGATGTCGGCGACGGCGAGGAAGGTGTCGTCGTGGTCGAGGGCCTGGCGCAGTCCCTCGACGGCGAGCTGCGCGTCCATGAAGGGGATGCCGCGCCACTTCAGCTGCTCGCGGACGATGTTGACGGCCATGCCGCCGCCCTCCGGGCTCCAGATGCCCCAGGCGAGAGAGGTGCCGAGCAGGCCGCGGGCGCGGCGGTGGTCGGCGAGCGCGTCGACGTAGGCGTTGCCGGCGGAGTAGGCGCCGTGGTCGCCGCTGCCCCAGGTGCCGGCCACGGAGGAGTAGAGCACGAACGCGTCGAGGCGGTCGTGGTCGAAGAGGGCGTCGAGGTTCTCGGCGCCGCGGAGCTTGGCGCGCAGGCCCTCGGCGAAGTACTCCTGGTCGGTCTCGGCGAGCGGCGCGAGCAGGCCGACGCCTGCGGTGTGCACGACGGAGCGGATGGCGGGTCCTTCGGCCTCGACCTCGGCGATCAGCCGGGCGAGGGCGTCGCGGTCGGCGACGTCGCAGGCGGCGACGGTCACCCGGGCGCCCAGTGCGGAGAGTTCGTCGCACAGTTCGCGGGCGCCGGGCGCGTCGAGGCCGTGCCGGCTGGTGAGGACGAGGTGTTCGGCGCCGCTGCGGGCCAGCAGGCGCGCGGCGTGTCCGCCGAGTCCGCCGGTGCCGCCGGTGACCAGGGCGGCACCGCTGGTGCGCCAGGTGCGCGGGGCGGTGCGGCCGGCGAGGGGGGAGCGGACGAGGCGGCGGATGTGGGTGCCGGAGGGGCGCAGCGCGAGCTGGTCCTCGTCACCGGCGTTGGCGAGGGTGGCGACGAGCGCGGCGCCGGTGCGGCCGTCGAGGGTGGCGGGCAGGTCGACGAGGCCGCCCCACAGCTTGGGCTGTTCGAGGGCGATGACGCGGCCGAGGCCCCAGGCGGTGGCCTGGAGCGGGTGGCGGACCAGGTCGCCGGCGCCGACGCTGGCGGACTCGGTGGTCAGCAGCCACAGCCGGGTGTCGGTGCCGGAGTCGAGGAGGCCCTGGAGGAGGGCGACGGACTGGGTGAGGCCGACGGTGGGGCCGTGGTGGCCGGGGGCGGGCCGCTCGTCGAGGGCGAGCAGCGACACCACGCCGCGGACGGGGCCGGCGGCCGCGACGATGTCGGAGAGCTGTCCGGCGACGGCCGTGCGGTCGAGGTCGGTCTCGTTCATGACGACGGGCACGGTGACGGCGCCGGCCTCGACGAGGAGGCGGGTCACGGCGCCGACGGCCTCGTCGTCCTGCCGGGTCTCGGGGACGACGACGAGCCAGGTGCCGTCGAGCCGTGCGACGGGGCCGCCCGGTTCGGGCCGGGTGCGCCACACGACGCGGTAGCGCCAGCTGTCCAGGGTGGAGCGTTCGCGGCGGGCGCGGTGCCAGGTGGAGAGCGCGGGGACGACCTCGGCGAGGACGGAGGCGTCCTCGATGCTGAGGGTCCGGGCGAAGGCCTCCAGGTCGCCTTCCTCGACGGCCTTCCAGAAGGCGTCGTCCACCGGGTCGGTGGCCGCGGCGGTGGCCTTCGGGCCCTCCAGCCAGAAGTGCTGGTGCTGGAAGGCGTACGTAGGCAGCGCGACGCGGTCCGGCCCGTACGGGGCGAAGGCCGGGGTCCAGTCGACGGCCAGGCCGTTGGCCCAGGCTTCGCCGAGGGAGGTGTAGAAGCGGGACAGGCCACCGAGGCCACGGCGGAGGGTGCCGGCCACGAAGGCGTCGGCCCCGGCGGACTCGACGGTCTCCTGGACCGGGACGGCCAGGACGGGGTGGGGGCTCATCTCCAGGAAGGCGCCGTGCCCGGAGTTCGCCAGCTCACGGATGGCGGGCTCCAGTCGCACGGTCTGGCGGAGGTTGGTGTACCAGTACGCACCGTCGGTGACCGCGGACTCCAGCCACTCCCCCGTGACCGTCGAGTAGAACGGCACCTCGGGCTCACGGGGTTCGACCGGGGCCAGAACCTCCAGCAACTCGTCTTGGATCAGCTCGACATGGGCGGAGTGCGAGGCGTAGTCCACCTCGATGCGGCGCACCCGCACGCCCCGGCCCTCGGACTGCTCGACCAACTCGTCCAGAGCGTCCGCGTCACCGGAAATCACCACCGACGTCGGCCCGTTCACGGCCGCCACCGAAATCCGGCCGCCCCAGTCGGCGATGAGCTCCTCGGTGTCCGCCACCGACAGCGACACGGACACCATGCCACCACGACCCGCCAGGGCGATGATCGCCCGGCTCCGCAGCGCCACGACCCGGGCACCGTCCTGAAGCGACAACGCACCCGCCACCACGGCAGCCGCGATCTCGCCTTGCGAGTGACCCACCACAGCGGCGGGCTTCACACCGTACGACTCCCACAGCGCCGCGAGGGACACCATCACGGCCCACAGCACCGGCTGGACCACGTCCACCCGGTCGAAGCCCGGAGCACCCTCGGCCCCGCGGACGACGTCGATCAGGGACCAGTCCACGAACTCGTCGAGCGCGTCGGCGCACTCGGCGAACCGGGCCGCGAACACCGGGGACGAGTCGAGGAGTTCGACCGCCATCCCCACCCACTGCGCACCCTGACCCGGGAACACGAACACCGGCTCGATGTCCTCGTTCTCGGCGAGGCCGCGGGCGACGGTGGCGGGCTGTTCGCCGCGGGCGACGGCCCGCAGGGCGGTGAGGAGTTCGTCGTGGTCGGTGCCGACCACGACGGCCCGCTCCTCCAGAGCGGCACGACCGGTCGCCAGCGTGTGCGCGACGTCCACCGCGCGCAGGTCGCCGGACTCGACCGCCGACAGCAGCCGCTCCGCCTGCGCCACCAGCGCCTTGTCCGAACGCGCCGACAGCAACCACGGCAGCGCGGGCGGGTCACCGGCGGCGACCGGGGTCGCGGCGGCGACCTCGCCGGTCGCCTCGTCACCCTCGGCGACCTCGGCGCCTTCGTCTTCGGGTGCCTGCTCCAGGACGACGTGGGCGTTGGTGCCGCTGCCGCCGAAGGAGGAGATGCCGGCGCGGCGGGGCCGGTCGGTCTCGGGCCAGTCGACGGCCTCGGTCAGCAGCTTCAGGGTGCCCGTGGACCAGTCGACGTGCGTGGTCGGCTCGTCGAGGTGGAGGGTCTTGGGCAGGTGGGCGTGGCGCAACGACTCGACGGTCTTGATGACGGCGGCGACGCCGGAGGCGGCCTGGGTGTGGCCGATGTTGGACTTGATCGAGCCGAGCCACAGCGGGCGGTCCGCGGGGCGGTCCTTGCCGTAGGTGGCGAGGAGCGCCTGGGCCTCGATGGGGTCGCCGAGGGTGGTGCCGGTGCCGTGGGCCTCGACGAAGTCGATGTCCTGGGGGGTGAGTTCGGCGTTGGCGAGGGCGGCGCGGATGACGCGCTGCTGCGAGGGGCCGTTGGGGGCGGTCAGGCCGTTGGAGGCGCCGTCCTGGTTGATGGCCGAGCCGCGGACGACGGCGAGGATCTGGTGGCCGTTGCGGCGCGCGTCGGACAGGCGCTCCAGGAGCACCACGCCGATGCCCTCGCCCCAGCCGGTGCCGTCGGCGCCCTCGGCGAACGGCTTGCAGCGGCCGTCCGTGGCGAGGCCGCGCTGCCGGCTGAACTCGACGAAGTTGCGGACGCTGCCCATGACGGTGGCGCCGCCGGTGACGGCCATGGAGCACTCGCCGTTGCGCAGGGCCTGCATGGCGAGGTGCAGCGCCACCAGTGAGGACGAGCACATGGTGTCGAGGCTGACGGCGGGGCCCTCGAAGCCGAAGCTGTAGGAGAGGCGGCCGGACAGGACGGCCGCGGAGCCGCCGGTGAGCAGGTGGCCCTCGACGCCGTCGGGCGCCTTGGTGCCGTCGCTGGCGTAGCCCTGGTTGCTGGAGCCGATGAACACACCGGTGCTGCTGCCGCGCAGGGTGCCGGGGTCGATGCCGGCCCGCTCGAACAGTTCCCAGGTGGTCTCCAGGAGGAGGCGCTGCTGGGGGTCCATGGCGACGGCCTCGCGGGGCGAGATGCCGAAGAAGCCCGCGTCGAACTCGGCGGCGTCGTAGAGGAAGGCGCCCTCACGGACGTAGCTGGTGCCGGTGTGCTCGGGGTCGGGGTCGTAGAGCGACTCCAGGTCCCAGCCGCGGTCCGTGGGCATGGCCCCGACGGTGTCCGTGCCCACGGTCACGAGGTTCCAGAGTTCCTCCGGCGAGCGGACGCCACCGGGCATCCGGCAGGCGGTGGCCACGATGGCTACCGGCTCGTGCGCACGGGACTCCAGCTCGGTGAGCTTGCGGCGGGTCTGCCGCAGGTCCGTGGTGACCCGCTTGAGGTAGTCGCGGAGCTTACCCTCGGTGTTTTCCATGGCAAAGTCAGCCCTTCGAGAATCGGGAGCCAGGACGGGTTTCCGCTCAGGAGATCCCGAGTTCCCTGTCGATCAGGTCGAACATGTCCTCGTCGGAGGCGGTCAGCAGTTCTTCGTCGACCGCCGCCTCCCCCGGCTCTTCGGATGCCGCCCAGGTGTCGAGCAGCGTGCGTACCGCCACCGTCAGTTCCTGCCGTGCGGCGGGGTCGGACGCCTGTCGCCAGGCGGCTTCCAGCTGTTCCAGGCCGGCCGGGACGGGACCGGCCGGGGTGCTGCCTGCGGGCGGCAGCAGCTCCGCGTCCAGGTGTTCGGCGAGGGCGTTCGGCGTGGGGTGGTCGAAGACGATCGTCGCCGAGAGCCGGGTGCCGAAGACCGTGCCGAGCCGGGTGCGCAGTTCCAGCGCGGTCAGGGAGTCGAAGCCCATGTCGCGGAAGGCGCGTCCGGCCTTGACGGTCTCGGAGGGGCCGTGGCCGAGGACCGCGCCCACGTGGGTGCGGACCAGGTCGACGAGCCTGCGCCGCCGCTTGGCCTCGGGCAGCGCGGTCAGTTCGGCGATCAGCTGGGCGGCCGCGTCGGTCTCGTCGTCGGGCGTCCCGGCGGGTTCGGCCTCGCGGGCGGCGAGGAGGTCCCGCACCTCGGGCACCTCGTCGATCAGCGGACGGTGGCCGTGGGCGCAGTAGGCGGGCAGGAAGCGGTCCCAGCGGATGTCGGCGACGACGAGCGTGCTCCCGCCCTCGGCGACGGCGCCGCCGAGGGCGCGCACGGCGAGTTCGGGTGCCATCGCGGGGACGCCGCGCCGCAGGAGCTGTTCGCCGACCTCCTCATCGACCATGCCGCCGCCCGCCCAGGCTCCCCAGGCGATCGAGGTGGCGGTCAGCCCCTGGGAACGGCGCTGTTCGGCGAGGGCGTCGAGGTGGGCGTTGGCGGCGGCGTACGGGCCCTGTCCGCCATTGCCCCAGACGCCGGCGCCGGAGGAGAACAGCACGAACGCGTCGAGCGGACGGTCGGCGAGCAGGTCCGCGAGGTGCCGGGCGCCGAGGACCTTGCCGTTCATCACGGCGGTCACGTCCTCGGGGCTCAGTTCGCCGAGCGGCCGTGCCGTCTCGACCGCGCCGGCGGTGTGCACGACGGCGGTGAGCGGCAGGTCGTCGGGGACGGTGTCGAGCAGCGCGGCGAGCGCGGCGCGGTCGGCGACGTCGCACGCCGCAAGGGTCACCCGGCAGCCGAGCGCGGTGAGTTCGTCGCGCAGGGCAGCGGCGCCGGGCGCGTCCGGACCGCGCCTGCTGGTGAGGATCAGGTGTTCGGCACCGCCCGCGGCGAGGGACCGGGCGACGTGGCCGCCGAGGGCGCCGGTGCCGCCGGTGATCAGGACGGTGCCGCGCGGCTGCCAGGCGTCGCCGCCGTTCCGCAACGGCGTGCGGACCATGCGGCGCACGCTCACCTCCGTGCCGCGCACCGCGAACTCGGTCTCCCGGCGCCCGTCGTCGGCCGCCGCGGGCGCGGCGAGCAGGGCGGGCAGCCGGGTCACGGCGGAGACGGTGCCCTCGACGGGCAGGTCCACGAGTCCGCCCGAGCGGTCGGGGTCGTCGAGTCCGACGACGCGGACGAGTCCCCAGACGGCGGCCTGCGCCGGGTCGGGAGCGGTGTCGGCGCCGCCGGTCGCGACCGCGCCGCGGGTCAGGCCCCACAGCCGGCCGGTGACCCCGGCGTCGTCGAGTGCCTGGACGAGGGTGGCCGTCGCGAGCAGTCCGTTCGAGACACCGGAGCCGGGTGCGCTCGCGGTGGTGTCGAGGGCGAGCAGCGACAGCACGCCGGCGGGCGGTGCGCCGGGCACGTCCACGAGCAGCCGTTCGGCCAGCTCGGCGCGGTCCACGCCGGGCTCCAGGGGAACTTCGACGACGTCGGCCCCGGCGGCCCGCAGGACGTCCGTGGCGGCGGTGGCCAGGGTGTCGCCCTTGAGGGCGGCCGGCACCACGACGAGCCAGGTGCCGCCGTCCAGGCCCGCGCCGGGCACGGGCTGCTCGGCCATCGGCCGCCAGACGACCCGGTAGCGCCAGTTGTCGAGGGTCGTACGGTCGCGGCGGGCGTGGCGCCAGGAGGACAGGGCCGGGACGATCTCGGCGAGCGCGGTGGTGTCACCGAGCCCGAGGGTCTTCGCGAACGCCTCCAGGTCGCCGTCGTCGACGGACGTCCAGAACTCCTCGTCCACCGGGTCCGCCGCCGTGGCGGTGGCCTTGGGCGCGTGGAGCCAGTAGTGCTGGTGCTGGAAGGCGTAGGTCGGCAGTTCGACCCGGTGCGGTGCGTACGGGGCGAAGGCCGGGGTCCAGTCGACGGTCAGGCCGTTGGCCCAGGCTTCGCCGAGGGAGGTGTAGAAGCGGGCGAGGCCGCCCAGGCCGCGGCGGAGGGTGCCGATGACCAGGGCGTCGGCCCCGGCGGACTCGACGGTCTCCTGGACCGGGACGGTCAGGACGGGGTGGGGGCTCATCTCCAGGAACGCACCGTGCCCGGAGGCCGCCAACTGGCGTACGGCGGGCTCCAGTCGCACGGTCTGGCGGAGGTTGGTGTACCAGTACGCCCCGTCGGTGACCGCCGACTCCAGCCACTCACCCGTGACGGTCGACAGGAACGGCACCTCAGGAGTACGCGGCTCGACCGAAGCCAGAACCTCCAGCAACTCGTCCTGGATCAGCTCCACATGGGCCGAGTGCGAGGCATAGTCCACCTCGATACGACGCACCCGCACACCCCGGCCCTCGGACTGCTCCACCAACTCGTCCAGAGCATCCGCGTCACCGGAGATCACCACCGACGTCGGCCCGTTCACAGCCGCCACCGAGATCCGGCCGCCCCAGTCGGCGATGAACTCCTCCGTGTCCGCCACCGACAGGGCGACCGACACCATGCCACCACGACCCGCCAGAGCGATGATCGCCCGGCTCCGCAGCGCCACGACCCGGGCACCGTCCTGAAGCGACAACGCACCCGCCACCACAGCAGCCGCGATCTCACCCTGCGAATGACCCACCACAGCGGCGGGCTTCACACCGAACGACTCCCACAACGCGGCAAGAGACACCATCACGGCCCACAGCACCGGCTGCACAACATCCACCCGGTCGAAGCCCGGAGCACCCTCGGCACCCCGAACCACATCGACCAACGACCAGTCCACGAACTCGCTCAGCGCGGCGGCACACTCACCGAACCGCGCCGCGAACACCGGCGAGGAGTCCAGGAGTTCGACCGCCATCCCCACCCACTGCGCACCCTGACCCGGGAACACGAACACCGGGGACTGGGTCCGTGCGGGGGTCACGGTGCCGGAGGTGACGGTCTCCGCGCCGACGACCACCGCCCGGTGCTCGAACTGGGCGCGGTGGTTGAGGAGGGACCACCCGACGTCCACCGGGCGGGTGCCGGTGTCGCGCAGGTGGGTGAGCAGCCGCTCGATCTGCGGGGTGAGGGCGGTCTCCGAGCGGGCCGACACCAGCAGGGGCACCACGGCGTCCACGTCGGGCGCCCCGGCCGGTTCGGTCGGCCGAGCCGGTTCCACCGGCTCCGGCTGCTCGATGATGACGTGGGCGTTGGTGCCGCTGATGCCGAAGGACGAGACGGCGGCCCGGCGGGGCCGGCCGGTCTCCTCCCAGGTCCGGGCCTCGGTCAGCACCTCGACGGCGCCGGCCGACCAGTCCACGAACGACGAGACGGTCTCCGCGTGCAGCGACTTCGGCAGCACGCCGTACTGCATCGCCTCGACCATCTTGATGATGCCGGCCATGCCCGAAGCGGCCTGGGTGTGACCGATGTTGGACTTCACCGAACCCAGCCACAACGGCCGGTCCTCCGACCGCTCCTTGCCATACGTGGCCAGCAGCGCCTCGGCCTCGATGGGGTCACCGAGCTTGGTACCCGTGCCGTGCGCCTCGACCACGTCGACCTCGGCCGCCGCCAGGCCCGCGTCGGCGAGCGCCGCGCGGATGACCCGCTGCTGGGAGAGTCCGTTGGGGGCCGTGAGGCCGTTGGAGGCACCGTCCTGGTTGATCGCCGAACCGCGGACGACCGCGAGGACCTCGTGCCCGTTGCGGCGCGCGTCGGACAGCCGCTCCAGGAGCAGGACGCCCACGCCCTCGGCGAGGGCGAAACCATCGGCCGCCTCGGAGAACGGCTTGCACCGGCCGTCCTCGGCCAGGGCCCGCTGGCGGCTGAAGGCTATGAACTGGCTCGGCCCGGACATCACGGTGACGCCACCGGCCAGGGCGAGTTCGCATTCTCCGGCGCGCAGGGCGCGCACGGCCATGTGCAGGGCGACCAGCGAGGAGGAGCAGGCCGTGTCCATGGTGACGGCGGGGCCTTCGAGGCCCAGGGTGTAGGAGATGCGCCCGGAGGCGACGCTCGACGCGGCTCCGGTGGCGAGGTAACCCTCGGCCTCCGCGGAGGCCCGCATACTGCTGACGTACTCCTGCTCGGTCAGGCCGACGTAGACGCCGGTGCTGCTGCCGCGCAGGGACGCCGGGTCGATGCCGGCCCGCTCCAGCGCTTCCCAGGTGGTCTCCAGGAGGAGGCGTTGCTGCGGGTCCATGGCGACGGCCTCGCGGGGCGAGATGCCGAAGAAGCCCGCGTCGAACTCGGCCGCGTCGTGCAGGAACCCGCTCTCGCGGACGTAACTGGTGCCGCTGTGGTCGGGGTTCGCGTCGTAGAGGTCCGCGAGGTCCCAGCCGCGGTCGGCGGGGAACGCGGAGATGACGTCGAGTTCGTCCTGCACCAGCCGCCACAGGTCCTCGGGCGAGGTGACGCCGCCGGGGAAGCGGCAGCCCATGGAGACGATGGCGATGGGCTCGTCGTCGGCCGCGGTCCGTGCGACGGCGGTGCGGTCGGCGGGCTGCGGCCGGTCGGAGCCGAACGCCTGCTGGGCGAGGAAGTCGGCGAGGACCGTGACGCTGGGGTGGTCGAAGACGACGGTGGTGGGCAGCCGCAGCCCGGTCGCCTTGCCCAGGCGGTTGCGCAGTTCGACGGCGGTGAGCGAGTCGAAGCCGAGGTCCTTGAAGGCGACCGCGGTGTTGATGCCCTGGGTGTCCGCGTGGCCGAGGACGTCGGCGACCTGGGCGCTGACCAGGCCGACGAGGGCCGTGCGGCGCCGGGCCGGGTCGAGTTCCGCGAGGTGGCGGAGCAGGTCGGGCGTGGTCTCGGCCGCCGTGTCCGTGGTGTCGGCGGGCTGTGCCTCGGGGAGTTCGGCGAGCAGGGGGCTGTGCCGGACGGAGGTGAAGACGCCGGCGAAGCGCCGCCAGTCGACGTCGGCGAGGGCGACGAACGTCTCGTCATGGTCGAGGGCGAGCTGGAGGCCGGCGATGGCGGTGTCCGGGTCGATCACGGGCACCCCGCGGCGGCGCAGGACGTCCTGGATCTCCTCGGCGATCATGCCGCCGCCCGCCCAGGGTCCCCAGGCGACCGACAGGACGGGTACGCCGTCGGCGCGGCGCCGCTCCGCGTAGGCGTCGATGACGGCGTTGGCGGCGGCGTAGGCGCCGTGGTCGGCGACGCCCCAGGTACCGGAGATGGAGGAGAAGTAGACGACGGCGTCGAGACCTGCGGGGTCGAGGACGGTGTCGAGGTGGTCGGCGCCGAGCACCTTGCCCGCGAAGGTCGACTCCAGGTCGGTGATCCCGGCGTCGTCGAGCGAGCCGAGGGCGCTGACACCGGCCGCGTGCACGACCGTGCGGATCGGGGGGACGCCCGCCCGCTCCAGTTCCCCGGGCAGGGCGGCGACGGCGTCCCGGTCGGCCATGTCGCAGGCGACGACGGTGATCCGGGTACCGCGTTCGGCGAGTTCCGCGCGCAGGTCGGTGGCACCGGGTGCGTCGGCGCCCCGGCGTCCGGTCAGGACGACGTGCTCGGCCCCGCCGGCGGACAGCCAGCGTGCCATGCGGGTGCCGAGGGCACCGGTGCCGCCGGTGACGAGGACGGTGCCCGACGGCCTCCAGTCCCGGGCGGGCCGGGCGATGCCGTGCGGGGCGTGGACCAGCCGGCGGCCGAGCGCCTTGCCGGCGCGCAGGGCGATCTGGTCCTCGGCCGCCTCACCGGCCAGGTGGTCGAGCAGCGGGACGGCGTCGGACGGGTCGAGGACGTCGACCAGACCGCCCCAGCGCCCCGGGTGCTCCAGCGCGGCGACCCGGCCGATCCCCCAGACGCCCGCCTGGACGGGGGCGGCGGGCGCGGCCCCGTCGGCGGCGACGGCGCCCCGGGTGACGCACCACAGGAGCGCGTCCGCGGCCACGTCGCCCAGGGCCTGGACGAGTGCGAGGCTGCCGGCGAGGCCCTGCGGCACGGACACGTGCTCGGGGTGCGGACGCTCGTCGAGCCCGAGCAGGGAGAGCACGCCGGCGGCCTCGGTGACGCCCTCGCCGGTGAGCCGTGCGGCGAGCCGCGCGCGGTCGAGGTCCGCCGTGCCGAGGGTCAGCACCCGTACGCCGTCGGCGCGTTCGGCGAGCGCGGCCCGCGTGGCCGTGGTCAGCGGGTCGTCCTGGTGGGTCTCCGGGACGACGAGGAGCCAGGTGCCGTCGAGCCGGGCTCCGCCGGCCGGCGGTGCGGGCAGGGCGCGCCAGGCGACGCGGTAGCGCCACTCGTCGAGGGTCGTACGGTCGCGCCGGCCGCGGCGCCAGGAGGACAGGGCCGGGACGATCTCGTCCAGGGCGGAGGTGTCGGCGAGGCCGAGGGTGCGGGCGAACTCCTGGAGGTCGCCGTCCTCGACGGTCTTCCAGAAGGCGTCGTCCACCGGGTCCGTCACCGGCGCCGTGGCCTTGGGCGCCTGGAGCCAGTAGTGCTGGCGCTGGAAGGCGTACGTCGGCAGCGCCACGGGGCGCGGGGTGTGCCCGGCGAACACGGGCGTCCAGTCGACGTACACACCGTGGGCCCAGGCTTCGCCGAGGGAGGTGTAGAAGCGCGACAGGCCGCCGAGGCCGCGGCGGAGGGTGCCGGTCACGAAGGCGTCGGCCCCGGCGTTCTCCACAGTCTCCTGGACGGGGACCGTGAGGACGGGGTGGGGGCTCATCTCCAGGAACGCACCGTGCCCGGAGGCCGCCAGCTTCCTGACCGCGGGCTCCAACTGCACCGTCTGACGGAGGTTAGTGTACCAGTACGCCCCGTCGGTGACCGCCGACTCCAGCCACTCACCCGTGACCGTCGACAGGAACGGCACCTCGGGAGTACGCGGCTCGACCGAAGCCAACAGCTCAAGCAACTCGCCCTGGATCAGCTCCACATGGGCCGAGTGCGAGGCATAGTCCACCTCGATACGACGCACCCGCACACCCCGACCCTCGGACTGCTCCACCAACTCGTCCAGAGCATCCGCGTCACCGGAAATCACCACCGACGTCGGCCCGTTGACCGCCGCCACCGAAATCCGGCCGCCCCAGTCGGCGATGAACTCCTCCGTGTCCGCCACCGACAGGGCGACCGACACCATGCCACCACGACCCGCCAGAGCGATGATCGATCGACTGCGCAGCGCCACGACCCGGGCACCGTCCTGAAGCGACAGCGCACCCGCCACCACGGCAGCCGCGATCTCGCCTTGCGAGTGACCCACCACAGCGGCGGGACGGACCCCGAACGACTCCCACAACGCTGCGAGGGACACCATCACGGCCCACAACACCGGCTGCACAACATCCACCCGGTCGAAGCCCGGAGCACCCTCGGCACCCCGGACCACATCGATCAGGTCGAAGTCGGTGAACTCGCCCAGCGCGTCGGCGCACTCGGCGAGCCGCGCCGCGAACACCGGCGAGGAGTCCAGGAGTTCGACCGCCATCCCCACCCACTGGGCGCCCTGCCCCGGGAACACGAACACCGGGGATTCGCTCCGGGAGGGGGACACGGCGCCGGAGGCTACGACCTCCGCGTCGAGCAGGACCGCGCGGTGCTCGAACTGGGCGCGCTGGGCGAGGAGGGACCAGGCCGCGTCCACCGGGACGGCGTCCGTGTCGCGCAGGTGCGCCAGCAGCCGGTCGACCTGCGCGGTGAGGGCGGTCTCCGAGCGGGCCGACACCAGCAGGGGCACGACGGTGTCCGCGGCCGGGGTCTCGACGGGCGCCGCGGGCACGGCTTCCGGCTGCTCGATGATGACGTGGGCGTTGGTGCCGCTGATGCCGAAGGACGAGACGGCGGCCCGGCGGGGCCGGCCGGTCTCGGGCCAGGGGCGGGACTCCGCGAGGAGTTCGACCGATCCGGTGGTCCAGTCGACGAAGGAGCTGGGCGTCTCACCGTGCAGGCTGCGGGGCAGCAGGCCCTCGCGCATGGCGAGGACCATCTTGATGACGCCGGCGATGCCGGCGGCGGCCTGGGTGTGCCCGATGTTGGCCTTCAGGGAGCCCAGCCAGAGGGGTTCGCCGTCCGTGCGGCCCTGCCCGTAGGTCGCGAGCAGCGCCTCGGCCTCGATGGGGTCACCGAGTTTGGTGCCCGTGCCGTGCGCCTCCACGGCGTCCACGTCGGTGGCGACCAGGCCCGCGTCGGCGAGCGCCGAGCGGATGACCCGCTGCTGGGAGAGGCCGTTGGGGGCCGTGAGGCCGTTGGAGGCACCGTCCTGGTTGATCGCCGAACCCCGCACGACCGCGAGGACCTCGTGCCCGTTGCGGCGCGCGTCGGACAGCCGCTCCAGGAGCACCATGCCGACGCCCTCGCCCCAGCCGGTGCCGTCGGCGTTCTCCGAGAAGGGCTTGCAGCGGCCGTCCTTCGCGAGGCCGTGCTGCCGACTGAACTCCACGAACATGCCCGGTCCGCCGAGGACGGCGGCGCCGCCCGCGAAGGCGAGCGAGCACTCGCCGGAGCGCAGGGACCGTACGGCCATGTGCAGGGCGACCAGGGACGAGGAGCAGGCCGTGTCGACGGTCACCGCGGGGCCTTCGAGGCCGAGGGTGTAGGCGATGCGGCCGGAGGCGACGCTGGTGGCGGTGCCGGTGAGGACGTGTCCTTCGACGCCCTCCACCGCCTCGTGCAGGCGCGGGCCGTACTCCAGGGCGCTGGCGCCGATGAAGACGCCGGTCGCGGTGGCCTGGAGGAGGTGGGGGTTGATGCCGGCGCGTTCGGCCGTCTCCCAGGCCGTCTCCAGGAGGAGGCGCTGCTGGGGGTCCATGGCGAGGGCCTCGCGGGGCGAGATGCCGAAGAACGCGGCGTCGAACTCGCCCGCGGCGTCCACGAATCCGCCCTCGCGAACGTAGCTGGCGCCGCTACGGTCGGGGTCCGGGTCGTAGAGGTTCGTGAGGTCCCAGCCGCGGTCGGCGGGGAACGCGGAGATGACGTCCAGCTCGTCGCGCACGAGCTGCCACAGGTCTTCCGGCGTGCGCACCTCGCCGGGGTAGCGGCAGCCCATCGACACGATGGCGATGGGTTCGTCGTCGGCGGAACCCACCCTGGCCGCCCGGACGGTGTCGGACGTCCCGGCGTCCGTGGCGCCGGCGTCGCGCGTGGCGTCGATGTGGCGGGCGAGCCGGGCCGGGGAGGGGTGCTCGTAGACGACGGTGGCGGGCAGGGTCAGTCCGGCGGCCCGGTTCACGCGGTCGCGCAGTTCGACCACGGTCACCGAGTCGAAGCCGAGGTCCTTGAAGGTGCGGGCGGGATCGACGGACTCGGGTCCGGAGTGGCCGAGGACGAGCGCGGCGCTCTCCCGGACGAGACGGAGGCTGTCGCCGTGACCGGCCGGGGCCGGGGCGGCGGGCAGTGCCGCCGGGGCTACGGGGGCCTGGATGGGGGCGGCCGGGGCCGGGGTGCCGGTCTCGATCCAGTGCCGGGTGCGCTGGAAGGCGTAGGTGGGCAGGTCGACCGTGCGCGGGTGGTGGCCGGCGAAGGCCGGGGCCCAGTCGACGGTGGCGCCGTGCGTCCAGAGTTCGCCGAGCGAGGTGTGGAAGCGGGCGAGTCCGCCGTCGCCGCGCCGCAGGCTCCCCGTGACCAGGACGGTCTCGCCGGGGACGGCCGCCTCGACCGTCTCGCGGACCGGGGAGGTGAGCACGGGGTGCGGGCTGACCTCGATGAATGTCCGGTGTCCCGCCTCGGCCAGGGCCCGTACGGCGGGCTCCAGGAGCACCGGCCGACGGAGGTTGGCGTACCAGTAGTCGGCGTCGGTGACCGGGCCCTCCAGCCAGTCACCGGTGACGGTGGAGAGGAAGGGGGTCTCGGGGGTGCGCGCGGTGACCGGGGCGAGCACCCGCAGCACCTCGTCCCGCACGGTCTCGACGTGCTCGGAGTGCGAGGCGTAGTCGATGTTGATGCGATGCACCCGCAGGCCCCGGCGGCCGGCCTCGGTGACGAGTTCCGCCAGCGCGGCGGCGTCGCCGGACACGGCCACGGAGGAGGGGCCGTTGACGGCGCCGATGGTGATTCGCCCGTCCCAGGCGGCGATGAGCTCCCGCACCTCGGGTTCGGAGAGTGCGACGGACATCATGCCGCTGAGGTTCTTGAGCGTGACGAGCGCCCGGCCGCGCAGCGCGACGATGAGCGCGCCGTCCTCCAGGCTGAGCGCGCCCGCCACGCAGGCGGCCGCGATCTCGCCCTGCGAGTGCCCGACGACGGCCGCGGGCTCCACTCCGTAGGAACGCCACAGTGCGGCCAGCGAGATCATCACGGCCCACAGCACGGGCTGGACGATGTCGGCGTCCGCGCCCTCCAGGGCGGGCGCGTCCGGCTCACCGCGCAGGACGGCGGACAGGGACCAGTCGACGTAGGGGGCGAGGGCGCGCTCGCACTCGGCGATGCGGTCCGCGAAGACCGGGGCGGTGGCCAGCAGTCGTACGGCCATGTCGGTCCACTGGCTGCCCTGCCCGGGGAAGACGAACACCGGCCGGTCCAGGCCGGCGGCGGCCGGACCGGGCGGTACGGCGGCGGCCAGCCTGCGCAGGATCGACTCCGCGTCGGACCCGGCGCCGACGGCACGGTACTCGTGGGTCGTACGGGTGGTGAGCAGCGACCATCCGACGTCCACCGGGGTGCGGCCGGCCACGGGGTGCGCGGCGAGCCGCTCGACCTGGGCGCGCAGCGCCTCGGGGCTGCGGGCGGACACCAGCCAGGGCACGTCGGGCGCCGTGGTGTCCCGCGCCGAGCCGTTCTGCGCCGCGGCGGACCGCGCCGACACGGCGGGGGCGGGGGCCTGTTCGAGGACGAGGTGGGCGTTGGTGCCGCCCATGCCGAAGGACGAGACACCGGCGAGCAGCGGGCGGTCCGGCCCGGCGGGCGTCCAGTCGGCGGTCTCCAGCTGGACGCGCAGACCGAGGCCGTCCAGGTCGATCGCCGGGTTGGGCACCGTGTGGTTGAGGGTCGGCACGAGCCGGCCATGGGCCAGGCACAGCACCACCTTGAGCAGCCCGGCGATGCCCGCCGCGCCCTCCAGGTGGCCGATGTTCGTCTTCACCGAGCCCACCGCGAGCGGGGTGGTGCGGTGCGGGTCGGTACCCAGGGCGGCGCCGAGCGCGGCGGCCTCGACGGGGTCCCCGACACGGGTGCCGGTGCCGTGGAGTTCCACGTAGTCGACGCTGCCGGGGGCGACGCCCGCGCGCTCGCACGCGCTGCGCACGACGGCCTCCTGCGCGGCGGCGTCGGGGGTGGTGAGGCTCGCGCCGGTGCCGTCGTTGTTGACGGCGCCGCCGCGGATCACGGCGTACACGCGGTCGCCGTCGGCGAGGGCCCGGGCGAGGGGCTTGAGCACGACGACGCCGGCACCCTCACCGCGGACGAACCCGTTGGCCCGCGCGTCGAAGGTGTGGCACTGCCCGTCCGGGCTGAGCCCGCCGAACTCGGCGGCGGCCCGGGTGCTGCCCGGTACGAGGTTGAGGTGGACGCCGCCGGCGAGGGCGACCTCGCAGTCCCCGGCGCGCAGGCTCTCGCAGGCCAGCTGCACGGCGACGAGCGAGGAGGACTGCGCGCTGTCGACGCTGAGGCTGGGCCCGCCGATGCCGAGCGCGTAGGACAGACGGTTGGCGATCAGACCCCGGTTGAGGCCGGTGAGGGTGTGGTGGCCGACGGCGGCCGTGCCCTGCTGGTGGACGAGTCCGGCGTAGTCGGAGACGTCGGCGCCGATGAACACGCCCGTGGCGTGCGGCAGCCGGGAGACGGGCAGTGCCGCGTTCTCCAGTGCCTCCCAGCCGAGTTCGAGGACGAGCCGCGCCTGCGGGTCCATGGCCTCGGCCTCGCGGGGCGAGATGCCGAAGAACGCGGCGTCGAAGTCGGCGGGGGCGTCGATGAAGCCGCCGCGGTACGCGATGGTGTCGCCCCGGCCGGTGGTGAACGCGGTGTCGTGCGCGGCGGCCGGACGGCGGTCCACCGGGGTGTCGGTGATCGCGTTGCGGCCCTCGACGAGCAGGCTCCAGTACGCGTCCGGTCCGTCGGCACCGGGCAGCCGACAGGCGAGGCCGACCACGGCCACGGGTTCGTGGGCCGCAGTGAGGGTCCGGGCCTCCCCGGATACCGGCTCGTTCATGGATGGCACTCCAAACACCAAGGCAACGGGGTCGGGGCAGCTCCCACAGTTGCACGGCGTCCCGCCCGCCCAGTTCTCCAGCCAGGTGCTCTAGGGGAATTCCTAGCGGTACCCGGACATCCCCGAAGTGCCTGGCAGACGCCCTCCGACCGGCCCTGCCGGCACCTCCCGGGCGGGTCCGGCGCGGGCCCATAGCGAAGCCGGTCGGGTCCGGGCAAGGGCGGAAGTCTAGGCGCATGCCACAACCGGTCGCGGCAGGCTCGGTGGGCGTCGGCCCGTACTGCCGCGCGCCCGTGCCCGCGCCCGACAGCGTCGCAGCCGGGCACAGTCGTCCCCCGAGCAGCAAAGGCGGATCCCATGACCGCGACCAACCCGGTGCTGTCGTCAAGCACGGCGGACCCGCCCCTCCTGGCCCGGCTGGCGGCGTCCGCGGCGGCGGTCGAGGGCGGGGTGATGACCAACCAGGAGGTGTTCGCGTGGCTGGCGGACCGGCAGCGTGAGCAGCAGCAGCGCGTCGAGCGCGTGCCGTTCGCGGCCCTGCGCGGCTGGCGGTTCGACGACCGCACCGGCGATCTGCGCCACGACAGCGGGCGGTTCTTCTCGGTGCGCGGCCTGTCGGTGCAGTCGGACTTCGGGCCGGTGGGCTCCTGGCAGCAGCCAATCATCCAGCAGCCGGAGATCGGCATCCTCGGCATCGCGATCAGGGACTTCGACGGCGTGCCGCACCTGCTGATGCAGGCCAAGTCGGAGCCGGGCAACGTGAACGGCGTCCAGCTGTCCCCGACCGTCCAGGCGACGAAGAGCAACTACACGCGGGTGCACGGCGGTTCGGCGGTGCCCTACCTGGACCTGTTCCGCCGGCCGGGCCCCGGCCGGGTGGTGGCGGATGTCCTGCAGTCGGAGCAGGGCTCGTGGTTCCTGCACAAGCGCAACCGCAACATGGTCGTGGAGGCCGGCCCGGAGGCCGAGGCCGGCGAGGACTTCGCCTGGCTGACGCTGGGACAGGTCAACCTGCTGCTGCAGCACGACAACACGGTCAACATGGATGCCCGTACGGTCCTGTCGTGTCTGCCCGACTGGCGGGCGGCGGCCGGCGGACCGGAGGCGGCCGGCCGGTCGCTGCACCCGTACCGGGAGGTCCGCACCTGGCTGACCAAGCGGCGCGCGGAGCACGAGGTCACCGTCGACGTCGTCCCGCTGGACGAGACGAAGGGCTGGCTGCGGACGCCGGACGCCGTGACGCACGAGAGCGGCCGGTACTTCGACATCGTGGCCGTGGACGTCTCCTCGCACGGCCGTGAGGTGCCCGCCTGGTCGCAGCCCCTGCTCGAACAGCGCGGCACGGGTGTCGCGGCACTGTTCGTGAAGCAGGTCGACGGGGTGCCGCACGTCCTGCTGCGCGCCCGCGCCGAACCGGGCTTCCTGGACGTGGTGGAGCTGGGCCCCACGGTGCAGTGCGTGCCGGAGAACTACGAGCACCTCTCCGAGGAGCAGCAGCCACCGTACTTCGCGGAAGCGCTGCGGCGCCGGGCCGGTGCCCGGTACGACGTGGTGCTGTCCGAGGAGGGCGGCCGGTTCCGCAACGCCCAGAGCCACTACATGATCATTGATGTGGAGAGCGAGTTCCCCGCCGTGTCGGACGAGTTCCGCTGGCTGACTCCTCGCCAGGTCGAGGAGCTGCTGTGCTACAGCCACCAGTTGAACGTGCAGGCCAGGACGCTCGTCACGGCGCTGAGGTCGCTGTGAGCGCCGCCCTCGCCCGGCCGCTGAGGCTGGGCGCGCTGGGAACGTCGTCCATCGCGCGCCGCCGCGCGCTGCCGACGGCGGTGGCGACCCCGGAGGTGGAGCTGGTCGCGGTCGCGGGCCGGTCGGCCGACAAGGCGGCCGAGTTCGCCACGCAGTTCGGCTGCGCCGCCGAGGACGACTTCGACTCGCTGCTGGCCCGGCCGGACGTGGAAGCGGTGTACGTGTCCACGCCGACCGCGCTGCACCACACCTGGGCGGCGCGCGCGCTGCGGGCGGGCAAACACGTCCTGGTCGAGAAGCCGATCGCGGCCGACGCCCACGAGGCGCACGAACTCGCCGAGCTGGCCGGGCGGTCGGGGCTGGTGTTGCGCGAGAACTTCATGTTCCTGCACCACCCCCAGCACGTCCGCGCCGCGGAGCTCGCCCAGGAGGGTCGGCTGGGACGGCTCACCACGCTGCAGGCCGCGTTCTGCATCCCGCCGCTGCCCCCCGGGGACATCCGCTACCAGCCCGGGATGGGCGGCGGCGCGCTGCTCGACGTCGGTGTCTATCCGCTGCGGGCGGCCCAGTTGCTGCTCGGCCGGGGGCTGCGGGTCGCGGGGGCCGTGCTGCGGACGCGGGCCGAGGACGGGCTCGACCTGTCCGGTCACGCGCTGCTGGTCTCGCCGGACGGGGTCCTCGCGGACGTGACGTTCGGGTTCGAGCACGCCTACGCGTCGACGTACACGCTGTGGGGGGACCGGGCCCGGCTGACCGTGCCACGGGCGTTCACCCCGCCCCCGGCCCACCAGCCCGTGCTGGTGCTGGAGGAGCAGGACCACGAGGAACGGTTCACCCTGCCGGCCGCCGACCAACTGCGCACCTGCCTCGCCCAGTTCGCCGCGGCCGTGCGCCAGGGCGAGGCCGGCGGACGGGAGGCCGAGGTCCGTGCGGACGCGGTGGCGGGAATGGAACTCGTCGACGCGGTGCACAAGGTCGCGGAGCGTGTGGTCGTGGAGGCCGGGGCAGAAGGGAAGGGACGCACGGCACGCGAGTGACCCTGCCCCGCCGACCACATCCACTGGAGTGTCCCCATGACTTCCCCGTCCTCGCCCGGTTCCGCCTTCGGAAGGCCGTCACGGCCCCCGGCGGACTCCGCGCAGGCGCCCGGCCGGACTGCCGGACCGTCGGCCGCACCCGACGGCCGCACCGGACGGCCGGGCGGCGCACCGGGGGGATCATGGGCCTTCGTCACCACCGTGGTCTGCGACATCGCCCTGCCGGTCGGCCTGTTCTATCTGCTGCGCGAGCTGGGTCTCGGTGAGACCGCCGCACTGCTGCTGAGCGGTGTCGTACCGGCGGTGCACACGCTGTACTCGGTGCTGCGGCGCCGGAAGGTCGACGCGCTCGGGGTGTTCACGCTCACGCTGCTCGTGGTGAGCGCGGCCGCCTCGCTGCTGACCGCCGACCCGCGCATCATCCTGGCCCGGGGCAGCCTGCTCACGGCACTGGCCGGCCTGTGGCTGCTGGTCACCCTGTTCACCGCCCGCCCGTTCACGTACCAGGCGCTGCGCAGCCTCCTGCCCGGCAGGTCGGAGCGGCTGGAGACCCTCTGGACCGGGGACCACTCCTTCCGCCGCCTCTGGCGTGTCCTCACCGTCGTATGGGGCACGGGCCTGCTCGTGGACGCGGTGATCCGCCTGATCATGGCGTACACCCTGCCGGTCGACTCCGTGCCCGCCCTGGACGCCGTCCTGTACGCGGTCACCTGGATCGTCCTCCAGGCGATCACGCAGGTCTCCCTCTACCGCACGGGCACCTTCCGGAAGATCCTCCAGCCCTGATCCGGCCCGGGTCCAGCCAAGGTGAGCCCAAAAGCCACCCCGGAGTCCGGGGTGCCCAACGCGCCGTCATGGATCCGCAGGGCGAGGGCGGTCACGGTGGAGGACGAACGAGGTTCTGACGGTCGGTCGACTGCAGGGAACACCCGTGGTTGCCAGTGCGGCAGCCAGGGCTCGAACTGTGTCGTGCTGCGGACGAGGGCAGCGAGCGTCTCCTCCGATACGGCGTGGACCCCGGCCATGCGTGCCGAGAAGGAGCGCCTCGTGGCGGCTTCGGGGCTCACCTTGGCTGGACCCGGGCCCGGCCACTGCCGCTCCGACCCGGTGGCCACCACTGCACCCGGACACAAAAACGATCTTTGACGTAGTTGTCATGCAAAGGTCGCAGTTGCACCCGGTCACCCTCGTCGGCCCCTGCGCGCGGACCGACGGCGGGGCCGGCCTCCCGCACCACCGGGAGCGACAGCCTCTTCCGCACCACACATCACTGACGCCACCGCGGTCACCGACAGGCGGTGCGACCAGTGGGGAAGCCATCCGATTGGCATATGCCATACGGGTGTTGGGCGAACCGGCACTCTCATGTGCAGCGATAGGGCCCGGGAGGGGGTGGCATATGCGCGGCCGCACGAACCGGCGGGCACCCTCGACCCGCACCCCGGCGATCACCGCCACCCGGCCCACCGACCCGCCGCGATCGAATCGCCTTCGCAAATATCTACGTGCGAACGAATCGGACAAGTCCCGACCTGCGGGTTTCCTCCTCCGGCGGCCCCACGCCCCCGGGCCCCCACAAGACCGTGGGGCAGAAGGAGCTGGGGTGACGGGGTGATGTCATCCCCGTATGTGAAGGGCGCTCAAAAGTGTGGACGGGATGCCGTTCGCCCGTGAGTCGTTCCGGCCATACCCGCTCAATCGAGAGGAGACAGCGGCCGGATCCAGTCGGAACACGGACAACCACCTACCCGGCTCAACAATTACCACCGGACGGGCTACTTCACCGCCAGTTCTCCTGACTTACACTTGAGATTCTGCAATCTTTACGGCCGTTGGCGCGTGCACTACAACGGCGCCGGCGAATCGCGAGGCGCGGTCTTCGTCACTGTGCCACAGACTACCTCAACGCCGTTTGCCCGAACCAGACATTGCGCGCGACCGACGGATGTGCTTGAGATCGACTTAAGACTTGATCGAGGTCCGACCGGAAGTAGCTGAATACGGCACCCGAATGTCGATGTGCGACCGTTTCAATCGGCAGTTGTTGCAGTTTCACTTACCAACCCCCACACCTGTCAGGGAATTCACTGACACCGGGCCGGGTAAACCCCACCTCCACCTGGCACTTCATGTCATGCACTGATCGACCAGCAGCTACCGCTTGGAACGCGCCTTACGGTGCGCGAGCCTGCCCGTCGACCACCGCAATCGAAGGGGGGCACAGTGCCACAAGGGCACCCCGCAGTGCCGGACCAGGAACCGCACTCCCACGAACTGGCTCTTCTCGAGGAAGAGTTGGAATATGCACACATCTCGGCCATATGCGTACGGTTGACCGGGGAACCGCTGATCGGCAAGACCTCGCTGGCCCTGCGGCTGACCCGCTCGGCCGCCCACCGGGGCTGGACCGTGGCCTACGGGCGTGCGGCCCGCGACGACGCCCACCGCCCCTACAGCGCCCTCGTGGACGCCCTGGACGACTGCGTCGCGGCGGCCGGACCCGCCGTCCTCGAACCGCTGGGCCCCGCCCGCCGCCGGCTGCTCGGCCAGGTCTTCCCCAGCCTCGGCGCCCCCCACGGCCACCCGCGCGAGGACCTCGACGTCCCCGCGGTCAACCGCGCCGTACGCGCCCTGCTGGAGCGACTCGCCGGGGACCACGGGCTGCTGGTCGTCCTGGACGACGCCCACCGGGCCGGCGGCGAGACGGCGGAACTGGCCGAACACCTGGTGCACCGTCCTCCGCAGGCCCCCGTGCTCACCCTGCTGGTGCACCGCACCGGAGGCCCCACGGCACGCAGGCTCGGCGCGCTCTCCCGCCCGAACTGCGCCGTCCGCCACGTCCCCCTGCGCCCCCTGCACCGGCAGGCCGCCGAGACCCTGCTGCCCGCCGACCTCACCCCCCTGTCCCGGGAACTGATCCTGCGGGACGGCGCCGGGGTGCCGGGGCTCCTGCGGGCGCTGTCCGACCGGGCCCCCCGCGGCAGCCGGACCGTTCCGCACAGCAGCCTCGAACTGTCCTGGGGACCCTCGCCGTTGCCGCCGTCCGTGCAGGCACTGGACCTCGGCTCCCTGTCCGCGCGGGCCCAGTGCGCCGCCGACGCGGCGGCCGTGACGGGGGACCCCTTCACCCCGGAGGAGGTGGCGCACACCGCCGGGATGACCGTCGAGGAGACCCTCCACGCGGTGGACGAACTGCACCACGAGGGCATCATCCGGCTCGACGGCTGTCTGGCCGAACACTTCCGCTTCAGCCATCCCGCGGTGCGCGCCCTGCTGTACCAGACGGTGGGCACCGCCCACCGGCGGGCGGCCCGGGAGCGCGTCCTGGCCCTGGGACCGGGCACCGGCACGGCCCGCCCCGACTCGGCCGCCGCCAACGGGGCCGTGTCCGTCCTCCTGGAGCGGGCCGCCCCGCCCACTGCCGTCGAGGCGGACGTGCTGGAACGGTCCGCGCACTCCCTCATGTTCACCCAGCCCGCCCGGGCTGCGTGGGCCGCGAGCCGGGCCGCCCAGAGACCCGGGTCCACCGTCCGCGCGCGCCTGCTGCTGGGCCAGGCCCTGGTGCTGTGCGGTCGGCCGGCCGAAGCGCTCGCCGAGTACGCCCGGCTGTGGCAGGCTGCGGGCCCGCTGCCCGCGGGCTCGCCCATGTGGCCCGAGGCCGCGGTGTGGCGGGCCCGGGCACTGCGCCTGCTCGGCGACCCCGAGCAGGCGCGGCGCGTCCTGCGCACGGCGGGCGCGGACGAGCCCTCCGCCTTCCCGGCGGCGCAGGCCGAACTCGCCGCGCTGCTGCTGGAGTCGGACGCGGCGCGCTGCGGCGCCGCGCTGGTCGCGGCGCGCCGCGCGGTGCAGCGCATCCCCACCCGGGACGTGGCCGCACGCGGTCACGCGCTGGCCGTTCTGGCGGCCGTCCACGCGGCGAACGGGGACGCCGCCGCGGCACGGGACGTGGTGGCCGAGGCGAAGCCGCTGCTGTCCGGACTCGGCCGAGAGGGCGCGGCGCCGGTCGTGGAGGCGTGGCGCTGGCTGGGCGCGGCCGGCGGGGGCGGGGGGCACGTCCAGGGAATTCTGGAGAACGGATTCGCCCTGGCCCTGTATCACGGGCAGGGCCACGTACTCGGCCCCCTGGCGCTCGGACTCGCACGGGTGTGCCTGGATTCCGGCGACCGGAAAGCGGCCGCGGGGCACGCCGCTTTCGCCGTCGAGGAATTCGACCGACTGGCCGCTCACGCATCGGCGACCGCGGCCCGGGAATTACTGGAATCCAGCAGCGCGAGCATCCCGGACGAGCGGGTGGAGATTCTCACGACAGAACTGAGCCGACGCGAGAAGGAAATCGCGACGCTCATCGGCCCCGGGCTCACCAACAAAGAGATTGCGGCGCGTCTCGACATCAGCACCAAGACTGTCGAGACCTATATGGCGCGCATCTTCAAAAAACTCGGAGTGAAATCGCGCGCGGAGGTCGTCTTTCGGCTCTCGGTTTCTCCGTCCGGGCAGGGCGTTTCGGCCATGCCCGCACAGCAGAAAAGGATTCTGCCCCCGTTCCCGGCCGGCACGGCCGCGCCGGGCGCCGAATGAACTGCAGGTGTACGGCAGGTCCGGCCGGTGGCCGGACCGTCCGACGAGGACGCCGGACCCGAGCCGTCTTTGCGGTCACAAAGCCGCGGGCCGCCATATACAGACAGTCAATAGTGGTCCGGACCACGGGGCGGCTCCGAAGCGCGGCGGACCGCCCGGGGCGGGACCCCGGTCCGGGCCTGCGCACGCCCCTCAACGGGCCTTTCCCGCCCCCCACCGCACGGCAGCGGGCGGCCGTCGGCCCGAACGGGCACGGCCGGGGGCAATCGGCGGCGACCGGCCGGACCACGCCCTTGTCCGAAACAGCAGAACGGCCTGCCGGAAACGACAGGCCGTTACTGACAGTGATAAGAAGCGGGCCGCCCGGCGCCGGGAGGAGGGGGTCACCGCGGCGGGCGGTGCGCGGTCGGCCGCACCTCGGCGGCCGATCCTCCCACGTCACGGCCGGGGCATCAGCCCCACTGGTCGTCCGCCGGGGCAGCCATGATCCGGGAATGGACGTGACCCGGCGTCAGCACCTCAGCGGCGTTCGCGTGGGCGGACACCGCAACGCCACTGCCGAGCGCGACGGCGATTCCTGCCGCGGCAAGAAGTCCTGACGTCACGATTCGCAGCAGAGCCTCGTTCATACCTACCCCTAAGTTTCGATGTGCGCCTGCGCCACTCAGACTTCCGTACACGAGTTTTACGTCCAAGCGATTCCTGATGTCGTAAAGTTGCCTGGCATGAAGTTCTCGTCCCAGGGGAAAGCCCGTAATGCCTGAAAGCTCTCTCGCCGCAGGCTCTTTCGCGACACTGGATGATGCGGAGGCGAAAGCTTACCGTAACGCGGTGCTGCTAGGACACTTTGTCCGCGAGGAGATGGCGAACGCCCTCGGAATCTCTCTCGAAATGGCGGCACAAGTGGAACACAGGCTGACCTCGCTCAGTCTGCTGCGTCCCATGCCCGGGGAGCCCGGTACGCTGGTGCCCGTGAGCCCCGACACCGCGGTGGCCGAGCTCGTCGGCCCGGCCGAGACGCGGATGCGGAGCCTGCAGCGGGAGATCACCGAGATCCGGGACCGGATGGGAACGCTGCGGTCGATCTACTTCGAGAGCCGGCAGCAGCGCAACCAGGCCGAGGCGTTCGACGTGATCAGCGATGTCAACGCTCTCCAGGCGGTGCTGGACGAGCAGGGCGAGGCCTGCCGCGTGGAAATGCTCACCGCCCAGCCCGGCGGCGCGCGGCCCTCCAACCTCCTGGCGAACGCGCTGCCCAAGACGCTGGAGCGGCTCAAGCGCGGGGTACGGGTGCGCCATCTGTACCAGCACACGGCACGCAACGACATCGCGACCACCTCGTACGTGCAGAGCGTCACCGAGCACGGCGCCGAGGTGCGCACGACCGACCAGCTCATCGACCGCATCGTCATCTACGACCGCGAGGTCGCCTTCCTGCCCGAGCCGTCGGTCGACGGCCGGGAGCCGGGTGCGGTGGTGGTGCGCGAGCCGACCCTGGTCGCCTTCATCTGCCGGGTCTACGAGCACCTGTGGTCCGGGGCCACCCAGTTCGTGCCCGGCTCCGAGGACGGCGGCGAGATCGCCGACGACGTGAAGCGGGCGATCATCCGGCTCATGGCACAGGGGCACAAGGACGAGCTGGTCGCCCGCCGGCTGGGCATGTCGGTGCGCACCTGCCGCCGGTACATCTCGCAGATCATGATGAGCGTCGACGCCAACAGCCGTTTCCAGGCGGGTGTGCACATCGCGCTGAACGGGCTGCCGGACTGGCCGCTGCCCTCGGACTTCGTCGGAGACTGACTGTCAGGCCACAAGATGTCACCGGCGGGCGTCGTTGTGCCCTCGGCGTGTCCGGCAGGCTGGCCATGACCAGCACATGAACGCCGACACGCCGAGGATGGTGGCTTTTGCAGACGTCCCGCCCCGCACCGAGACGGTACGCGCCCACCGGTCGCCACCTCATGCTGGTGCACCGGCCGCGCTACTTCGGTCCGCGTCCGGACGGTCTCGACGAGCGGACGCAGGAGTTCGTCCTCACCGGTGATCTCCCCGACTCCCACGCGCTGTTCAACGACGGGCAGGTCCGCTTCCACGACCTCCAGGCGGCCATGGCGATGGTGCGCCAGGCGAGTTCCGGCATCGGCCGGACCCACTTCGGCGTGGCCTCCGACCGGGTCGCGGTCTTCTACCGGTTCGGTCTGGACGCCGGTGACCCGGGCGCCTGGGAGCGCACCTCGGGCCCCGGCCGGCTGACGGTGGACATGCGGGTGCGGCCCGACAAGGTGATCTCCGGCGTCCCCCGCGCCCTGGAGTTCGAGACACGGCTGGACATCGACGGCGTCCCGGCGGGCACGGCGTCGGCAAGCCTGCTCTTCCTCGCCCCGAACACCCACCGCAGCCACCGCGAACACATGCGGCACGCCATGCTGAAGGCCACCATGGGCCACCTCGACCAGCCCGCCGCGCACCCGGCGGCCGTCGCCGCCGGCCCCGCACCGCACGAGGTCGGACGGATGAGCCCGGGCAACGTCCTGCTGCGCTCCCCGGTGTCCGTCGACGGGCAGCGGCTGTCCGTCGGGGTACTCGCTCCGGGCACCTGGCCGATCGCGCCCGCCCGCCGGGACGGCGCCCCCTCCCCGCTGGTGCTCGAAGCCCTCCGGCAGACGGCGCTGCTGACCGTCCACCGGCTGCACGGCCTCGACCCGCAGACGTGCGCGCCCGTGGCGTTGCACGCCCACTTCCGCGGGCACACCGAACCCGACCTGCCGCTGCGCTGCGTCGCGGTGGCACAGCCCGTCCGTCGGGACGCGCTGGGGCGCCCGCTGATCGAGGTCACCCTGACCCTGACCCAGGCGGGACGCGCGGTGACCGAGGCGACGGTGTCAGTCGTCGAGGCACTGTGACCGCGGCGCGCGCTCGGCGTCCAGTGCCCGCTGGATGGCCCCGACCGCCTCGGCGTCGAGCATCGTGGTGATCTCGGTGTCCAGGGTCCGGCCGAGGCCGATGTCGTAGACCGCGACACTCACCACGAACGCGGTGCCGCCGCTGTCGAGGAGCAGGGTGCGCAGCGACCACTCGTCGCCCGCCCCCACCGTGCCGTCCGGCCGGTTGAGCCGGACGGTGCCGCCGCCGGGCCCGAGCCCGAAGCCGAACTCCTGGAAACGGAACTGCAGGCCCTGTCCGATGGCCTTGCTGTAGGCCTCCTTGAGCGTCCACAGCCGCACCAGGTTGGGGTTGCGGTCGCGTTCGGCCAGCCCGGCCAGCATCGTCCGCTCGTGCGGGGTGCAGGCCAGCCGCGCGAGGCCGCGGCGGTAGATCTTGCGGTCCGCGCGCTCGGCGTCCACGCCGATGAGCCCGCGGCTGGTCAGCCCGACCACCAGCAGGTCTTCGGTGTGGCTCAGACTGATGTCGATCTGGTCGCAGCCCCGCAGATACGGCCGTCCCGTCGGCCCGTACGCCAGCTCCAGGTCGCTCGCCTCGGCCCCGAGGGCGGCTGCGGCCGTGTGCTTCAGCAGCCGCCGCGAGGCCGCGTAGCGGTCCCGGACCTCCGGCTGCCCGATGGCGCAGTAGCGGGCCCAGTCCCGGCCCAGCAACGCGCGCAGGGCGCCCCGTTCGCAGGCCCGGGGCCGCCAGTCGGCGAGGCGTCCGTGGACGACCACCGTGCCGTAGTACCGCAGGTCCTCGCGGACCGCGGACCAGTCGGTGTCCCGCGCGGTCACACCGATCGAGTGCGTGGCTGTCGCGTTCATCTCAGGACGGCCCCGGTGGGGGCGTGTGCAGCGGTCCCCGGTCGGGGTCGACCCCGCGCCGGGCCAGGTGGTCGACGAGCTGCGCCACCGTGGAACAGCCCCACACGAGGGACGGTTCGATGGAGATGCCGAAGTCGTCCTCGATGTCGCCGCACAGACTCAGCGCGCCCACCGAGTCCATTCCGTGCTCGGCCAGCGGCATGCTCGCCTCGATGTTCTCCGGCCGGCGGTCCAGGTAGACCGCCAGGTGTGTGGTCAGCCAGTGGTGAAGCGGGGCCTCACCGTGCAGCGGCGTGTGGGGAGTCATCACTGAAGGGTTCTTGTCTCCTGGTGCCATGAGCTGAAGCTCAGCCCGGAATCGGCGAGTTGTAAAGATCAAAACTGCGCCGCGTCCGGTACCGGATCAGGACTTCCCGGTGGATCCGGGCCGTGCACTCGGCGGGCAGGTCGGCGGGTGTCCCCAGACGCTGGGCGATGCGTTGCAGGGCGGCGGCGGCCCATGCCGGGTCGGCCAGGAACGGATCGGGGCCGTTCCGGTTGTGCTGCCACACGCCCAGCACGCAGGCGGCGGCCAGCACCAGGACGTAGCGGTCGGTCAGGGCGTACCAGGCCGGGCCCACCGGACAGGAGCCGGTCACGGGCGGCAACGCGAGGACCTGGCCGCGCAGTTCGTGCAGTTCGGCGGTCATCCGCCCGGCCAGCTCGCGCAGGGCGCGTTCGACGGGGGTGGCGCCGGGAAGGGAGGCGGCGGTCGCCAGCAGGGTGGCGCTGAGGCTGTCCCGGCCGCAGGCGAGGGCCAGCCCGCCGTAGTCGAAGGGCGTCAGCTCCCCGCCGGGCCGGAACAGTTCGGCGGGCGCCTCGGCGCCGCTGAACCAGGAGTCCTCGGCGAGCGCCCGCAGCTGCGGCACGATCGTCGCCTGGCAGGCCACCGTGTCGGCGTGCCCGAGGCCGAGCACGGGCACGTCGCGCAGGTTCTTCTGGAAGATGCCGATGGTGCCGTCACGGATGTAGATCTGCGAGCCGAGCACGGTCGTCAGGTCGTAGAGGGTGTCGTTGAGCACCCGGGGCAGCAGCAGCTTCACCGCCGCCGAGTAGACGCTGGTCTCGGCCGGCAGCAGGTGCAGCGCCCGGGTGGTGGCCACGGCCAGGCAGTCGTACAGCAGCAGGTTGACGAAGGCGCCGGCGAGGATGCCCGCCGTCCGCCCGGGGTCGCCGCGGACGGGCCCATGGCCGCGGTCCACGAGGACGGCGGTGCGCAGCGCGGTGTCCACGGCCGCGGCGGCCAGGGAGCCGGCCAGGGTGCGGCTGATCTGGGCGGAGCGCAGCGCGGTGACGACTCCCCCGCCGAACGGGCCGAGCAGCGAGGAGTGCGGCACGGGGCACTCGTCGAGCTCCACGCCGGCGAAGAAGCAGCCGCGCAGGCCGAGCCCGGCGGGCCGGGGGGTGACCCGGTAGCGGTCGGGGGGCAGGGTGTGCGGGTCGAGCAGCACCACGGAGTGCCGGCCGTCGGCACCGGGCTGGGGTTCGGTGCGGCAGTACAGCACGAGGGCGTCGGCGCGCCGCAGGTTGTTGACGACCGGCTTGGCGCCGGTGATCACCAGGCCGTCGAGGCGTTCCCCGGCGCGTACGCCGCTGCGCACGAAGTCGTTGGTGTGGGCGGTCTCGTGCTGGGCGATGGCCGCTTTGGAGCCGCCGAGCAGCAGCCGGGCGAGCCAGCCGCGCTGTCCGGCGTCGCCCTCCATCCACACGTCGGAGGCGGCCATGAAGGTGGTCATGCCGTAGCCGACGCCGAGGGCGACGTCGCGGCGGAAGACGGGGCGCAGCACGCGCAACAGGGTCTCGGCGGAGTCGAGGCGCCCGCCGAGCGCGGTGGGCACGAACTCGTGGCTCATGCCGAAGTCGTCGAGCAGGCCCTCGGCATCGGCGGAGAGCGCGGCCTGCCGGTCGGCGCGCAGCAGTGCCCGGTGGCCGGCCGGGTTGCCGGGGTCGGAGGGGTCGCCGAGCAGCGCCTCCAGGCGGGCGATCCGCGCGTCGGCGCGGGCGGCCCGATCGGCATCGGTGGCGGTCCGGTCGGCGACGGCCCGGTCCTCGGCGGCCCGATCGGGCCCGGGCAGCAGCACGGCGGTCGCGGTGGCGCTCGTCACCGGGCGCTCCGGGCCGCGGGGTGCGCCGGTCCGTCGCCGGTGGCCGCGCCGGACGCGACCACTGCGCGCACGGCCGGGTCCAGCACGTCGAACAGCGCGGGGACCTCGCCGCGCAGGAACAGCCTGCGCATCAGGACGCGCTGGACCTTGCCGCTGCTGGTGCGGCGCAGGACGCCGGGGCCCACGAGGACGATGTTCTGGCCGGGGAGGTCGAAGTCCCGGCCGAGGGCGGCCCGGATGCCGCGCACCACGTCCTCGAGGTGGGCGGGGGTGGCGCGGGCCGTGCGCAGCTCGTGGACGACGACGAGCTGCTCGGGGTCGGCGCCGACGGTGAACACCGCGCTGTGGCCCGTGGCGAGCACGGGGGCGCCGTCCCGGATGGCCCACTCGACGTCCTGCGGGTAGATGTTGCGCCCGTTGAGGATGATGACTTCCTTCAGCCGCCCGGTGATGTACAGCTCCCCGTCGTGCACGGCCCCGAGGTCGCCGGTGCGCAGGAAGACGCCCGGCACGCCGTCGAGGGCGGCGTGGAAGGTGGCGGCGCTCTCCTCGGGCCGGCGCCAGTAGCCGACCGCGACGCTGTCGCCGCGCAGCCAGATCTCGCCCACGCGCCCGGCGGGGAGTTCGGCGCGGGCGGCGGGGTCGACGATCCGCAGGTCGAGGTCGGGGGCCCGGCCGGCCCCGACCAGCGTACGGGCGGCCGACTCCTCGGCGGGGGCGCGCAGTTCGTCGTGTTCGAGGGCGGCCGCGTCCACGGTCAGGCGGCCGGCGGGGGCCCCGGGACGGCCGCCGGAGACGACGAGGGTGGCCTCGGAGAGGCCGTAGCCGGGGTAGAGGCTGGTGGCCCGCAGGCCGGCCGGGGCGAAGCGGCGGGTGAAGGAGTCCAGGGTGCGCGACCGCACGGGTTCGGCGCCGCACAGGGCCAGGCGCCAGCTGGAGAGGTCGAGTCCGGCGAGGTGCGCGTCGCTGACGCGGCGGGTGCACAGGTCGTAGCCGAAGTTGGGGCCGCCGCCGATGGTCAGGCCGTACTCGCCGATGGAGCGCAGCCAGTCGACGGGCCGTTTGACGAAGGCGACGGACGACATCTGCACGCTGTGGGTGCCGAGCCACAGCGGATGCAGCACGTGGGCGACGAGCCCCATGTCGTGGTAGTGGGGCAGCCAGCTGGTGAATCGGTCCTCCGCGCTGGAGCCGAGGAGCCGCTGCAGGCTCGTCTGGTTCGCCACGAGGTTGCGGTGCGAGACCATCACGCCGCGCGGCTGCCTGGTGGAACCGGAGGTGTACTGGAGGAGGGCGAGGTCGTCGGGGCCGTTCGCCGGGGGGCGCCAGTCGTCGGGATCGGTGCCGTCGTCCAGGTCGGACACCAGGAGGGCCGTGTCCTCGCCGCCCGCCAGGGCCAGCCATGGGGAGTGGTCCGCCGCGTGTGCCGCGTCGGTCAGCACCACCCGGGGCTCGACGTCCCGCACGATGCCCGACACGCGCTGGGGCCGTTCGCCGGGCAGTGGGGCGGGCACGGCGACCGCGCCGGCGTACAGGCAGGCGACGAAGGCGACGACGAACTCCGGACCCGGCGGGTACAGCAGCAGGACCGGTCCCGACCGGGCGCCCCGTGCGGTCAGCCGCAGGGCCAGGGCCCGGGCCCGGCGGTCGAGGACGGAGTAGGTGAGGTGCCGGCTGTCACCGTCGCCGTCGCCCAGGAACACGAAGGCGTCGGCGTCCCCCAGCGTGGCGGCCCGCTCCCGGACCACCTGGTCGAACGTGGTGAAAGCGGCGGTCAACATCAGCCCCCTCATGGCATACGCAAAGTGGAGGCACAGGACGCTCCCTCTACCGTCGAAGCATGCCCATGCTGGGTTTACGGGCTAAAGCGACGCTTGCGATGTGATGGCTGCCACCAGAACCAGGGGTATGCCTGTCCGATTCTGCGGATCCGCCCTTGTCTACATTGAGGCCACAAGCTCTGTTGTCGAACAAATCGTACAATCCGGACGTCTGATTCTGGTGTGTCGAGGGAGTCGCACCGTCGTCGGCTTCCGGCGGGAGAGCAACCAGGACTGGCTGAGTGAGCAAAGCCGCGCGTGCGGCTCTGCAACGCCGGCCGTCCGATCGCGCCGATTGGCGCTACGGGGAAAGAAGAAGGTGGAAACATGCGTTTTCGGGTATTGGGTCCCTTGGAGATCGTTCCCTCCACGACGACCGACCCGATTCGGCTCCGCGCGGCCAAGATCCGCGTCGTCCTCGCGGCGCTGCTGGTGCGCGCCAACGAGATCGTCTCCGTGGAGCACCTGATCGACGAGCTGTGGGGGGAGAACCCGCCGCGCACCGCGACGACCACGCTCCAGGTCTACATCTCGCAGGTCCGCAAGCTGCTGGACACCGCGGAGCCCGACGCGGGCCGGGACGCGCTGATCACCCGCCAGCCCGGATACATGCTCAACATCGACCCGGCCCAGCTCGACCTCACCGTCTTCGAGGAGCTGTACCAGAAGGGGCAGGCGGCCCTCCAGCGCGGCGAACACGCCGTCGCGGCAGACCTGTTGAGCCGCGCGCTCCAGCTCTGGCGGGCACCACTGGCCTGCGACACCCCGCACGGCACCCTGCTGACCCGGACCGCGGTGCGGCTGGCCGAGGTGCGCGCCGCCGCGCTGGAGCAGCGCATCCGCGCCGAGCTGGAACTCGGCCACCACCAGCGGCTCATCGGCGAACTCCACAACGCCGTCGCCGAAATGCCGCTGCGCGAGGAGTTCCACACCCTGCTGATGACCGCCCTGTACCGGGCGGGCCGCCAGGTGGAGGCGCTGCGCGTCTTCGCCCAGCTGCGGCGCGACCTCATCTCGGAACTCGGCATCGAGCCGGGCCACCAGCTCCAGGAACTCCACCGCCGCATCCTGGCCGGCGACTCCGAACTGCTGCACGCGCCGGCCGCCGTCCCGGTCCGGGAGCCGGTCACCGTCGTCGGCACCGTCCCGGGGGCGGTCGCGGCCGCCGCAGTCCCGCACGACGAGCTCGAGGGTCCCCCGCCCGGTCTGAGCCTGGACCGGATGCCCGAGCGCGACCGGCTGTTCGTGGGCCGCGCCGACGAACTGGACCGGCTCAGCGGCCTCCTGCACGACGTTCCCACCGGCGGCTGCGTGGTGGTGGCGGGTCCGGCCGGCGTCGGTAAGAGCGCCCTCGCGCTCGCCGCCGCCCACGAGTTGAGCGACCGGTTCCCCGACGGCCGGATCTTCGTCGAGCTGGGCCGGGGCGCGCCGGACGGCACGCACCCCGCGGATCCGGCCGGGCCGCTGCCGCGGCTGCTGCGCCAGCTGGGGGTGAAGGGGCCGCTGCCGTCCGGGGAGGAACGGCTGCGCCGCGTCCTGCGCCGGCTGACCGAGAACCGGCGCGTCCTGCTGATCCTGGACGGCGTCGAGGACGCCGAACGCGTACGGCCGTTACTGCCCGAGACACCGGGCAGCACCACGCTCGTCACCTGCCGCCAGGTGCCCACCGGACTGACCGACCGGGTGCTGGAACTCGGCATGCTGTCCCACGAGGAGGCCCGGCAGCTGATCGACGCGGCGGCGGGCCGGCCGCTCCCGCCGTGCGACGACAGGACGCCCGTACGGGAGATCGTCGCGCTGTGCGGCGGCCTGCCGCTGGCCCTGCGCGCGGCCGCCGCCCGGCTGGCCTCACGCCCCAACTGGGACCTGGAGACCCTGGCCACACGGCTGCGCGACGAACACCGCCGGATGTCCGAACTCACCCTGGCCTTCCCCGCCTTCCGCTACCAGCTGTACTCCGGCTACGAGCAGGCCGAGCCGGAGCTGCAGCGCGCGTTCCGGCTGCTGGGCCTGATACCCGAGGGCCCCTTCGGGCCCCGCACCGCCGCCGCAGTCCTCGGCGAGGACGTCGTCAAGACGGGCGCGCTGCTGGACGACCTGGCCCGGGCTCAGTTGCTGAACCCGGTGGCGGACGGCCCGGAACACGGCGGGACCCACCGGCTGCACCCGTTGTGGCGGCTGATGGCCCTGGAGTGCCTTGCCGCCGAGAGCCCGCAGCCGGAGGCGCGCGAGGCCACGTCCCGGCTCGCGGCCGAGTTCACCCGGCAGCTGCGCGAGGCGTACGACGGCGAGGGACCGGACGGCCCCCGCCCGGAGTGGTTCGGCCGCTGCCAGGACGGTCTGGTGGACGTCGTGCGCCGCTGCCACGAGGCAGGGCTGTGGGAGCAGACGATCCGGCTCTCGGACGCCATGACCGGCTTCCTGGAGGCCATGGCGTCCTGGGACGCCTGGGACGTCTGCCACACCCTGGCCCTGGAGGCGGCCCAGCGGCAGGAGGACCTGGCCGCCGAGGCCCGGCTGCTGCGCTCGCTGGGCGACCTGGCCTGGCAGCGGCAGCGCCTCACGACGGCCGGCGAGTTCTACGAGCGGGCGCTGCTGACGGCCGACGCCGCCCCGGCGGCCGTGGAACGCGGCCGGGCCCTGGTCGGGCTGGCCGACCTGCACCTCGACGCGGGCGGTCTTGAGGAGGCGGCGGCGCTCCTCTCCCCCGCTCTGGAGGCGGTCGGCGACGACCCCCGGGGCCGCTACGAGACCCACCGGGTGCTGGGTCTGCTGGCTCTGGAGAACAGCGGCCCGGAGACGGCCGCCGCGCATTTCGGGGACTGCCTGGAGGAGGCAGCGGCGCTCCGCGACCCGTGCCTGGAGTCGTATGCGCAACGTTTGCTCGACCGCGTACGGGGGAACGTTCATCCACCGGAGGGCTGGTCAGAAGTGCGGCCGGGAGTGTGGCGGCTGGTTCCCTGCAGCGGTTGAGCAAAGGGGCACCGGACCGGACGGCCGGGGTGGGCCCACGGGTGGCTGAAGCGACCCTGTGGATGGCCAAAGCGACCCCGCATGCGGCGCACAAAAGAGCTACAAGCGTTCGATGGTGCAGTCGGGCATGGCCTGTTGGCGTTTACCCGGTGGCGTGCGCATACCGGCGTGCAACGAGGCAGCACCCCCCGCACCAGTCCAAAGAAAGCCGGTTACGTCGCTATGACCAGTCGCCCCTCCGACGTCCTGCACTCCGCCGACCGGAAGAGCAACAACTACCTCGCTGTCGGACATCGGCACGCGAACGCCGCGCGGCCGGGCAGTGCCGCGCGGCGCATCTACACCGCCCACCTCAGCCCGGAACGGCACATCGTCGCGGCCGAACCGGACTTCTCCCGCCAGTTCGGCCGCACCTCGGCCGAGACCTGCGGCCGCAACCTCTACGAACTGCTGCATCCGAGCTCCCCGTCCTACCTCGACCGGCACTTCTCCCGGCTCTCCGAGGGGCGGTGCAACCGCTTCGACGAGAGAATGGTCGGACTCGTCAACTCGGGTCTGGTGTTCTCCGCCGGCCTCACCGGCATCGCGGTGCACGACACCAACGGCGGCCTGGCCGGCATCATCGTCCAGGTGCGGCCCGACCAGGAGAACGCCACCGCGGCGGCCGAGGAGCCGGTGGTGCACCCGCGGGAGCGGCTGCTGCTGAGCAAGCTCGACGCACAAGTCCTGGAGGGCGTGGCCGCGGGCGCCTCCACGGTGCAGCTCGCCGCGCGCCTCTACCTCAGCCGCCAGGGCGTCGAGTACCACATCGGCCTGATGCTCCGGAAGCTCAAGGCACCCAACCGCGCCGCCCTCGTCGCCCGCGCCCACTCGCTGGGCATGCTCACCGTGGGCCAGTGGCCGCCACGGGTACCGACGGAGTTCATCCGGTAGTACCGCGTCCCCTCCGCGGACGGTTCGCCGCGGCCGGCCGACAGCGTCGTCGGTCGTCCGTCGCCCGTCACACCGTCCGTGCGAAAGCGCCGGCACCGAAACCCACCGGCCCCCGGACGACACCGGTCCCCGGCGAACACCGGGCGTCGAAGGACGCGCCGGGCAGCACCGGATCCCGCAGAACGCCGACGCCCGGGAGCATCCGCTCTCAGCAGACGTCGGACGCCATGGACTCGACCAGCCCGATGCGCAGGTTGGCCGGCAGGTCGCGGCGCCGGGAGATGTCGAGCTTGCGGTAGACCCGGGTGAGATGGTGTTCCACCGTGCTCACGCTCACGAACAGCTTCGCGGCGATCTCCCGGTTCGTGTAGCCCTGCGCCGCGAAGGCGGCCACCCGCACCTCAGCGTCGCTCAGCCGGTCCGAGTCGTCGTTCGGTGCCGTGCGCACCGCCGTGCTCTCCGGGCCGCGGGACGGGAGGATTTGCTCGCACAGCGGTACGGCGCCGCAGTCGGTCGCCAGCTGCCAGGCCCGCCGTGTGATCGTCCCCGCCCGGTTGCCCTCACCGCTCATCTGCAGGGCGAAACCCAGGTCGGCGAGGGCCCGCGCGAGTTCGAGGCGGTCACCGCTCTCTCGGAGCACACCGACCGCGTCGCCCAGCAGTCTGCTGCGGTAGCGGGAGTCCGCCGTGGCCGCGCTCAGCCGCAGCGCCGTGCCCCGCGCCCGCGTACCGCACGCCTCCGGCACGGACAACTGTTCGGTGACCAGCGCGCGGGCCTCGGCGGGCCGCCCCAGCCGCAGCAGCGCCTCCGCGGCATCGGTGCGCCAGGGCAGCAGACCGGGATGGTCCATGCCCCAGTCCACGGCACGCCGCCCGACCTCGTAGAACTCCTCCAGCGCGGCCTCCGGGCGCTGCGTGGCGAGGTCGTAGCGGCCCCGGGCGCGCAGGAACTGCAGCGCGTGCACGGTCGTCCCGGGCTCCGTGCCGGCCGGGGCGGACCTCAGGTGCTGTGCGGCGGCGGCGAACTCGCCCTGTTCCGTCAGCGCCTGCACGAGCACGGCGAGCGGGGCGAGCAGGAACGGTCCACCGCAGCCGGTGAGCCGGCCGAGGGCCGCGCCCGCCTCCCGGCGGGCGCCGGCGAGGTCGCCGAGCCGCAGCAGCGCCTCGGCGTGGGCGGTGGCCAGCGCGGCGTGCCACCCGGCGGCGTGCCGGACGGGCGCCCGCTCGGTCAGGCGGACGCACCAGGCGACGGCGCTGTGCGGCCGGTGCTGGACCAGGGTGCGCAGGGCGTGCATGACGGGTTCGTACGTGGCCTGGGTCAACGACGTGTGGAACAGCAGGCGTTCGGCGGCGGGGGCCTCCGTCTCGGGGCGGGGATGCAGCCAGCGTGCCGCGGCACGGGCGGCCAGATGGGTGTGGTCGGCCGGGTCACCGGTGGCCTCGGCGGCGAAAGGACAGCCCTGGGCCGGTACGGGGAACCCGCTCCGGCCCAGGACCTCGTCCGCCTCCTCCACCCGGCCCTGCACGGCCAGTTGGCGGGCCAGCCGCTCGGCGTCCGCCGGTGTCAGGCGGCCGGCCCGCAGGGCGGCGAGTGGTTCGTCGAGCCGCCGGTGGGCGGCGGCGGGGTCGAACCTCCAGGCGTGATCGGCACGTTGGAGGTCGATGCGGGCCCGGGTGACGTCGTCAGGGCAGCCGGCGCGGGCCAGCCGCAGGAACGCCTCGGCGCGCTCGGGGTCGCCGTGCGGGTCGTTCTCGTCCCGGGCGGCGTCCCGCAGGGCCTGGATCTCCCAGGGCCAGGACGCCGTACCGGCGGCGATCAACTGGTCGGCGACGGTGGCCGGTTCACCGAGTTCGTCATGGAGCAGCAGGGCGGCGTCCCGGTGCAGGGCGCGCCGGTCCCCGGGGGACACCGCGGCGAACACGACGGCCTGCGCGGCGGGATGCGGCAGCTGGGCGGCGACGGCGAGGCCGGACGCGTCGAGGGCCTCCAGGGCGAGGCTCGCGGAGTCCGCGTCGAGCCCGGCCAGCCGGGCGGCGCGGCACGCGTCGGCGTGCGGGCCGAGGACGGCGAGGGCGAGGGCCAGCCGGCGGACGGCGGAGCCGCTGCGGCTCAGGCAGGTGGCGTACGCCTGCGCGAACGCGCCGCCGGGCCTGGGTTCGTACAGCGTCTCCCGCCCGCCGCCGGCGGAGCGGGCCTCGGCCAGCAGGGCGCGCAGCAGCAGCGGATTGCCGCCGCTGAGCCGGTACAGCCGGGCGGCGGCATCCGGTGCGGCCGGACCGCCCCAGTGGCGGGCCAGGTCGGCGGTGGCGTCGGCGTCGAGGCGGCCGAGCAGGACATGGTCGAAGCCGGGATGGCGCAGCACCTCGGTGAAGAGGCTGAAGCCGTCGGTGCGGTGGTGCGGCAACCGGGTCAGGACGGTGAGCAGGGGCGCACCGGGCAGTCCGTGGACCACCGGCAGCAGGTCGGCGAGGGAGACCTGGTCGGCGTCCTGCACGTCGTCGACGCACAGGAGGAGGGGACCGCGCGCGCAGGCCGCGTGCAGCCGGGCGGCGAACGCGGCGGAGTGCTCGTCGACCGGCCCGGCGTAGCGGCCGGGACCCGGTCCGTGGCCCGTGCTCGGCGCCGCGCCCCCGTCCACCTGGGACACGGCCGCGGTGAGCCGGTGCAGCAGGGAGCGGTCGCGTCCCGCGGGACCGGCGGCGACACGGACGACGGTGAATCCGCGGCCGACGGCGCCGTCGGCCGCGTACTGGAGCAACGAGGTCTTGCCGCAGCCGACCGCCCCCTCCACGAGCAGCAGTCCGGCCGTACCGCCGGCGCAGGCTCCGAGGGCCTTGTCGATCCGGGCGCATGCATCGTCACGACGCAGGAGCGCCATGGTGGGTGTCCTCTCGGTCTGATCACGTTCCGCCGCGGTTCGTGCAGCCTAGGAACGCGTCCGCCGGCCAAGTCGCGCTTTTCGGCCGCCACTTGCTGCCAGTCAGCTACTGCCCCACCACCTGCCGCCCCGTCGGCACCGTCGCCGGCGACCACTTGTTCCCCGCCTCCCGGAAGGACACCGTGATCACCCGCGAAACCGATACGGTGCCGGGCCGCCGATCGTTCACGGAACCAGGACGACCCTGCCGCCGACGGTGCCGGACTCGGCCGGCTGCACGGCGTCCTGTCCCTCGAACTCGCGGGCCACTTCCAGGGGACGGGCTTCAACGTCGAGCGGCTGTTCCGGTCGGAGGTGGACCAGCTGAGCGCCGACTGACGGGTGGTGCGGGACACCCCCACGGATGGGGTAAGGTGGATCTTGTGCACACCGGTTCGAACACCGGGAAGCGCACAGTGCGTTGGTGGTCCAAGGAAAGACGCCCCGCTTCCTGCGGGGAAATGCAGGTGCAAGGCCTGCCCGGCGCTCTATGAGAAACCCCGCTCCCGGTCACCGGGGGCGGGGTTTCCGCGTTACGTGATGTCGCCCTCGCCCTCCAGGTCGAGCGGGGCGACGGAGGCGAGCCTCCGGGCCGCGTCCAGCGTCATCTGGCGCCGCACGGCCCGCAGGATGTAGTCGTTCAACGACGAGGCGTGAGGGGCGTGGGCCGCCGCGTCACGCAGGGGCTTGTCCATGGCGTCGGGGATCCGCAGGGTGATGGCCGTCATGCCACCAAATCTAGTGGCACAGGTGATGTCACGGCCAAGGTTCCGGCCAAGGCCCGCTCGCCCCGTGACCGCTTAGGCTGGTCGGCCGTGGAGACGGAGGTTCCCTTGACGCACGACGCCGCACCCGCCTTCCGGCGCGCCCGCAGTCCCGAGCAGCAGGACGTGCGCCGGCGCGAGATCCTCGACGCGGCGGAACGCCTGCTGGGCGAGGCCGGCGTCGCCGAGATCAGCCTGCGGGAGATCGGCCGCGCCGTCGGCTGCGCCAACTCCAACATCCTGCGCTACTTCGGCACCCGCGAGGGTGTGTTCCTGGCGCTGCTGGACCGGGAGTGGGCGCAGTGGCTGGAGCGCCTGGAACGTGAGCTGCCGCCGTCCGGCACCGACGTCCCGGTGCCGGTGCTGGCCGACGTGCTCGCGGACTCGATCGCGGGCCGCCCGGAGCTGTGCAAGCTGATGAGCGCGCTCGGCTCCCTGCTCAGGGAGGGGGCGCCGCCGCCGGTGATGACGACGTTCAGGGCGCAGGCCGTCACCCGCAACCTGGAGGCGGCCCGGCTCCTGGCCGACCGGGTGCCGGGCCTGGAGACAGCCGCCGCCTCCGAGTTCGTCGTCCTGGCGAGCGCGTACCTGGCGGGCTGGTGGCCCCTGGCCTCCCCACCGGGCGCCGTCGAGGACACGCCCACGGCACCGCACAAACCGACCCCACCGAGGAACTTCCGCGACGGCCTGGCTCGCGGCCTCGCGGTCCTCCTCACGGGCCTCCTGTCGGACCACTCGTAACAGAAGACAACCCGCGGCGAGCCGCCTCCGGCGAATCACCCACGGGCAAACCACGCACGACGAACCACCCGCAGGCGAACCACGCACGGCGAATCACCCGCGGCGGACCGCCCGCAGTGAACCATGCCCGGCCACCCCGCGCGGCGAGCCGCTTCCGGCGAACCACCCGCAGGCGAACCCACGCACGGCAGACCGCCCGCCGGCGAACCACGCACAACCACCCCCCGCGGCGAGCCGCCCACGGCGACCGGGCATGCCCGCACCACTCCCGCCGTAGACCACACGCGGCCGGGCCCGTCCGTGACGGACGGGCCCGGCCGCGGGCTCGGCAGGCGCGAGGCCGAACAGTGATCGCAAGGTTTCAACAGCGGTCTCGCGGCTCACCCCCGGCCAGCGGGCTCACCCCCGGCCAGCGGGCTCACCCCGACCGGCAGGCTCACCCCGGCCAGCAGGCTCACCCCGGCCAGCAGGCTCACCCCGGCCAGCAGGCTCACCCCGGTCGGCGAACTCACCCCGGTCGGCGAACTCACCCCCGGTCGAGTGGCCTGGGGGCCGGTGCGTTGCCGAACGTGCCGTGGCTTCCGTCGCCGTAGCCGAGCCACGGGCCCATCGGCGGCTGCTGTCCCACACCCGGTCGCGACCAGTCGCAGACACCGGCCGGGAAGACCGCGCGCAGGGCCTTCTTCTGCGCGGCCGTGAACGGCACGCCGTACTCACCGAAATCGACCGGCCGCAACCGGCACTTGAGGACGTCGGACGCCTGGGACTCCCCGGCCACCCACCGCGGGTCCGAGCCCACGGGGTACAGCTCCCCGCACGCTCCCGACGCCGGATAGGTGAGCGGAGCGTCGATGCGCCGGTCCGCCGAGACGTAGCAGCCGTCGCCCAGCCCCCGCGGCTTGCCCGCGAGCACCTTGGCCCGGGCATCGCGCCCACTGCCGTCGGCGGCGATGTTCGCGAGCCACTGGTCCATGGCCCGCAGCGCGTACGCCTGCGCCGCCGCCGTCTGGTCGGGCGCGGGCCCGTTCTCGATGATGACCTGGTTGGCCGCCGACCCGTTGGCCTTCACCAGCCGCGCCCGCACGGCGTACGACCACTGCGTGGTGTGGATGTCGCTGAGCTCGCCCGCCCGGTCCAGGTCCGTGCGCTGGTCGATGATCGGCGTGCTGCGCAGCCCCTGCGTCCCGGACGGGATGATGTCCTCGCGGTAGGCGGTCGCGATCGCGTCGGCCGGGGCGCTCGTGCGCGCGGCGGCGAGCTTGCCGAGCCGGTCGTAGCCGCCGACGGACCGGTTGAGCGCAATGAACTGCTCGGGCGTGACGGTCCCGTCCCGCAGCGCGGAAAGCCCGTACTGGACACCGGTGTTGTCGTACATCATCGGCGCGAAGCCGGTACGCCGGTCGATGCCGAGCTGATTGCCGAGCTGCTGCTGGAGGCTGCACTTCACACCGTCGGGACGCACGTCCGGGTCCCACATCCGCGACGCCGGCACCGCGTTGTCGACGGAGACCAGCTGCTGGTTGCAACTGTCCGTCGGTGTCAGGCGGTTGGCGAAGTACTTGTCCCACGAGCGGCAGCTGCCGTAGTCCAGGAAGCCCGCGACCGCCCGCCGCTGCTCCTCGGTGAACCCGCTCCCGGCACCGTCGAAGTAGTGGTCCAGGAGGCGGCAGTCACCGGCGCGCTGCTCCACGGCCAGCGGGTCCGGGAAGGAGACGCCGGGCACGATGCCGTCGAGGATGCCGGGATAGGCGTCGGCGATGGAGTACTGCTGGATGCCGCCGCCCGAGCCGCCCCAGCCGATGGTGTAGCGGACCGGGCCGTTGACGTTGACGAAGTGCTCCTTGACCATCATCGCGGCCTCGGCGGAGAGCATCGTGCTGCAGTTCTGGTCCAGGACGTTGAGCGTGGAGGAGGCCACGCCGTAACCCTGCGACAGCGCGAGGTCGTTGAGGACCCCGCCGGTCACGTTGCCCTGGTGGAAGCCGCCGTTGCAGCCGCCGCCGAAGGAGTAGACGAGCTTGCCGTTCCAGCTCGTGTTGCGGCGCACCGGCGAGGGCGAGCGGCCGTCGTACAGCACGGCCGTCTCGTAGACCGCCCGGTCGATGGTGCCCCTCTCCACCCGCACGACGTACGGCACGTCCTTGCCGTCCACCTCGGCCGTGGCCAGGTCGGCGGGGGTGTCGCGCGGGTCGGCGAGCGCCTTGAAGTCGCCGGAGCGCGTGCGGTACTGGTACGTGACCTTCGTCGGCGCGGAGCAGTCCGGCTCCCGCGCCTCGGCGAGGCCGAAGGCCGTGGTCTCGCAGAAGTACGGGTGCTGCTGGGGGCCGGAGAAGACCGGGCCGGTGATCGGGTGCGCGGTGATGCGGACCGTGGCGTGCGCCGAACCGGCCGTGGCGGTCACCGAGTTGGCCCCGCGCCGCAGCCCGCGGGCCAGGCCCAGGTAGCTGCCGTCCTCCTGGACCTGGAAGGCGGAGGTGATGTCCTTGCCGTTCTCGCGGACCGTCGGCCGGTGTGTCCCGCCCGCGGGCGGTGTCACGCGCAGCAGGGTCTCGGTGCCGCTGACGAGCTGCGGGCGCGGATTGGCGACGGTGGTGACGGTGAGGCGGTCCGCCCGGCCGCCGCCGGCCGGAGCGCGGTCCGCTCCGGCCGCGGCGAGCGCCGGTTGCGGAGCCATCAGCGCGGCCGTCACGAGCACGCCGGCCGCGCCCGCGAGCAGGCCGGTGTATGGGCGTCGGTGCATGGGAGTGGCTGGTCCCTTCACGTCCTGGGCAGCCGTGACTGCCGCGGTGGTCGTCCCTGCACCGCAACTTAAAGGAACATTGTTCTCTTGTATACCCGCGGGCGGCCTCTCCTCAGTTTTCGCAGGTCACGGAGAAGGGGACCTCGTTGGATGCGCCCGTGAACGGCTGTCTGATCTCCACCCCGATCCTGCTGGCCAGCGTCCCGGCCGCCGAGTACGCCGACAGCCGCACCGTGTCCCGTCCGGTGCCGGCGTCGCCCTTGCCGAGCGTCAGCAGGCGCCAGTGCGGATCGACCACCGAACCGTCCTCGGACACCCAGCGGTAGGAGACCTGTAGTGGCTTGTCCGAGGTGAACGTGGCGGTGAACGTCGGCGCCTGCGCGGCAGGCAGCGGACAGGCACCCGAGTACGTCGTGTTCGTCCCCGCCACGGAGACCCGCAGCCCCTGCCCGTTGCCGGCGGGGGTCTGGCCGTCGCCGCCACCACCGTCGCGGTCCACCAGTGCGTAGACGGCCCCGGCCGCGATCAGGACGCCCACCGCGACCCCCGCCGCGACGAGGGCGAGGCGCGGCCTGCGGCGGGCGGGGCCCTCCGGGGAAGGCGGGGCGAGGGGGGAAACCGAGGGCACGGCGGCCGTCGGAAGCGTGGAGGACGTGGCCGACGTGGCGGGCGGGGCAACCGGAGCAAGAGGCTCCGTAGGCCCGAAGGCCGCGGTGCCCACGGCCGTGACCCCGCCGCCCGGAGGCTCAACACCCGCGGGCTCGGCACCCCGAGGCCCAACACCCTGAGGCCCAGAACCCGCAGGCTCGACACCCTGAGACCCAACACCCTGAGGCCCAGAACCCGCAGGCCCGGACCCCTGAAACCCGACCCCCGCAGGCCCAGAACCCGCAAGCTCCGCACCCCGAGGCCCAACACCCGTAGGCCCAGCGCCCGCAGGCCCAGCGCCCTGAGACCCGACCCCCGCAGGCCCAGAACCCGCAGGCTCCGCACCCCGAGGCCCAACACCCGTAGGCCCAGCGCCCGCAGGCCCAGCACCCTGAGACCCGGCCCCCGGAGGCTCGACACCCGCGGGCTCGGTTCTCGTCACGGCGGCGGTCCTCCCCACCTCCGTCAGCGCGGTCGTCTCGGACTCACTCCCTGCCGCCCCCACCGCGGGAGCGGAGTCCTCCGCGAGGCGCGGATCCCCCGCCTCCCTGAGGGTCTCCGTGAAACCGGCCGGCAGGGTCTCGTCGACCGTCGTGTCCGAGCCCAGCCGCGTCGCCACCCGCGGGTCCGCCACCCCGGGGGCCGCCGCCCTGGGGTCCCCCGCCGGGCCCGCCGGAGCCTCCGCCGGCCCGTCCGCCCCCGGCGCGGCACCCTGGGCGACCTCCCGCAGCGCCGCCGCCGCGAGGTCGGCCGGCATCCGTTCGCCGGGCTCCTTGCGGAGCAGCCCTTCGAGGACCGGAGTCAGCGGGCCGGCCCGGCGCGGGGCAGGGGGGTCGGAATCGACCACCGCGCGCAGGGTGTTGAGCGCCGTGGCGCGGCGGAAGGGCGAGGTGCCCTCGACGGCGTCGTACAGCATCACCCCGAGGGACCACAGATCCGACTCGGGACCGGAGGGACGGCCCAACGCCCGCTCCGGCGGAAGGTATTCGGGGGAACCCACCAGCTCGCCGGTCATGGTCAGCGCGGTGGCGCCCTCGACCACGGCGATGCCGAAGTCGCTGAGCACCACCCGCCCGTCGTCGGCCAGCAGCACGTTCGCCGGTTTCACGTCGCGGTGTTCGACCCCGACAGCGTGTGCCGCGCGCAGCGCGGTCAGCACCTCGACACCGATCTGCGCGGCACGTCGGGGGCTGATCGGCCCCTCGGCCTTGAGCAGGTCGCCGAGCGACCGTCCGCGGACCAGTTCCATCACGATCCAGGGGCGGCCGTCGTCCATGGCCACGTCATGGATCGTCACCACGTTGCGGTTGCTGATCCGTGCCGCCGCCCACGCCTCCCGCTCCATCCGCTGGTACATCCGGGCGATGTTGCTCTCGCTCAGACCGACGGGCGCGCGCACCTCCTTGACCGCGACCTCCCGGCGCAGGGTCTCGTCCTGGGCACGCCACACCGTCCCCATGCCCCCCTCGCCGAGCCGTGACAGCAGTCGGTAGCGTCCGGCCACCAGCCGTCCGCCTCCGGAGTCTCCCGGCGCGGTCCGTTCGTTGTGCATCGGGGCAGCTCACTCTCTCTTCATGGCGTGTCCGGCAGGCGGCGGGGCGGATACCCTTCGAACTGTACGTTCGGACTCGGTGCCGCGGTTCCGTCGGGTGCGGGGAAGCCCTCGGCCGGGTAACGACGTTGCCCCGCGGTGATTTTCGAAAGGCTTGTGGAGTGCCATCGATCATTGTGGGGCGTACCGGCCCCTTCGCGGGCCAGAGCGCTGTTCTGGACAGTGCCCCCTTCACCTTCGGGCGCAAGAGCGACAACAGCGTGGTGATCGTGAGCCAGCGGGCCTCCCGGCAACATGCCGAGATCCTCGAGGAGAACGGCGCCTACGTCCTGTACGACCGCGAGAGCCGCAACGGCACCTTCGTCAACGAGGAGCGGATCACCCGGCACGTCCTGCGCCCCAACGACTGCATACGCATCGGTGAGGAGACCTTCCTCTACGAGGCGCAGGAGGCGCTGGAGACGGTCATGGACCTCTCCCTGCTCGACGCCCCCCGCGTGGACACCGCCGATCCCGGTGTCCTGCGGGTCAGCGTCAGCGGCGGTGGTCCGGTGGGGCTGGCGTTCGCGCTGTCGCTGGAGGAGGCGCTGCCCGGCCGGGTCGCCGTCACCGTGTACGACGGCCGCTGGACACGGGAGGGCTCCACCGTCGTCTGGAAGGGCGAGGCCGACGGCAACGTCCGCCGTCAGCAGGTGGTGACCGTCCAGAGCCGGCAGTACCTGGCGCTGTCCGACGAGGTGCGGTCGGCGCTGTTCGACGACGCGGCGGACTTCTCCGAGATGTGGCCCGTCGGACCGGACTCGGTCGACGGCCGCCCGCCCCGCAACATCCGGATCGCCTACATCGAGGACCGGCTCCTGGACCTGGCGAACCGACGGTCCGCCATCCGGCTGGTGCCCCGCAGGTTCGACCCCGAGGACCAGACCCACCGGCTCGACCGGGAACACGTCCTGGTCATCGCCGAGGGCGGGCGCTCCCGCACCCGTGAGTTCTACGCCGACCGCTTCGGCGCCGCCGACGCCTCGATCTACTCCCTCGACGGGGAACACCTCCAGGACTTCGTCCTCGGCCTGCGGGTGAAGTCGAAGCTGTCGGACCCGATGAGCGTGCTGCTGACCGTCTCCCAGAACCGGTTCCTGCTCAACTCGCTGCGCGGCGAGGGCTTCCTGAACATGCGGCTGACCCGTGAGGAGGCCAAGAACGTCATCGGGATCGACCCGGTGCGCCAGGTCTTCGAGGAGTGCGTCGCGGCCCGCCCCTGTCTGATGACCCGCGACGAGGGCAACGAGTTCCGCTGCCCCACCCACGGAACCCTCTTCCTGCCCGCCCTGCTGCGCAGTTCGCCGCTGTGGAAGGAGATCCTCCAGGGGCTGAACCTGTTCGGCGTGGCGGAGGACGACCTGTCCGCGGTGACCTCGTTCCGGCTGGACATGGTGCAGCGCCCCCGGTTCACGGCCCAGCTCACCCGCCCGACCGCGACGAGTCCGGGGACGTACGGGTTCCTGCTCGGCGACGCGGCCAACGCGATCCACTTCTGGCCGGGCCGCGGCCTCAACAGCGGTCTGGCGTCCGCCACTTCCCTCGCCCGTTCGCTCAGCCGCGCCTGGCGCGGCAAGCCGCTGCGGGACGCCGACTTCATCCGGCACGAGGCGGCGATGTCCATGCTCCAGTACCGGCACAAGAGCCGCGCCTGGAACGCCATGGTCACCACCGACGAGCAGGGTGTCACCCGCGCCATCAAGGACATCATCGCGGACAGCGCGGCACGGGGCCGCGAGGCCGCTCCCGCGGCGGCGCCCGGTCTCCCGCAGCAGCGCGCGCACGGGACGGCCCCGGAGTCCCACGGCACCGACCTCGACGAGCTCCTGGAGCGGATGTCCGCGATCCGGGAGCGTCTGGCGCCGCGGCTGCCCGGCATGCCCACGGACGGTGAACTGCGCGACCGTCTCGCCACGGTCGCCCCGGCCACCCTGCGCACCCTCAAGGAGAGCGGCGCCTGGGACACCCTGATCGTGGGCGGCGAGGAGGCCGACATCGACCTCTTCTACCGCGACGACGCCCCGGTCTACGTCCCCCGCAGCCCCGACCCGCGGACCGGCCCGCCGGCCGGTGTCCCGCGCGAAGCCATGTCGCTGAACCCGTACAACGCCCTGCCGCCCCAGCAGCCCGAGGCAGGCGCCGGCGCCCACTGACCCGAAGGAGAACCGCCCCGGCGAGCACGAACACCACGACCGCGAAGCCCGCACCCGCCGGGGCGGTTCCCTGTGCGGGCGACAAAGCTGACAAACCTAGTAGTCGAGGTCCAGCTGCTCGATGTCGGTGAACTCGACGCTCAGTCCCTCGGCCCGGCGGCCACGGTCGCGGAAGTACATCTCGCCCAGCCCCTCGGCGAGGATCGTGCGCAACTGCCGCTCGGTGGCGCCCTCCTCCTGGGCCGCGAACAGGCGGGCCGCGTAGTCGGGCGGCAGGGCCTGGTTGAGGTGGCGGACGCGGGGGTCGTCGCTGCTGCCGGGTGCCGCGGTGAACCCGAAGCGGGCCCGCGTCGACACGAAGATGCCGCCCGTGGCCGCCGCCTGCCGCCGCGCCCGCCGCCGTACGCGAGGCTGCCAGCGCCGGCGGGTCTCGGCCGCGAGCCGGTCGGCCAGGTCACGGCGGGGCCGCTTCAGCTGGCCCGTGAGATAGCGCTCGACCGTGCGCTGCGAGACGCCCAGCAGCTCGGCGACCGCCCTGGTCCCCTTCAACTGGCCCACCAGATAACGCATCTGGGCCTGCGCCGACTTGGGGACCGGCCGGGTGAAGTGCGCGGCCGCGGCCTCGTCGAGCGTGTCCCCGATATCGACCATCGCCCCGACCCGCTCCCGCTCCGACCCGCCCTGCCCGTCCGTATGACGTCCCTGACGTTACAGGGCGCCCCGGCCAGGTGTTCTCACCCGCCGACGGATTCCCGGGCCGCTCCTGGCATCCCTGGCGTCCCTGCTGTCACCCCTGCCGGGGCAGGTCCCGCAACCCGTTCTCCAGCAGCGTGAACGCGTGTTCCGCGTCGGCGACCGCACCGGCGTGGCGCTCGTCGGCCGACTCCCCGTACGCCAGGCGTTCGGCGTTGTCCTGGGCCAACGCCCAGTGCACCGCGACGATCTGGACGGAGGCCAGACGCGCGGTGAGCTCCGGGACGTCCGCCGTGTCGCGCAGCGCCTCGGCGAGCGCGCGTTCGGCACCGGCCTTGAACCGTTCCATCCGCGCGACCAGCGAGGGCGCGTCGAGGATCATCCGGTGGAGCCTGCGGACCTGGGGCAGGTCGTTGAGCCCGGTGATGGGGTCCCGCTCACGCAGCCCCTCGATGAAGTGCTCCCGTACGGCGGCCAGCGGGTCGGCACCGGCCGGGCGGGCCCGTACGACGCGGGCGAGCTCGGTCTCGTGGTCGGCGAGGCGGTGCACGACCAGGTCCTCCTTCGCCGGGAAGTAGGCGAAGAGCGTGCGCTTGGACACCTCGGCCGCCTCGGCCACCTGGGCGACCGAGACTTGCTGGAAGCCGTGTTCGAGGAACAGCGCGATCGCCGCCTCGGAGATCGCCGCGTGCGTGCGCTGCTTCTTCCGCTCCCTCAGCCCCGGCTTGCCGTCCACGGGCCCACTGTAACAACTCATTGCCCTCAGAGTATTTCTGCACCTGGTATACATTTGCCCTCGGGCGACAAATACGGAAGCGGAACATGACCGCACAATGCGGACGAGAGGGGACACAGGTGCTGACGGAGAGCACGGCAGAGGTGGTCGTCGCGGGCGCCGGCCCGACCGGGCTGACGCTGGCGTACGAACTGGCCCTGGCCGGGGTCGAGACCCTGGTGCTGGAGAAGCTGGACCGGCGCGTCGAGCAGGTGAAGGGCGGCTCGCTCCAGCCCCGCACCTCCGAACTGCTGGACGCACGTGGGCTGTTGGAGCCGTTGCTGAAGCGGGCGACACCGCGGGAGCCGGTGGGCGGGCACTTCGCGGCCCTGCCCGTGCCCCTGGACTGCGCCCCCTGGCAGACCCGGCACCCCTTCCCCGTCCCGGTCCCCCAGTGGGAGATCGAGGAGGTGCTCCAGGAGCGGGCGACCGCCGCCGGGGCGCGTGTCGTGCGCGGCGCCGCGGTCTCGGGGGTGGAGCAGGACGAGGAGGGCGTGACCGTGACGGCGGGCGGTCAACGGGTGCGGGCGCGTCACCTGGTGGCGTGCGACGGCGGCCACAGCACGGTCCGCGCACTGCTCGGGCTGCCGTTCCCCGGCCGGCCAGGGACCCGTCAGTCGGTGCTGGCCGACATCCGCCTGACCGCCGTATCGCCGCTGGTGCCACGGCAGTTGGGGCACATGAGCACCCTGCTGCGGCAGGCCGGGGACCACTGGGCCATGCTGGCGCCGCTCGGCGGCGACCGCTACCGCTTCACTTTCGGGCTCACCAGCGGCACCCAGGACACCGAACGCGAGGCCCCCGTCACCGCCGAGGAGATCACCACCGCGCTGCGGGTCGTGTACGGCGCGGAGACCACCCTCGGCACGATCGACAACTCCTCCCGGTTCAGCGACGCCACACGGCAGTTGGAGCAGTACCGCACGGGCCGCGTCCTCTTCGCGGGCGACGCCGCGCACATCCACCCGCCGCTGGGCGGCCAGGGCCTCAACCTCGGCATGCAGGACGCGTTCAACCTCGGCTGGAAGCTCGCCGCGGTCGTCCGGGGCCGGGCGCCGGGCAGCCTCCTGGACACCTACCACTCCGAACGGCATCCGGTCGGGGCCCAGGTCCTGCACCACACGTCGGCACAGCGCGTCCTGGCCGACCCGAACCCCGGCGAGGACGTGGCCGCCCTGCGCGACATCGTCACCGACCTGCTCCGCCTGCCCGACACCAACCGCCACCTGGCCGGCCTGATGTCCGGCCTCGCCCTGCGCTACGACCTCCCGGGCGACCACCCCCTCACCGGCCACCGTCTGCCCGACACCGACCTGCTCACCGAGACCGGCCCCACCCGCCTGTCCACGCTGTTCACCACGGGCCACGCACTCCTCCTGGACCTCACGGGCACAATCCCGCCCACCACCCCCCTCCCCCCGCACGTCACCCTCACCCACGCCACCCCCACCTCCACCACCCCGCCGGCAACCGCCCTCCTCGTCCGCCCCGACACCTACGTCCACTGGGCCACCGACGACCCGGCCCCCGACGTCGACGACATCCCCCTCGCGTGGACCGATCGGCAACCCACCCCAGGACCATGACCCACTACCCACTCACCGCTCCTCGAACAGAACCGCAAAGAGTTCTTCGCAAAAATCTCTTTGCGAAGAACTCTTTGCGGTCTAGCTTGGACGCATGGCTGACACGTCGAAGGCCCCGGACGACCCGAGGGCCGAACTCAACGCGGTGGTGCTCGACGCCAAGGGACTGCGAGCCCTGGCACACCCGGTGCGCGTCCAACTGGTCGGGCTGCTGCGGAAGTACGGCCCGTCGACGGCCACCCGGCTCGCGGAGCGCCTGGGCGTGAACTCCGGAACGGCCAGCTATCACCTGCGCCAGCTCGGTGCGGCCGGCTTCGTCGAGGAGGACACGGAACGCGGGAACGCACGCGAGCGCTGGTGGCGTGCCATGCACCAGATAACCGAGTTCAACGACCCAGAGCTGGCCGACCGCGAGCCCGAGGCCACCCTGGCCTATCTCCAGTCCGTCGCCGCCGTCTACGCCCTCCGCACCCAGCAGGCACTCAACGAACTCCAGACGATGCCCCGGGAATGGACGGACACCTTCGACCTGAGCGACTTGGCCCTGCGGCTCACACCCGACGAAGCACTCGCCCTGCGCCAGGAGTTGTGGGCCGTCGTCGCCCGCTACCGGAGAGACACCCCGGAGGAAGCGGCCAACGCCCCGGAAGGAGCCAGGCGGGTCGGTTTCATCAGCCATCTCCTGCCCGAACTGGACGTCCCCGGCCCCCAGTCGCCGTCCGAGACCTCCGAAACATCCGAGACCTCCGAAACGAAGACCCGGTGAGAGGGCGCTCGACGAAACCCGGCACCCCTCCGCCTCCGCCTCCGCGGACAGGACGCTCCCTGCGGCCGCTGGGCGGCGTCCTCACGGCCATGGCCGTGTCCCTGACGGGCACCCGAGTGTCGGCCGTGGCCCTGCCCTGGTTCGTCCTCGTCACGACGGGCAGTGCCACCAGAACCGGGCTGGTCGCCTTCTGCGAGATGGCCCCCTACGTCCTGGCCAAGGCGCTCACCGGACCGCTGGTCGACCGGATCGGCCCGAGAGCCGTCTCCTGGACCACGGATCTGGCGAGCGCGACCGCGGCCGCCGCGCTCCCCCTCTGCCACGCCCTGCACGTCCTGTCCTTCCCCCTCCTGCTCGCCCTGGTCGCGGTGATCGGCGCGGTCCGTGGCCCCGGCGACCTGGCCAAGGAGGTCATGGTCCCGGAAGCGGCCGACCGCGGCGGGGTGCCGCTGGAGAGGGCCACCGGCCTGTCCGGTGTGACCGAGCGACTCGCCTCCACCATCGGCCCCCTCGCCGGCGGCGCCCTCGTGGCACTGCTCGGCCCCCTGACGGGGCTCGTCGTCAACGCGGCCTGCTTCGCCCTCGGTTCGGTGATCATCGGCCTCGTCCTGCCCCGCGGCATGGGGCACGCGACGCCGGAGGGCGCACCTGCCGCGGGAGAGAAGGAGCCGGGTTACTGGCGGCGCTTCGCAGAGGGGTTCGTCTTCCTGCGGGGCGAGATGCTGCTGCTCGTCGTCATCGTCGTGGTGGGGGTGACCAACCTGCTCGACGCCGCCTTCATCACGGTGCTCGTGCCCGTGTGGGTGCGGGAGTCGGGCAACGGTCCGACCGCGATCGGTCTGATGGGCAGCGTGATGGGTGCCGCCGCCGTCGCCGGCAGTCTCATCGCGGCGACGGCCGCGCACCGACTGCCCCGCAGATTCGTGTTCTTCGCCGGATTCCTGCTGGCCGGCGCGCCCAGGTTCCTGATCCTCGCCGCCGACGCCCCACTCGGCGCGGTCCTGGCGGTCTTCGCCGTCAGCGGGTTCGGGGCGGGCTTCATCAACCCGGTGCTGGGAGCCGTCCTCTTCGAACGGGTACCGCGGCACATGCTGGGCCGCGTCAGCGCACTCGGCGACTCGCTCGCCTGGGCCGGCATCCCCCTGGGCGGCCTGCTCGCCGGCCTGGCCGTGGCCTCCGCGGGACTCCTGCCGGTGCTCGTCGTCTGCGGAGCCGCCTATGCCCTCACCACGAACCTGGCCGGCCTGCGCCCGGAATGGCGCGACATGGACCGCCCGGCCGACCGGGCGCGCCGAAGCCGCCCCCTCCCCGAGACGATCCCCTGATCGTCCGGCTTAAGGTTGTTCACGACACATGAACTCACGTGCCTGGAGGGACAGTTGGTGCGACGGCATGCACTGCGCGGCGCGACCTGTGCCGTGTTGCTCGCAGTCGTGGTCACCGCGGCCGGTTGCACACACCGATCGGACGACGCGTCCCGCGACGACATGTCTCCCGCCGCACGGGCCTACTTGTCGAAGGCCCTGGACATCATGGAGAAGCACTCCCTCCTCCGCCACCACGTGGACTGGGCCGACATACGCGAGGCGGCGTACGCGCGGGCTCATGGCGCCCGGAAACCGGCGGACACCTACGGGGCGATCAACTCGGCCCTGCGTTCCCTGGCCGACGGCCACAGCGTCTTCTGGGAACCCCAGGATGCCGCGCAGAACCTGGACGACACCGGGCAGTCGTTCGACGGCCTGCTCGGCCGTCCGCTGCCCGGCGGCATCGGTTATGTGTCGCTCCCCGGCGTCCAGGGCTCCGAGAAGACGTACGACCGTTACGTACGCCAGGGCCGCGACGCCGTGGCGAAGGCCGACCGGGGGAAGGCCTGCGGCTGGGTGGTGGACCTGCGCTCGGACACCGGCGGCAGCGCATGGCCCATGCTCGCCGTCGTCGGGCCGATCCTGGGCGACGGCAGGGTCGGCAGCTTCGTGGACGCCGACGGCAAGCAGTCCGTCTGGTCCGTCGAACACGGCGACCCGTACCAGGACGGCAAGTCCGCCGGTTGGAAAGGCGGTCGGCCGATCGCCCGGAGCGGTCCGCCGGTAGCGGTCCTGACCGGGAAGCGAACGGCCAGTGCGGGGGAAATGGTCGTGGTGGCCTTCCGGGGACGCCCGGGAACCCGGTCCTTCGGCGAGCGGACCGCCGGTCGCCCCACGGGGAACAAGGCGTACCGTCTGTCCGACGGAGCGGTCCTGATCCTCACCGAGGTCAAGGAGGCGGACCGGACGGGCCGTGTCCACAACGGCCCGATCCCACCGGACGTCGAGATCGTCAAGGACCCGCGCCCGGTGGCCCGCCACCAGGACGACGTACTGCGGGCGGCCCAGGACTGGCTGCTTGAACAGACCCCCTGCCGACACCCGTGAACCACGACGCGAGCCGCCCGAGCGACGTCACCGCACACCCCGCTCACCGCCCATGAGCCGGAGCAACAGCGCGTACGTACGCGGACGTCACGTTCACCCCAGCACGCGCGCCGGCACCCCCGATGTCACCACGGCGGAACCCGCGACACCACTCCCCTCGTCACGCACCCCGCACCACAGGATCCGCTCGAACCCGGCGGCCCGCAGCGCCCGTTCGGCACGATCGGCGCCGTACTCACGCGCCCCACGCCCCGACACCACCCGCCGCACGGCCTCCTCCAGCCCGAGCACTCCCCCGACGTACGCCGCCGCGAGACCCCCTGTGCCGTCCCCGGCGACCGCACCCACCGGCACGCCCCGCTCCCGCCACAGCCGGTACAACGCCACCTGGTAGGCGAACTGGGCGGCCCGCCCGAACTCGGCGCGGTGCAGCAACCGGGCGTCGACCCCGTCCTCCGGGGCGAACACCACGGCGGCGAGCGGCAACGGCAACCGCTGGTCCACCGCCCGGGACATCGTGTCGAACTCCTGGCGGAAGGCGGGAAACGTCCCGTACAACGCCCGCGCCGCATCGGTCCGTACGGAACGGCCGGCCGCGAACAGCACCGCCATGTCACCGCCCCCGTCGACCACAACGGGCGTACCGGACACCGTGGATCGCCCCGCCGAGCCATTACGCCGTAATAGCCCCTGCCGAACCCACCCCGATTGCGCGGACATCAAACCCCCTCCTCCCGTACGACAGTTGAGCCAACGGCATACGGCAGCGCGCATCCACACAGTCACGCCACCGCGAAGAGACGGGACCGAAGCCCCGTAAGAAGTGCGATACCCGGTGTCAGGCCGCCGCAGCCCGAGGCACCAGCACGTCGTGACACTCGGTGATCCGGCCCGCCGCGTCGAAGCGGAGCTCCACGACCAGCGACCAGTCCGCCCGGCCGTCGTTCACGCTCACCCGCAGCGCGACGGCGTCCCCGTCGGCGAGCACGCTCTCGGACGTCAGCCGCAGCCCGACGGGGGGCACCCCGTCCCGCGCCCAGTGCCGGGTGAGCGCGTTCGACTCGCCCCGATTACCGCCGGCGACCAGCGCGAGGGCGAGTTCCTTGTTGCGCTCCACCAGGCAACGGGCCGTGAGGAGTTCATGCAGCGCCCCGCTCAGGGGTTCCGTCAGCGTCGGCACCATGCCCGGACGTCCTTCCTCACGGCTCGTCGTGCAGCGCACCTGTCGCGGAGAGGATGCCCGACCCGAGTAAAGAAGCGTTGGAGAACGGGTGAAGCTCCATCCCCCGCCCTCACGCTCCCCTCTCCCTCGGCACCCGCGCCGCTCCGCTACTGCGGGGGGTTGCCGTGTTTGCGGGAGGGCAGGTCGGCGTGTTTGGTGTGGAGCATGGCGAGGGACCTGGCGAGGACTTCGCGGGTCTCGGCGGGGTCGATGACGTCGTCGACCAGGCCGCGTTCGGCCGCGTAGTAGGGGTGCATCAGTTCGGCCTTGTACTCCTTGACCATCTTCTGACGCATCGCCTCGGGGTCCTCGGCCCCGGCGATCTGCCGGCGGAAGATGACGTTGGCCGCGCCCTCGGCGCCCATCACGGCGATCTCGTTCGTGGGCCACGCGAACGTCAGGTCCGCACCGATGGACTGGCTGTCCATCACGATGTACGCCCCGCCGTACGCCTTGCGCAGGATCAGCGAGATCCGCGGCACTGTCGCATTGCAGTACGCGTACAACAACTTGGCACCGTGCCGAATGATGCCCCCGTGCTCCTGCGCAACACCGGGCAGGAACCCCGGCACATCGAGCAGCGTCACGATGGGGATGTTGAAGGCATCACACATCTGGACGAAGCGCGCAGCTTTTTCGCTGGCCTCGATGTCCAGCACCCCGGCCAGGGTCTGCGGCTGGTTGGCCACAATTCCGACCACGTTCCCGTCGATCCGGGCCAGGGCGCAGATGATGTTGCGCGCCCAGCGCTCGTGGACCTCCAGGTAGTCGCCGTCGTCGACGATCTCCTCGATGACCTTCGCCATGTCGTACGGCCGGTTCCCGTCGACCGGCACCAGGTCCAGCAGCACCTCACCACGCCGGTCGACCGGGTCCCCGGACTCCACGTGCGGCGGGTTCTCGCGGTTGTTCTGCGGCAGCAGTGACAGCAGGTAGCGGACCTCGGCGATGCAGGTCTCCTCGTCGTCGTACGCGAAGTGACACACACCCGACGTCTCCGCGTGCACATCCGCACCACCGAG